>JAAZZY010000100.1 GCA_014239035.1 Chlamydiia bacterium
TGCAGATGATAAAGAGATGCAAGAAGAGTATCAAAAAATGAGAAGAGCCTACCAAAAAATTCTAGGGAGACTAGGTCTTGACTATGTCATTGTTCAAGCAGACTCTGGAAAAATTGGAGATGGTCAATCAGAAGAATTTCAGGTGGTGGCAGATATTGGAGAAGACTCAGTGCTTATTGCTGGTGATCTTGCCTTCAACAGTGAGAAAGCCCCATGTGTTCCAAAAGATTTTGAATATCCAACCCATAGCGATGCAATGGAGAAGTTTTCTACTCCTGGCATTAAAACCATTGAAGCACAAGTCAAATTTGTGAATCAGCCAGCTCAAATGATGCTCAAAACATTGATCTATAAACTTACCTATGAAGATAGAGTTGATTTTGTGACTGTTGGCATACGAGCTGATCGGGAAATTAATACGGTTAAGCTAACAAACCATTTTGAAGCCCTAGAGGTTGATTTAGCTACAGAAGAAGATATTAAAAAGGCAACGAAGAGCGAAATAGGTTTTATTGGTCCTATTGATTGTCCAATAGAATTTGTTGCTGATAACACCTGTCGAAAAATGCACAACTTTATGTGTGGTGCCAACGAAATAGACTTTCACTATAAAAATGTGCAGTGGGATCGTGATTGTAAGAAACCTCCATTCTACGATTTCTGCCAGGCAAAAGCTGGAGATCTTTGTCCTCTTGCTCCTGATGCTGTCTATGAAGAAAAAAGAGGCATCGAAGTTGGGCATATCTTTAACTTGGGTGATAAATATAGCGTCTCATTGGAAGCATTTTATCAAAATAAAGATGGGAAACCAAAAGCGTTGTTGATGGGATGTTTTGGCCTTGGAGTGGGGCGGTGTATTCAAGGTGCTGTTGAACAAATGTATGATGATAAAGGGATAATCTGGCCATTAGAAATTGCTCCTTTTCATATACTTTTAACTCCTGTGAATGTCAAAGATGAAGATCAAATGCTAGCTGCCGAAAAAATCTATGAAGATCTCCAAAAAATGGGGCTAGAAGTATTACTTGATGATCGAAAAGAGCGCCTTGGATTTAAACTCAAAGATAGTGATCTTTTAGGGCTGCCATATAAAATGATCATCGGCAAAAATTTCTTGTCAGATCGTGAGATTGAAGTGGAGCCAAGAGTCGGGGATAAAGTTAATATCTCTTTAGACTATTTAAAAGACTGGGTAGAGGAGAGCTTTGCCGCTCTTTTTCATAAGCCTGAGTGATGCTATTGATAAGCCCTGCGTTATATGAGCAAACCCTGCCATTTATTGTCCGAACCGGGCAGATTTCTTTTAGAGAGTTACAAATAAAGACATTTGAGTCTATGAGTCGATCTAAATTATTTTCCTCAACTTCAGCAACCTGATAACCTAATTTTTTTGCAGCAAAGATCACATTTTGCAGTGTTACTCCAAAATACAAAGGAAGATTTCTATGAGGTGTAAGCAGAGTATTTTCTTTAATCCAAAAAATATTTGATAGAGTAGTTTCTAAGATAAAGCCCCTTGAATCAGTAAAAATATAGTCATTATAGCCCTCATCATTGGCAATTTTGAGCATTAGATGTCTTTTAGAAAAGTCACTTTTCTTTAAGTGTGCAAGCTTTTCAAGAAAAGGTTTTGGAAAGAGTTTTAGTTTTGTATCTATTTCACTATAAGAATCATATGGACATATTTTAAAGCTGGGAGGGATTGTTGCAAAGATATTTAGGCGGTGCGTTTCACTAGATAGGTTTTGGTATAGAAGATACTCGAAAAGATCATTTTTTTCAAAAATCCACTTCTTGTTAAAGAGGCTCAGGTAGTCTAATTGAAGCTTTTTAATGTGTTCATCTAAGGCCAAAATGTGCTTATTTTGGTATTTTAGAGTGCTAAAAAGAGTGGGATTGCAATCTATCATATTTATTTTAAATAATTTAACATTTTTGATATAATACTTGGGAAATTCATTTCTTTAAAGGAGGAAGCATGCTTATTTCATCAACTATAAATCAAGTGTCGCAAAGCGGAACAGTAATTATTTCAACAGATAAAGATGGGCCTTCAGCTCTTCAAGTAGAGTTTGAAAATGCGATTCAGGCTTGGGACTTAGAACAAGTTTTGTCTGTACTTAAGAAAGGTCAAGTTGATCCTCATACGTTTATTATTCCAAATGATGAGCTCGCTGAGAAATTAATGGTCTTGGATGCCGTGCAACATGTTCTTTTTGAAGAAGGAGATATGCAATCATCTGATGAGTTTGTAGATGCCTCTTCATCACCTGCTTGGATTCTCATTTCACTATTTACAAAAGGAACAAACCAAGAAGGTCTTAGAATTGAAATTCTAGATAAATTTAGAGAGATGATTGACCATGATATAGAAGAGCGATTTGATAGAGTCTTTGATCAAGTTGTGAAGCTTAATGATTTTGAAGCTACTGATGAGATGAAAGACTTCTTCAATGCAGTTTACTGCGATCATATTGAACAGTGGAAGGCTGACTACAACTTTAACTTTGAAGACTCCGAGGTTCAACCACCAGAATGTCCATGTTATCTAGAAGGTGAATAAAAAGACTTTTCAAGTTATTTAGGATGTTCTATATCCCCCATATCTAGAAGGAGGTAGCCTAGGGTGGGGGATTTTATATTCTCAGGCAGCACGCGACTACTCGCTTATGCCACTTTATCTTTGATTTTGTTCTTTTCTCAGAGCTGCCAGTACAATGGCGATCTGGCAAAGCCACACTCATTGAGCGTTAACTCTACGATAGAGGATGCTTTCTCTGATGCTTGCTTTGTTCCTTCAAACTGGATCAATGAAAATTGGTGGGAGATGTTTGGAGACTCTCAGTTTAATGAGATCATTGAGGTAGCCTTTGAAAATAATCCAACCCTTGCAATGGCCATTGAAAGGGTAAGTCTTGCTCATAACAGCGCCAAACAAAATTTTGCTCCCTTACTTCCCAGTGCAGAAGCTACTTTCAATGATTTTTTAGCTGGTTTTAATTGGAACAAAAAAGGGATAACCCCAGATCTTACTAACCTACCTAATGATATTGTGCCAAAATGGATCAATATATTAACCACTTTGGTCAACTTTCGTTGGAACTTAGATTTGTGGGGCAAACAAAGAAAACTTTACCAGGCAGCACTTGATGAAACAAAAGTTGAAATGGCAGAAGCTTCTCATACACGACTGATTCTTAGCGTGCAAATGGCGCTTGCATATTTTGACTTACAACACTTTCTCTCATTGAAAGAGCTGCAAACATCTCTATTAAACACCCAAAATCAAGTTTTGAATCTTCAAGTCAATATCTATGAAAATGGTTTAGGAGATGAAGAGATTCTGCAAGCTCTTGAAAAAAGACTAATCTCTTTTCAAAATGAACTCCTTCAAACTGATCAAAACATTGCCTTGAACATGCATCAGCTTAAAATGTTGATGGGACGCTCTGCAGATGACAAGATCAACTTTGAACTCCCAACAGGATACTTCGGTCTATCTTTTCCGTTTCCTCAAGAAGTACCTATTGATCTCCTCTCAAGAAGAGCAGATGTTGTCGCTAAAATCTGGGAAGTTCAAGCAGCAGCAAAAAGGGTGCGTTCAGCTGAAGTTGCTTTTTTACCTAGCATTGATTTGGGAAGTTTCTCAGGGTACTTCAATATGAACTGGGATACATTATTAAAGCCTAGAGGATGGTTTACATCCATTGCTCCAATGGCCACACTCCCCATTTTTAAAGGACTGCAGCTTAGAAACAATTTACAGCAAAACGTCAAGAGATACAACTTAGCCATCTTAGATTATAATCAGATGCTGCTTCAAGCTGCAAAAGAAGTCGTCGACGGAATCACCTCTTTTAGAATCTCTAATGAGCATCTCATCTGCCAAGAAGAAGTTATCGAAAAAAGCCTGAATATAGTTGAACTTGCCACTATGCGTTATGAGTATGGACTAAATAATTATCTTGATGTATTGAAAACAAAATTGACCCTAATTGAAGATGAAATAAATTTGAATAAATACAACCGGTTACATTTACTTGCTGCACTAAATTTAATCAAATCATTAGGTGGGGGCTACAGTTGCCCAGAGCTTCAAAAAGTAGAAGGGGATTTTTCATTAAATGAACGATGAAGCTGCACAAGATCAAAATAGTGAGCAAAATGCTCCTAAGAAAAAAAAGAGTAGATGGCCTCTTTTTATTGTTCTTTCTGTGCTCATTATAATCGGGGTACTTGTATTTTTATATTGGCTGATTTTTGGTCAATATAAAGTAAGTACTACTGATGCCTACGTTCAAGGGAATATAATTGAAGTTTTTCCAAGAGTGAGAGGGAACTTTCAAAACATTAACGTTAACGATGATGACTATGTTAAAGAAGGGCAAATCCTAGCGACTCTTGATCCAACAGATTTTCAGATACAGTTTGATGAGTCGCAGGCAAATTTAGCTGCCACTCTTAGAAACGTTCAGCAGATGTTTGACCAAGTCAATGAACTGGTGGCTTCTCTAGAACAGCAGATGGTTTATCTCGAGCAAGCTCAAACGCACTTTTTGCATCGCCAGGCCTTAGTTGGTATTGGGGGAGTCTCAAGGGAGAACTTTGAAGACTCTCAGTCTACTCTACTCGCAGCAGAAGCAGAACTTGTTAAAATTGAAGAGAGCTTAAAAAAAGCTCAGACACAAACTTACAATACAACCGTGCTTACGCATCCCCTTGTGGTCAATGCAATAGAGAGCGTAAAACAAAGTTGGATAAACTTGTGTTACACTCAAATCAAAGCTCCCTATGAAGGGTTCATTGCAAAAAAATCCATGCAAGTGGGTGAAACAGCATCGCCAACCCTTGCGCTGTTATCTATAGTACCCTTAGACAATCTGTGGGTTACCGCTAACCTAAAAGAAAGTCAGCTTTCGAAAATTAGAATCGGGCAACCTGTTGTTGTGAAAACAGATATTTATAAGCGCTACAAAATTTTCCAAGGGATCATTTTAGGAATAGCTCCTGGAACAGGAAGTGTCTTTTCAATCTTGCCTCCTCAAAATGCAACAGGCAACTGGATTAAAATTGTTCAACGTGTACCTGTTAGAATTGGTCTTCGGCCCCATGAGATTGAACAGTTTCCCCTTCGAGTAGGGCTTTCAACAGAAGTGGTTATTGATGTGCATAATCAAGAAGGATCAGTTTTGACAAAAGGTGGCCCAACATGTCCTATCTACCAAACAGATATCTATGAAGATCAACTAAATGGTGTAGCTCCTCTTATAGAGCAGATCATAGAGACAAACCTTAACTTGTGTGATGGAGAATAAATACGATCTAAAAGGTATCCCCTTTATTTTAACTGCTCTGGCGCTCTCGCTTTGTACATTTATGGAGGTGCTTGATTTTTCCATTGCCAATGTCTCGGTCCCCTATATTGCTGGAGGTTTAGGAGTAAGTGATAGCGAAGGAACCTGGGTGATTACTCTATACATGGTGGGAAAT
>JAAZZY010000101.1 GCA_014239035.1 Chlamydiia bacterium
CTCTACAAAGATTTTATGCACACATTCATTTAGAGCTTTAACACTTAGGCCCGGTTTGCAGAGTTTAACAGCAGCAGCCTGCGCATCTTTTGTGATCTCAATGAGCTTCTCCATGCGCTTAGAGATATTTCCCTTGATATATGTGCGCGTCATATCGGAGTTATAGTCTTTGTAAATAGATCCGCAGTCGATTAAGATAAGATCATTTTTTTTCAGCTTCACATTTTGCGGAGTATAGTGAGGATTAGCAGCATTTTTTCCAAAAGCAACAATAGGATCAAAAGCCATCTTTTGAGCTCCATTCTTCCTTAAAAAGATTTCCAGCTTTTCAGTGAGTTCAAGCTCTGTAATCCCCTCTTTAAAATGCTTTTGGATATATTCAAACCCCTCTTTTGTGATCTTGCAGCTTTTTTTAGTAAGCGTGATCTCACGCGCATCTTTAATCATACGCTTTTGCGCTAGAAATCCAGGGTATGAAATAACTTTTGTAAACTGCTTATAGAGTTCAAAATCTTTCAACAATGTGCAATGACTATCTACTGCAACAGATACTGGAAAGTTAAACTTTTTCAGCGTATCTTTAAAATTCTTTGTCGCTCTAACAGAAAAAGGCACTTCTTTTTTACAGCGATCGTAATATCTATGATCTACAATTAGTACTTGCCTCTTCTCTCCTACATACAAAATACCTGTCGAGATATTGAGGCCAGTATAATACAAAAGATTAGTGGGATCTTGGATGATACATCCTGAGATTTTATGCTCTTTTATCCATTTTACTAAACTTGCTTTACGTTTTAATAGTGATGTGCGATCTGTCATATATTTTCTTAGTGGGTTATTATTTTTCTCTTATAATCTATTCTTTTTTTTATTTTCTAACCAAACAATTGTATTAGACTGAGTCAATCAAATCATTCGCGATGTTAATAAAACACCTGAGGTGAAAATAGACCTCCTGCCAAAAGGTTTTAATGAAAATTAGGTCCTGCTGTTTTTATATAAAGATAGCTTGGAAAGATCCAATTAGCCACTTTTCTTAACAAACTTAGATTTAATCATTAATATTCCAAAGCTAGGAACTTTAGCTTCAATATTGTGACCGTCAACCTCATCCACCAGACGAATATTTTTAACTTTTACACCAACTTTCAAAGCTGAGGATACTCCTTTGACTTTTAGATCTTTGATAACTGTCACACTATCACCGTTCTGAAGGATATTCCCATGCGCGTCCTTCACCACAGACTGCACAGCCTCATCACCCTCTTCAACACTGATAGCCCACTCATGACTACATTCAGGGCAAATATATAAGGCTCCATCTTCGTAGGTATATGCTGAACCGCACTTAATACACTTAGGTAAATCTGTCATAAATAATCTCTATTTTTTTTAGAATACAGTTGTAATTCATTCTTAACATCGTAGTCCAATCAAAAGTTCTGAATTTATTTCTCTACATCAAAACAACGAAGACTTTACTTTCTTATCTCTGCTCTATTTTTCACAGTAAGTAGATTAAGAGAACTTCTTAGAGAGCTCGCTTGAAGTTAAAGGCAAAACAATAGGCCTGCCTTTAGGAGAGTATTCAAAGTTTTCACATTTGAATAATTTGGTGATTAAGATACTTGCTTGATCAAAATTTTCTATATTTTTCCACGGAACTGACTTGGAAATGGCAGAGGCTAAAATTTGTTTCTTCTGCTCCTCTATTGGATTTTTAGAAGAGCCTTTAGAGACCTCTTCTAAAACTGATTCAATGAGGTTTTTAGCTGCGCTTGTTGGAATAAGCGAGGGCAAGCCATCTAATATAAAGCTATTTTGTCCAATAGAGCGCAAACTCACCCCAAGTTCATTAAACGTTTCTAGATATTCTTCTATAATATGCGCATCGACATTGGAAAACTCTAGAGTTTCAGCTAAGAGCAAGTTCTGCACGCTAATCTTAGAGGTTTTTTGCACCAGAGTATCAAATAAAATGCGCCCTTGAGCTCTTTTTTGGTGAATCATCATCAGCCCATCAGCTTCTATAGCTGTTAAACTCATTTTAGAGCTTAAGCTTTTAGCTTCTACAAAGATATAGGTGCTAAATACGCCGATGATATTAGGAATAAAATCAAGCGTTGGCTCTGGAAAAAAAGAGGGCTCTGTTTGCTTGAGCACCTGAACTTCTTGCACCTCTCGGGCAAAAGGATAGCTAGGCATTGACTCATCTGATGCAAAAAACACCTCTTTTTTTAAAGCACTAGAGTGAGTTACTTGTGGCAGGACTGCTCCTTGCAAAGAGCGATCGATAAGCGTTGAAATAATACGTTTAATTTCAAAAGGCTCTTTAAAGCGTATTTCTTTTTTCTGAGGATGAACATTCACATCTACTTTTTGTGGATCGATTTCCATAGCTAAAAAGAACACTGGGAAGCGTCCTTCTGGGAGCCTTGTACTATACCCTTCTCTTACTGCAAATGATATAAACCTAGAGTCTATAAATCTTTTATTCACAAAAAGATGCTGACCAAGTCTATTAGGGCGATGCATCTTTGCTTTGGCAATAAAACCTTTTAAAGAAATTCCATCTTTTTCGAGATCCACACCAACAAGTTCATCATGAAGTTGAGAACCAAAGAGCTTGGCAATTCTGAGTTTTAGATTTTCAAGCTCATTAAGCATCTGTTTTGGAATAAGATGAAAGACTTCTTTATTATCTTGAACCAATTTAAATGTAATTTTGGCATGCGCAATAGCTAAATTTGTCACAACTTTTGTAACTTCTCGAACATCAGAGCTTGTTGATTTTTGAAATTCTTTTCTAGCAGGAACATTGTAGAAAAGAGAATTTATAGTAATTGTTGTTCCACGTATTCTTGGAGATACGCTCTGATCGATTATCTTGCCGCCATGACAAATAACTTTTGAAGCCTCTTTTCCATCACTTGAGTGCAGTTCAAATCTAGAGATCGCTGCAATAGATGCTAGAGCTTCTCCTCGAAAGCCCATCGAGTGGATGCTGTCCATATCTGTGATTGTTCTAATTTTGGAGGTGGCGTGGCGCTCTAGACTCAATAGTGCATCGTCACTATTCATCCCGATTCCATTGTCACTCACTTCAATTTTTTTGCGTCCACCTGCAATAATGAGCACTTCTATCTGATCAGCTCCCGCATCTATTGCATTTTCAACCAATTCTTTTACGCAAGATGATGGATTCTCAATCACCTCACCTGCAGCGATTTGATTGATGGTTTTCTCATCTAGAATATGAATTTGTTGCGCCATATATTTAATCGATTTCGACAGAAAAAGTTTAACCTGTTATTTTCCACAGTTTACCGAGTTTAGATTTATGGATAAAGAACGATTAGCGCATTCGGTGTGCAAAAAACTACAGAGCAAAGGCTATTTAGCCTATTATGCTGGCGGTTACGTGCGTGATCTTATCTTAGATCTCCACAGTGATGACATTGACATTGCAACCGATGCCGCCCCAAATGTCGTGCAATCTCTATTTGAAAAAACTATCCCTGTAGGCCTTGCCTTTGGCATTGTAGTGGTTGTTTTAGAAGGGATTTCTTTTGAAGTAGCAACTTTTAGAAAAGATCTCCACTATAAAGATGGAAGGCGCCCAGAAGAGGTTGCTTTTTGCTCTCCTAAAGAAGATGCCCTAAGGCGCGATTTTACAATCAACGGCATGTTCTATGATCCGATCAGTAAAAAAACCTATGACTATGTCGATGGAAAAAAAGACATCGAAAAAAAAGTTATTCGAGCTATCGGTGATCCTAAGACCCGCTTTGATGAGGATCGCCTTAGAATGATTCGAGCATGTAGATTTTCTGCTCGCTTTAACTTTTCAATTGAAAGTGAAACAAAAAAAGCCATTCTAGGAAAAGCATCAGAGCTCTTTCCCTCTGTGTCTATTGAGCGCATCTACCAAGAATTTCAGAAGATGAAAAAAGGTGGTTTTAAAAAAGCCATTTCACTTTTATTTGAAATGAAGCTCTTAGAAGAGGTTTTTCCTCAAATTAAAGAATATAGTGATGAAGAGTTTAACCGGTACATCTTTGCATTTGACCAGATGCCTGATCACTGCCCAACTATTTTATACCTATTAGATCTCTTTCCGGCCATTTCAAAAGATGACCTAACAGATTTAATTGATAGACTGAAAGTCTCCAATGTCAAAGCAAAACTTGCACTATTTTGCCACGAGACAAAACACCTCATAAAAAAAGGCCCCTCTAAAGTAGAGTGGGTTCACTTTTATGCCAACCCAGACGCTGATCTCGTATTAAAAGTTATAGCCTCTCCACTCTCAGATAAAGAGCGCATTGCATTCCTGCAAGAAAATGAAGGTCGTCAAAAGACACTCCATAAGGCTATTGAAAGAAAAATTACTAATAAACCTATTGTCTCATCCAAATTTTTAATGGACCATGGCGTCATGCCAGGTAAGAAACTCGGCAAGCTTTTGGAAAAAGCTGAAGAATTTGCCATTGAAGAAGGCTTAGATCACCCAGATGACATCTTAAAAAGACTACATACACTTGGACTTTGGGGAGGGTAGATTTCCTTCCATTAGATCTATGAAAAATATTCTTCATAAAGTAGAGTTTGGTCTCTATTCGTTTATTGCTTAGGAGCCTCGTTTTGAAAGTAAAATCTTTATTATGCTTATTTGTTACTCTTTGTTGCCCCCTTTTTGCCGTCGACTTTTCTTTTCCTACTTTGGAAAGTCCTCAAGACATTGTACAAATTTTCCCAAAAAATGCAGGCGATGTTCAAAAGCTTCAAGAAGATTATTTATCTCAAGCACAGGCAGCACTTGATGAGCTGAACGCAATAAGTGATCAAGAGAATACTTTTGAAAATACAATCTTAGGCTTTGACCGTTTAATGGGTTACTCCGGCAATTGCTCATCTGTAATTGAGACTATGACGCTTGTTGCCAGTGATGACGATCTTCGAAATGAAGCATTAATTACCTCACAAGTATTTAAAGACTTTCAGACCGATCTTTTTGCAAACGAGTCTGAAATTTATAACAAAATAAAATCATGCTATATGGCAAATAAAAGTTCTTGGTCACAAGATCAAATCTATCTAACCGAACAATTTATCAATGGATTTGAAGAATCGGGACAATCAATTGCAAAGGATCAGAAACAAACGTTTGTTAAACTACAAAAAGAAATTGCTAAGTTAGGACAGATCTACCAAAACAATATACAAAAAGACTCTTCATATTTTTATGCATCAAGCAGCCAGCTTGAGGGGATGAGCCCAAAAACTCTTCAATCTCTACCTCAGAACGATGAAGGCCTGTACCGCATTGGGT
>JAAZZY010000102.1 GCA_014239035.1 Chlamydiia bacterium
GCAGAAGGAGTTAATTTTGTTAATTTTGATGGCGAAACTCAAGAAGTAAGTGATCAACCTGCTGAAGGTTCAAAAGAATTAGCTGCTATTAATGAAGAGGCTTTGAATGAAGCAAGAAGCGATAATCTTTATAATTTAGCAATCACAAACTCTGTTATGACTCTAGCATCTGAAGCTATCTTTGGAGATAATAGACTTGGAATTGCCTCTCTTGCAGTAACAACAGCAGTGCGACTAATGCAGTAAATCAGCAAGTAAAATTTTTAATTTTAAGCTCATCATTTTTGATGGGCTTTTTTTTGTCTTTATCTTTTCTTAATGTTTAGCCTTTATACTATTGCCTAAATTTAATTAATCAATAGGAGGAGAGCCATGATTACCATTCAAATTAATGAAAAACCAATATTGGAAGCCAAAGACTGTGCAGTAGGTGCAATGACTAAGGCTGGAAAAACTGCGGGAGCTTATGCTCAAGTCGCAGGAAGCTACATTGCTGAAAATGGAGCAGCTGTTGCACGCGTTATTAAAGATGGTGCAACTGCAGTCTCAAACTTTGTAAAAGAAAATTTTACAGCTGACGCTGCTAACATTGCTTACTACTCAAGTATTGCTGGAAGCCTAGCAACATACTCATCTGGTAGCCTATTTTCGCCACTTGCCCTTGCTTGTAACCTTACTACCTATGCAAGTGTAAAGGCTCTTCAGGCTGCTGCTTTGAACGGTAAGTTGAGCCCAGGAGATCGCAAAGCTAAAAATGTGGCATCTGCCAACTTATTTGCGAATGTAATGACTCAAGCTATTCCTATGCCGAATGTAAAGCTAGCTTTGACTGCCTATAACATTTTATCTGATCATATTAAGGTAAACGTTAAATAAAGCTAAAAACCCCCAATTTAGGGGGTTTTTTATATCTAATTTTTTCTATAATATTCCAATTATGGAAGTTTTAGAGTATTTTTCAGCATCTAGCGAGCAATTATTCGATAAAAGCTGGGCATCCTTTTTTCTAAAAGAATCTCAACAGGCTTATTTTAAGAGTCTTATAAATTTCTTGAAAAAAGAGGAAAAAACAGGCCCGCCTCTATATCCACCTAAGTCATTGATTTTCAATGCCTTTTATCAGGTGCCTTTAGAGCAAATTAAGGTCGTTATTATGGGGCAAGATCCCTATCACGGATGTGGGCAGGCTCACGGGCTAAGCTTTAGTGTCACTCAAGGAGTTTCCTCTCCGCCCTCGCTGAAAAATATCTTCAAAGAACTTCAAAATGACCTACATATTGATCCTCCGAAGCATGGTTGTCTTCTAAACTGGGCCCACCAAGGGGTATTAATGTTAAATGCTACTCTGACCGTTCGCGAAAGTGAACCCAAATCTCACTATGGCCAGGGCTGGGAAATCTTCACTGACCATGTAATTGCTGAGATTGTAAAGCTAGATAGGCCTATTATTTTTATGCTCTGGGGTAAATCTGCTCAGGAAAAGTGCCTTCACCTTCTAAAGGGAGATGCTCAAAAGAAACATCTAGTGCTACAAACCACTCACCCCTCTCCTTTTTCAGCTCATTCTGGCTTTTTGGGGTCTCGCCATTTCTCACAGGGAAACGAGTACCTGGTGAAAAATAAGCTAGAACCAATAGATTGGTCTGTAAAGTAAATACTTTAACAAGAGTCCTTTATTTGTTCTTAATGTGGTTTTGATACAATTAGTGTAGAAACACGGGAGACACACAAAATGACTCATCTAAGTGAGTTCCAAGACTACTACTATGACCTCGTCTTGAAAAAAAACCTAAATATTACTCTAAAAAGCGTTAACTGCTATATCGAGCTTTCAAATAGAGGTCGTGAAATGAGCATCATGACGACAATTTGTCAAAATAAGCCTCATTTGAAAGAGCTCGTTCTTCGACAAAAAGAGTACTTTAAAGCGCAGAACTTTCAAATTGATACCCGAAGTCAGCAGGTAGTCATAGCTAGAAAGTATGATTTCACAAAAATGAGCCCTGATATTTTCTCTCTAAAGCTCGTGCAGTTTCACTCAGAGGTTTTAAGGTGTCGGGATGAAATTGATGATCTCGATGAAGAGAAAGTACTCGTTCCTCGTTAATGTTCCATGTAGAACAATTAAGAAAGGAGTTTTTTTAGATCTTGAGTTAGCTGCTCTATTTTAGCGTCCATTGCTACGATTCCCATATTGATATCCTTCTCATCCTTATCCACAACACCGCAGTATATTTTAACTTTAGGCTCTGTACCTGAAGGGCGTATAACTAGTTTACTATCATCTTCAAGCCAGAATAATAAAACATTAGATTGAGGAAGGGTAATAGGTTCTTCTTTACCTGAGATTAGATCTATTCTTTTAGAGCTGTCATAGTCCTCTAAGATTTTTACGGCTTTTCCTGCAAAAGAGCGGGGCGGGTTTTTTCTAAGATTTTCCATCATCTTCTTGATCTTATCCTTCGTTTCTTTGCTGTCAGGATAAACAATGGAGACCAGCTTTTCTCTGAAAATCCCATGCTTCTTGTAAATCTCGTGCAATACATCTAAGAGAGTTTTTTCATGGAGCTTAGCTTGGAGGGCAACCTCACAAATTAGAGCACTCATAATAATGGCATCTTTATCCCTTGAATGAGTTCCCAAGAGGTAACCATAAGACTCTTCTCCCCCGAAGATGTACTCATATGTAGCCGGCTTTTGCTGTTTCCATTGATAAATAAGCTGTCCGATATACTTAAAGCCCGTAAGCACATTAAAGCAGGGTTTCTGGTAGAACTCAGCAATCGCTTTGAATAGTTCTGAGGTGACAATTGTTTTAACAAAAGCGGCATTTTGAGGCATTGTCCCTTGTGATTGCATAGCTTCACATAAATGGTGGATACAAATGCACGCCATTTCATTTCCTGAAAGTAAAGCAGCTTTACATTCGTGGAGAATAGCTACTCCAATTCTATCGCAGTCTGGATCTGTTCCCAAAAGAATGTCAGCTTCCTCATTTAATAGCTGCTGCATTCCCATCTTCATTGCTTTCTCTTCCTCAGGGTTGGGTTTTTCAACCGTAGGAAAGTCGCCATTTGGAATAGCTTGTTTCTCAACAAGGCTAACAGATGAAAAGCCCCAATCTTTTAGAATTTTAGGGACCATGGTAATTCCACATCCATGAAGAGCAGTATAGACAACTTTCAGTCTCTCGCCTTTAAGCTTGTTGTCTTCTGGAAAGCGTTGAAGAGCTCGCACTGTATCTAAATAGACATGATCCAAGTTATCGTCTATCCAATGAATGAGATCTGAGTTCATGTCAGGCAAAGATTTAATCTGCTTGAGATCAGTTATATTGTTCACTTCTTTGATAATGGCTTCATCATGTGGAGGTAAAACTTGAGCGCCGTCATCCCAATAAACCTTGTAACCATTATATTCAGGAGGATTATGGGAGGCTGTGACCATAACAGCTGAAGTACACTTCTGGTGTCTTGCGCCAAACGAAACCATGGGGACAGGACGCATTTCTTTGTAAATATAGACGCGAATATTATTCCCAGCAAAAACTCTTGCGGCAACTTCGCTAAAAAAGGGAGAGTTGTTGCGAGAATCATGTCCAATTAAAACACTGTGGGGCTCTTTTGAAGGCTTTTGATTGATATAGTTTGCAAGGCCTTGGGTAGCCGCAGCAATTGTATACTGGTTCATTCGATTGGTTCCGGGGCCCATTACCCCTCTTAACCCACCTGTTCCAAAAGCTACTCGAGTATAAAAAGCATCAATGATCTGTTGAGGATTCTTTTTAAGCATCCGATTTATTTCGTCTTTTGAGTCCTGGTCATAGTCACCATTTAACCATGCGTCTAAATTTTTTTGAGTAGTTTCATCAAACTGCATAAAGATCCTCTACTTTAAAGATATTGACTCTCAAGTCATCAAAAATTAATATCTCTAGATAACATGAAAACAGAAAAATTAATATGAAATTTATTCATGCTGCAGATATCCACCTAGATAGTAGAGTCGTTGCACTAAGAAGTTTTTATGCACAAGAGAGGGTTTGCCTCTCTAAGTTGCAGCAGAGAGCCTTCACCTCTCTGATTGATTTAGCCATAGACGAAGATGTAGATTTTATGTTGCTTGCAGGAGATCTATTTGACAGTAACTGGAAAGACTATGGCGTGGGTCTTTTTTTTATTCAGCAGATAAAAAGACTAAAATGCCCAACCTATTACATTCGTGGAAATCACGATTCTGAAAATAGGCTCATTAAATCATTACCTTATCCGGAGGATTTTCACATTTTCGATAGCTTCAAACCTCAGACAATGCTTTTAGATGATCTTAAGCTTGCTATTCATGGACAGAGCTACAGTCATTATCATATAGAAGAAGACTTAGCTGCGGGCTATCCAAAAGCACTTCCTGGTTATTTCAATATTGGCCTACTTCATACAAGTGGGGACAAAAGAAATGGAGAGCTACCCTACGCTCCTTATGATGGAAAACTACTTCATGCGAAAGGGTACGACTATTGGGCTCTAGGACATCTTCATCAAAACCAAATTCTCTCGGAAAACCCAGCAATTGTCTATAGTGGCACACTACAAGGAAGGCACATCAAAGAAACAGGGATGAAGGGATGTTATGTGATCTCTGTAGATGAAAAAGAGGTGAAAAAAATAGCCTTTAAAAGGCTGAGTTGCCTTCAATGGGAAAAGATAAACATAGAAATGAGCTCTATTACTAATGAAAGCGAAATGAGACAAGCAATCATAAGTGGGGTTAAAAAGTGCATAGATGGAAAGGATGTAGAGATCTTAATCGTAAGATTTTTCTTTATGGGCGAGAATCAGCTCAAGAAAACAATAAGTGAAAACACAGAGCACTGGGCAAATGCTATCTACTGCTGGTTAGAGGAAATATCTGATAAGAAGATATTCATCGAAAAACTAATAGATAAAAGCACTCTAGTGCAAGATGCCCAAAAAAATGAAAACCCTCTTGTTGAGCATCTTTTTAAACACCTAGAGGAAAAAGTGGTTAAGAAAAGCATACTAGAAAACTTTTCTACAGAGTATGCTGCTATCAAAGAAAGAATGCCCAAAGAGATCCTAGATCCTAATTCTGAAAATGAAAGCAGTGAAGATCTTCAAAGCCAGATAAAGTCATTTTTAGAAGCTAAGTTTTTAGAGACCCTATAAATGAAAATATTAAAAGTAGACCTTCGAGCTTTTT
>JAAZZY010000103.1 GCA_014239035.1 Chlamydiia bacterium
ATCATCTGAGAAATAGTTGCAAATTCTTTTACTTGATTAACTAGCTTAAGGTTTCCTTCATTACGATTATAATCAATCTCAAGATCGCCTCCCAATAGAGATCTTGCATTATCATTAAGTTCTTTTTTTAAATTTTGAATGGTTTTGGGAATATAGGAGAGCACTTCTTGAACATCTAGTAAGGGAATCTGATCGACATGTTTTAAATGCTCTTTTGTATCTATTAATGGTCCTGCTCCCTTTCCAAAACCGATTTTAAAATCTAAGGTCTGCAAAATCAAAAGAATATCTGCAAACATAATAGCTGCATCAAAACCAAATTTCTTAATGGGCAAAAGGGTAATTTGCGTGGCAAGATCAGGGTTAGCGCACAGCTCTAAAAAGGAATATTTTTCTTTGAGGTCGCGATACTCTTTCATGTAGCGGCCGGCTTGTCTCATAAGCCAGATCGGTGGCCGAGGTGTCTTTTTACACCTCAGCGCATCAAGCATCAAGCTATCCATTTAAGATACGCTCTAATATTGAATCAGATGTAAATCCAAACTCTGTTTTCAAAACAGATGCTGGAGCTGATGCTCCAAAAGATTCCATGCAAATGGCAATGCCATCTAAACCAATGTATTTATGCCAGCCTTGATCAACTCCTGCTTCAACAGAAACTCTTTTTCCGAGGTCTCCGCCAATAATACTCTCTTTGTAATCATCATCTTGATCTTCAAAGATCTCCCAGCAGGGCATTGAAACAACACGTGCTTTTTTACCTAGTTTGCTCATTTGTTTTGCTACATCGACTGCCAAGGCTACTTCTGAGCCTGTTGCAAAAAGAGTAAAATCAGGCTTGCCGCCTTCTTCTTTAACAATGATGTATGCTCCCTTGCCCACACCTTCTTCATAAGGTACATCTGTATGAGGGAGGTTGGAGAGCTTTTGGCGCGTTAAAATAATAGCTGATGGTCCCTCATATTTTAGAGCTGCAAGCCAACACATTTTAGTTTCGTTTGTATCTGCTGGTCTAAAGAAATGAAGGTTAGGAATGGTGCGCAGTGAAGCGTAGTGTTCAACAGGCTGATGCGTCGGGCCATCTTCCCCTAAAAAGATTGAATCATGAGTAAATTGATAAATTACCTGATACTTAGATAGTGAAGCGAGGCGAATCGCATTTCTCATGTAATCTGAGAATGTTAAAAAAGTTCCGCAAAATGGAGTGATCATCTGCGTGCGATACAGGCCTGCACAGATCGTTGCCATTCCAAATTCTCTTACGCCAAACTTGAGGTTGCGACCAGAGAAATCCTTTGGAGTGATAATAGGAAACTCATTCATCATTGTTTTATCTGATCCTGATAGATCTGCAGATCCTCCATATAAAAAAGGAAGCTCTTTAGAAAGCATATGAATCACTTCTTGAGAGGCGCTGCGCCCAGCAATAGGATCTTCAACTTCGAGTGATTTTAACTGAGCCTCTATGCCATCTGGGAGACGCTTATTAGCCATCAATTCAAACTCTTGATAGAACTTGGGATTCTCTTTGGCCCACTCATCAAATTTTTGCTGCCATTTTTGTTGAGCCTCTTTAAGTTTTACACGCTTTTGTTCAAAGAATGAAACAACTGCTTGAGGAATGTAAAATTCTTCTAAAGGAAGTCCCAAAGCTTCTTTGGTCGCTTTTACTTCATCAGGACCAAGAGGGGAGCCGTGTGCTTTGTGTGAACCAGCTTTATGAGGAGATCCCTTTCCAATCACTGTATGTAAAATTACAAGAGCAGGCTTGCTTTGGTCAGAGCGAAGTTCATCTAAAACTTTCTTCATCGCATCAAAGTCATACCCGTCAATTTCAAAAACTTCAAAGCCGTATGATTTATAACGTAGCTTAGTCTCTTCAGAGCAGCATTCATTTAAGGGGCCATCCAAACATATTTGGTTGGAGTCATATAAAAGAATGAGATTATTTAAATTTAAGTGTCCAGCAAAGCTAGAGGCTTCAGATGAGATTCCCTCCATAATGCAGCCATCTCCAGCAAGGCAAAAAACCTTACTGTCAAAAATCTTATGTTTGTTTGTGTTGAATTTTTTACCCAGAATTTTAAGTCCTAGTGCCATTCCCACAGCATTTCCAACACCCTGACCAAGAGGGCCTGTTGTGACTTCAATTCCATCAGTATGTGGAAATTCGGGATGCCCAGGTGTCTTAGAGCCCCATTGGCGGAAGTTTTTGATGTCATCGAGTGTGAGTTTGTAGCCTGATAGATGTAGAAGGGAGTATTGAAGCATGCAGCCGTGGCCCGCAGATAAAACAAATCGATCGCGGTTTAACCAATTAGAATCACTGGGGTTATAGCGCAAGGCCTCTCCCCATAAGAAAGCACCAATCTCAGCGCAGCCAAGAGGAAGCCCTGGGTGGCCAGAATTTGCTTTTTGAACAGCATCCATTGATAAAATTCTAATGGTGTCTGCGACTTTTTGTAGGGTCTGCTTATCTTCGGTGTCCATGTACTTTCCTGTTTTAACAATTCGATTAAGCATAATAAAAGGTTTATTTAAAGAAGAAAAGGGAAAATTGATTTTGTATAATAAGAGCGTTATATTCTAATAGGAAAAGTAGAGAGGCTTATTATGAAAAAACTCATACTTATGCGGCACGCAATTGCTGATGATCACTTTAAAGGTAATGACATGAGTCGGCCCCTAACAACTGAAGGAGAGCATGTTCAGCTGGAAATTGCTCATTTTATGCATAAGCATGCCTTTAAAATTGATGGGATCTTATATTCGCCATTTCTACGGGCTGAGCAATCAGCTCAGATCATAGGACAAGAATACCCACAGGCAAATTTATTCAAAGAGCCAGCCCTTGGCAATGTCTTTGATTCTTTTACGGTTCTTAAGCATATAGATCAAAAGGGTCTTACGAATGTTCTAATTGTCGGACATGCTCCCACGTTGTCAGTTTTTGCCTCTTCTCTTCTCAAAAGCCCCAAACCCTTAAAATTTGAGAAAAGCGGTGGGGTGATCCTAGACTTCTCAAAAGAGATTGATTTTGGGCAGGGCAATATCTCTGGGATGTTTTCCCCTAAAGACATTACTCAAAGCTAAGCTAAAGAGTAGGGCAAGTATAGGTAAATATTTCCTAGTATGTGATCTTCTTTCACCAAAATAGCAAATTTGGTATCCTCGTGTATTCTATTTATTAAATTATTTTATATTTATGCTTTCAACACAGATTCGCCGCAATTTTATCAAATATTTTGTAGAAGCACAGCATCGTCATTTACCCTCATCTTCTGTAGTGCCCCACAATGATCCCACACTTCTTTTCTGTAACGCTGGGATGAACCAATTTAAAAGTTATTTTTTAGGTAAGGAAGAGCCGCCGACTAATAGAGCTGTGACTTCTCAAAAATGTATAAGAGTGGGTGGAAAGCACAATGATCTAGAAAATGTTGGGCATACGACAAGGCACCTTACTTTTTTTGAGATGCTCGGAAACTTCTCTTTTGGAGATTATTTTAAAGAAGAAGCTATTAGCTTTGCGTGGGAAGTCGTACAAAAAGTTTTAGAGCTCAATTTAGATAAGATCTGGGTAAGCGTATATGAAGATGATGAAGAATCTTATGAGCTTTGGAAAAAACATGTCCCGACTTCAAGAATTGCACGTCTTGGAGCAGCAGACAACTTTTGGCAGATGGGTGATGTTGGACCTTGTGGACCATGCGCTGAGCTTCTCTATGATAGGGGAGCAGAATTTGGAAATGCAAAAGATCCATCAGAAGATGCACTAGGTGAGCGTTTCTTTGAATTTTGGAATCTTGTCTTTATGCAGTATAACAAAGAAAGAGATGGGACGCTTAGGCCCCTTCCAAAACCCTCTGTTGACACTGGAATGGGCCTTGAGAGAATTGTCAGCTTGAAAATGGGAGTCGATACTGTATTTGAAGGAGATCTATTGAGAGCCCTCATTTCAAAATGTGAAGATCAATTTAAGCTTAAATATGAAGATCAAAATAAAGAGCACAAGGCAGCCTTTAATGTTATTGCCGATCACTTAAGATGTCTATCTTTTGCAATCGCAGATGGTGCGCAACCAAGTAACATTGAGCGGGGGTATGTCCTTCGTAAAGTGCTTCGCCGAGCCGTTCGTTATGCAAGGATGTTAGGATCACAAAAACCGTTTATGGCAAAGGTTCTTCCAGAGCTTGTTCATTTAATGGGTGAAGATTTTCCAGAGCTCAAAAAGTCAGAAGATAAAATTGCAGAGATTTTAACTTTAGAGGAAGAAGCTTTTATAAGGACCCTCAAAAAAGGAGGGAATCTTTTAAATCAAGTCATCAAAAAATCAAAAGACGATAAGTCTAAACTAATTTCTGGTGATGATGCTTTTTTACTTAAAGACACCTATGGTCTTCCTGTTGATGAAATTAAACTCATGGCCAAGGACAATCATCTTACAGTAGATATCTCACGTTTTACAGAACTTGAGAAGCAGGCTAAAGAGCTCTCTAAAAAAACTCATAAAACAGCACTTCAAGAAGTCTCAGATGATTTCTATAGTGAATTTCTAAAAGAAAAAGCTCCGTCTAAATTCTGTGGATTTGATAAAGTTCATATTCAAGCTAAAGTCTTAGGTATTATTTATAACGATCAATGGGTAGATCAAATCTCAACAGATCAAAAAGGGTCCATTGTCTTAGATAAAACTGTTTTTTATCCTGAAAAAGGTGGACAAGTTGGAGATAGCGGAACTCTGCATACTGGTGATGTTCTTTTTGATGTCTACGATACACAGTCTCCATTCAATGATCTAATAGTTCAGCATGGTAAAATGAGCAGCGGCGAAATTAAAGTTGGAGATACTCTAACTGCAGATCTCAATGAAAATCGCCGCAAAAAAATTGAGGCCAATCACAGTGCCACGCACCTCCTTCACTGGGCCCTTCAAAAGGTATTGGGTGAGCATATTAGGCAAGCTGGATCGCTTGTGGGTGAAAAAAGATTACGTTTTGACTTTTCTCACCACAAAGCTTTAACCCCTGAGAAACTCATAGAAATTGAAGATCTCATTAATGAGAAAATTCGTGAGAACCCAGCTTTAACAACTTATGAGCTGACCTACCAAGAAGCTCAGAAAAAAACTGAGATCAAACAATTTTTTGGCGAGAAATATGGTTTAACT
>JAAZZY010000104.1 GCA_014239035.1 Chlamydiia bacterium
GCCTCTCTTAGGTATCCCCATATCTGTTAAAGATCTACTTTTTGATATTGAAGATACTGTGACAACCAATGGATCACTTGCTTGCATCTTGCAAAAAGCCGATAAAGATTCTCTTTCAATAAGCCGGCTCAAAGATGCCAAATCCGTATTCTTAGGAAAAACCAATGTCCCTGAATTTGGATCTGGGTATATTACTGAAAACAAACTCATGAAACCAACCTCGAATCCCTGGAGGCCCACTCACTCTGCTGGGGGATCAAGCGGCGGAGCCGCTGCAAGCGTTTCTGCTGGAATGGCCAGCATGGCCATTGCAAATGACTCTGCCGGATCCATTCGCTTGCCAAGTAGTTTCTGTTCGCTATTTGGATATATGCCTTCCTTTGGAAGAGTCCCCTTTACTCAGAAGGAGGAAATATTGTTTAAGCCTCTTCACCGCATAGGGCCTATTACTCACACTGTCAAAGATGCCGCAATAATTTTAGATGTTATTTGCAAGCATTCCGATTTAGACCCAGATCAAAAACAAGAGATTTGTTTTACAAAACTCCTAGAGAAAAAGTTAAAACCCATAAAAATTGGCTGGAGCCCAGATTTAGGTATGGGTATAAAAAATAATGAGATCATCTCTATTATTGAGAAAAAGCTTATTGAGCTACAAAAGTTAGGGTTTGAAGTAGAAGAAGTTAAGCTCCCTGTAAACATAAGCGAACATATTAATGACTTGAAGAGTTTCATCTTAGCAAAGTTTGAGGCTTTGGGAAAAGAGATCCCAATTTTTGTAAAACCAATTTTAGGTTCATCTATTTCACACCTTCTTGAAGAAGCTTCAGCAATAACAAGTGCCGATTTTCAAAAGGCTGAAGCCTTTAGGACGGAATTCCGTCAAAAAATGACTCAGTTTATGAACACCTACCCGCTAATCATTACTCCTACGTCTGCTTCACCTTCTTTTTCTATCGAAGACTATCCCGACTGCATCACTAAAATTCATTCCGATCCATTTGTCTTTTTTGCATCATTTTTATTTCCATTTAACTTTTCGGGTCAACCAGCAGCATCACTACCTTGTGGCTTCACAGGGACAGGCCTACCTGTAGGGCTACAAGTTATTGGCCCTGAAAATGATGATTCTGTTATATTTCAATTTTGCAGCTATTTCGAAGAGGTATTTCCATGGCATTCGCAGAACCCAAAACTCTAGGTCAGTATTTTAAACTCTTTATTTTTACCGTTGTAGTGTTCCCTTCTTATTGCTTTGCCTCTGACTATGAACAAGAATTTTTGGACTTTGATCCAAGCAGCTCCCAAAACATTGCTAGACAAGCTCAGGCAAGAGTATGTGAAGGATGTGAAGAATCTGTTGCAATGCCATCTCAATTGGAATACCCTAGTGCGTACTTTGAACAAATAAAAGCTGAGCAAATGCAAGACTACTCCTCTGATAAAAGAGTCACATATAGAGTGCCAGCGCGATAAGATAAAGTTATTAATGAGAAAGCTCACCTGGTTTTTAGTTACATATTTACTCGCCTTATCTGTTTATTTCATTGCTTTCCCAAATGATTTTTTTCTCCCTAAAAGACCATTTATAAGCAACAAAGACAGATTTTGCTATAAGCAAAGCTTCTCTAGGTTTACTCTTTTTGACAAAACATTGACCTCCCCAAAGCTTCTCGAAATCATAGACAACCCCGATCAGTACCTCCTAGAACCCAAGCATATTATTAAAGACAATGAGAAGAGAACCATCGCAAAACTTACCATTGATTCAACATCTATAATTCTTAAACGATATAACTATAGTGGGATCTACGACTGGATCACAAAATGCCCTTTCAGAACTTCAAAGGCCTACCGCGCCTGGTATTATCAGCACGAACTAAAGAAAAATGGCATTGAAACAGCAAAGCCTATTGCGATTATTGAAAAGCGCTGGGGACCTCTTTGGCGTCAGACGTATCTCATCTCTGAATATATTGAAGGTAAAACCCTCGATGAAAAGCTCCTGCAGTCAGGTGAAATCATCCAGAAGAAGGTAAGCAAACAGATCGTAGAAATTTTGAATGTCTTTTATAAATTGAAGTGGCTTCATCGTGATCTTGTAGGTAGAAATATTATCATTAAAGGAGAGACTCTGGCTATTATCGATCTAGATGAAATGCATTCATATGCATTTAATAACCGAATATTTAAATCTAAATTTCACAAAAAACATTACTCTAAACTCATAGAAAAAAGTCGAGTCCCACAAGATTTCATAGAAACTTTTTTAATGACTCATAACCAACTATATGGTTACACTTCTTCTGAAAAAGAGTTTGAAGAATTGTAATGAAAGCTCACCGCATATATTCGCTTGATTTTTGGGTCATAACCTTGATGGTATGTGGCTGTGCGGTTTATTTAGTTTTCGGTGAACTCTTTCCGTCAGATTTTTATCTAAGCGCTCGCTCTTTCAAAAAAAATCCAAATTTCGTTTATCAAAAAGATAACTTTCGAACAATGATCAGCTCAAAGAGCTTTTACAGAGAAGAGTTTTCTATATACTATAAGGAACCAGAGCGTCTTTTCGAAGGCACTTCATATTTATTCTCAAGCCACTATAAAAACACGAAAGTCGCTGTTGTTACCATTAATGGTTTACATTATGTGGCTCGAAAATTTCAGCCAGATAATCTATGGGCCTATCTATTGCAATTGCCCTTTAAATCTTCTAACGCACTTCGAGCTTGGTACTATGGTCATATGCTCTCAAAGCTAAATATAAATGCTTCAAAGCCTGTTTTGATGATTGAAAAACGTATTGGCCCGTTTTGTTTTTCGAGCTACCTTCTGAGCAGCTACATCTCCGGTGACAAGGGAGATGAGTACTTCCAAGACTCATCGCCCTTCAAAGAAAGTTGGCCAGAGGCTTCTTCAAACCTGCTAAAAATGCTCGAAAAGCTTAGCCTGTCAAAAATTATGCATTATAACATCTGCCTAAATAACTTTATTATTAAGGATAACAAACCCTATTTAATAGACCTTGAGAAATTACACAAGTACCCATTCTCGCATAAAATCCATCAAAAAAAGCATTATAACCAATATTTTTCATCCATTGAAAAAGATCTAATGGAGTCTACACTAGAGGGCTACAATATTTTTCAAGAAGAATCATTGAGAATCAACTTCTAAAATTTTCCATTGCTAATAATCCCTTCTTGCCTAACCTAGGGAACAAATGAACTTACAAGATCTTTAATAGACGTTTGTTAATTCGGCTCAAGAAAACGAAAAAAATACTATCGAAGCAGTGAATTTTATCATAAATAATAAAAATAATTTTAATTAAAAAATATTCGACTTTTTATAAATAAAACTTATATTCTTATTCATGAAATATATTTATTACTAATTATTATTTAATAAGGAGAATATTCATGGTAGAACCATCATCACTAACGATAAGACCTATTCTTACTCCCTCGACAGACGCTCCTAACTCTTTAGGAGAATCCACTACTTTAGAGTACAAGGGTCTTTTAGATTCTTTTCTGAATACAGAAGCTATGCCGACTCGAGAAGAGGTGGTTATTAAAGAAGAGGCCCCCCTTGCGCATACTCAATTTAGTTCATCTGATGTTGCTAACATCACAGTTTTGGAACAACAAGTTAACGATCAGTTAAGAGCCATTGAACAAAGATTAATCAGTATCCAAAATAGTGCCTCTAGGGCCTCTACAAACACCACTCGCCTCGAAAAAGATCTAAAACATAGCTTACCTCTCAATGAAGGAGTTAAAGCAAAGTTTTTTCAAAGTCTGAAAGCTGCTAGGAGAATGAGTGGGGGCAATCTTGATTTAATTACAAGCTACAAGGCATCCCTTAAGGGTATCAACAGCTATATTAACTTGATGACAAAGCTAAATCGTCAACTTGATGAGAGTATAAAGCTCCTATTAAAAATTGAGTCATCGACAGACATAGTTTTTGCAGAAATAGATAGTGAATCAAGTGCCTTTAGAAAATCTCTTGAGACTACAGCTTATGTTAACAATTATACAAACTCAATAAATAGTATTAATGATTTGATGCAAGCGATTGAAGAATCAAGTGTGCGTTTAAGTGAATTCACAGTAGAGATGAAAACAGTGTCGTCTCAATTAGAGAGTCGAAGCAAAGAAATTAAAAAGTATTTAAAAGGACCTAACAACCCTAACCTATATCTTAAGGATCGCAAAGAGTTCTCTGAAGAGCTAGAGCTTTTAAGTAATAACCTAGAAGTACTTTCCCTAAACATGCTTATCGTTCCGACATTTGAGAAAACTAAGGTAGCAATAGGCAATCAATTAGGGTCTTTAAAAGCATTTATAGATCAGCTTAAAGAAGCAAATCATGTTTATGTTAAGAATCAACTGGGACAAAAGAGCGAAAAGGAACTAATGCAAATTTCCTATAATGGAAAAAGTGCTACAGTACTTGTTGGTACAATGCTTAAAGTGTAACGATATAGCTTATATATAAAAAACCCTCTTAGGAAGAAAATCCTAAGAGGGGTTTTTTTTACTAGAAATAAATAAGACAAAAAAAAGACCCTAGTTAAACTAGGGTCTGAAACAAAAACTTGGCAACGACCTACTCTTCCACACTCTTGTGTGCAGTACCATCGGCGATGCAAGGCTTAACTTCTGAGTTCGGGATGGGATCAGGTGTACCTCTTACTCTATTATCACCAAGTATAAATCTACTTATAGCTTTATACGTTTTTTAACGTATTAGGAGATGCTTGAGAACTAATCTTTACAGTCTTATCAAAGACAACAAAGAAAAAATATTAAGTCAATGGACCTATTAGTATTGGTCAGCTTAACACATTACTGTGCTTACACACCCAACCTATCAAACACGTAATCTTCGTGTGGTCTCATTGGGGTATCTTATCTTGAGGGAGGCTTGGCGTTTAGATGCTTTCAACGCTTATCCTTTCCAAACTTAGCTACCCGGCTATGCCCTTGGCAGAACAACCGGAACACCATTGGTTTGTCCACTTCGGTCCTCTCGTACTAGAAGCAGCTCCTCTCAATTTTCCACACGCCCATAGCAGATAGGGACCGAACTGTCTCACGACGTTCTGAACCCAGCTCGCGTACCACTTTAATTGG
>JAAZZY010000105.1 GCA_014239035.1 Chlamydiia bacterium
TTGGACGTCCTCTTTATGTCACAGCAATAGATGCACAAAAAAATGAAATCGTTTTAGGAGATACTGAGTCTACTCTTAGCCAAGAGTTTTATATCAAAAAGCCTACTTGGGTCTACCTTGTGCCCGAGACAAATAAACCCTACTCCTTGCTCATCAAGATTAGAGCTCGATCAAAAGAGGTGCCTGGAGTGGTTATCGCTTTAGATGATGGGCGAGCCAAAGTTATCTTAGATGAGCCACAAAATGCTGTTACTCCAGGACAAGCTGCTGTTTTTTACACAAGCGACTATGTTTTTGGCGGTGGATGGATCGAAGAGTTTTCAAAGTAATTTACTAACAGTCTCTACGACATCATATGGATGAATCTCTTGAATAGAGAGATCGCTTTTGTTGATTTTTGAGGGGTTGACGCAAGTGTTTGAAGTAACCGCTAAATTTCTGGGGTTTACTGGAATACGTGTAATAGATGTGCAACCTAATATCGTTACAGAAGGTTTGTTGAGAGCCCATGCCATATGGCAAGGCCCTGTGTCATTACCTAAAACTACATCACATTGAGCTATCAGAGCTTTGACATCATTTAGGCTCATCTTCGGCAGAACGCGTGCATGAGGTGTTTGAGAAGCAATCCATTTTGCTCTTTCATACTCTTCTGGGCTGCTCCATAAGATTAATGAATTTTGTCTCAAATGGTCGATGACATCTTTTAAAGATTCTTTTGGATATATTTTGGAGCTCCAAGAGCCTCCTATGACGGTTAGAATATTTGTTTTATCTGTCGATAAGAATGAACTAAAATCTTCTGTAGGTGGCTGATAAAATAAGTAGGGTTCTTTTTGGCTAATTTGCTCATTTGAAATCTCTAAGCCCAGCCCCCTCTTAATCAGCTCAAAGTTCCTTTTTAAGATATGACTGCTATAGGACACATTTGCTTTGTAGTTATAAAAAAGAGAAGAAAGCCCTTCTTTGGAGCTCTCCTTATCAAAACCAATTACATTTTTTCCAAGCGACCTAGAAACTATTGCTGATTTCATCAAACCTTGCATGTCGATAACAAAATCATATTTACCCAGTTTCTTTTTGAGTTTGATAATATCATAGCCTGACTTAAGTAAATTTTTTCCGTTATCGCGAAGAGAAAGGCTGTGAATAGCACACAGATACTTATTGTGGGCCAAAATCTCTTTGAAGCTGTTATCTACTAGCCATTCTATTTTAGCGTGAGGAAGAGCATCTTTAATGTACTGAAGAGTCGCCATACTCATAACGATATCTCCTAGAGAACTCAAGCGGACTATTAAAATGCGCATTTTTTTTGTTTCTTAAAGAGCTTTGAAATTGTTTGCCTAATTATTATTGGAATTGGCGCAATGATTTCAATCTTTTTATTCAAAAGAGGATGATTAAAAGAGATTTTTCTTGCGTGCAGCATCAACCTGGGCACATGCAGTGTTGATGTAATCTTAGTTCCATATTGAGGATCACCCATGATTGGCCTACCAATTGAATCAAGATGGACCCTAATTTGATGGGTTCTTCCAGTCTTTGGCTTCAAAAGTAATAGTGTTTCATTTTTTGTTCCAGTTACTTTTTCCCAAGAAGTTACTGCAGACTTTCCATATTGCGAAGTTTTGTAGAGCACTCCACCATCGTAGCGTTTTTTTAAGCTAAGAGGCTTATCAATGACACCTCGAGGTTTTATGAGTTGCCCATGAACAATTGCTAAGTAATGCTTTTCAATTTCTTTATTAAAAAACAGTTTCTCAAGCCCTGCTTGAGCTTCTTTTGTTTTAGCTAAAATGAGTAGACCTGATGTGAGTTTATCTAACCTGTGCACAAGAAGCACTTTTAGATTAAGAAGCTTCTCGAGTTCTTTTTGAGCAGAGGTTACCCCTACTGGCTTATTGATCACTAAAAGAAATTCATCTTGATATAGAATGGGAATCTCTTGTTTCTTTTTGTCTTCTAAAAAGCTTGGAAAGATTTCAACAGAGTCTCCAAAATGCAGCTTAGTAGATCCAAAGCGTTCAATCTTTTGATTGAGCCTGCATCCATTTTGAGCAATTAGGGACTCTATTTGCCTTGTGGTGTATTCTGTATATTTATTCTTTATGAATTTGCGCAGGGATGCACCCTTAGAATCAGCGTCTATAGAATACAAATGTCTCATAAATAAGCCCAAAGAAGTTAAATATCCATTTTACTAGAATTAAGGCTATCAATCAATACTCAATAGCTTTTAAAATTTGGTTTTTACATTAAACAGACAACTTCTTGGCAGGCCTTAAGATCTTTGTAGATACTATCGACATGTTCTCTACTCTCAGCCTCAAAATCGATGGTAATGGAGAGATATTTGTTGTTTTTGCTGTGTTTAAAGCTCACAAGATCATCAGAGAGGCGTTTTTTGAAGTGGGAGTGGATGATCTGTAAAATATTTTTTCTAAACTGATCATTTGATTTGCCAATCACCTTAATGGGGTACTGACACGGAAATTCGAGTTCTTTATCACTTAAGTCCATAATTTACTAACTAAAGAAGATTATATTATATAATCAAGGATTATAATCTATTATTTATTATATTTCAATGACCTATCTAAGCAGATAGAAGCTTTTTTCAAAGTAGAGCCTTGCGCAAAATATAAGAGCTTGATATCGAGCAAAGGAAGAGATCTATAGAGGCAATATGCAAAATCAAAAGTCATCCCTGATTGTTGTCAGCAACAGACTTCCCATTTCGATTTTCAATAAAGAGGATCACTGGGAAGTCAAGCCATCAACAGGTGGGCTTGCTTCTGCATTGACGGGTGTTAAGAAGCAAATAGACTTTACTTGGATAGGTTGGGCTGGTGCTTCTTTTCTGCAAAGCCAAGAAGAGAGCATAAAAAAAGAGCTTAAAAAGCGGAAGTTAGTCCCTATTTTTATTAATCGCGAGCAAGAAGAGCACTTCTATCATACTTTTTGCAACTCTATTTTATGGCCACTTTTTCATTATTTTACAGACCATATCACCCACAGCTGTGATTCTTGGAAGTTTTATGAAGAAGTAAACCAGCTTTTTGCTGATGAAATTTTAAAGCAAGCCGACAAGAATGCTACTGTTTGGGTCCATGACTTTCACCTCATGCTTTTGCCTGCTCTGTTACGTCAAAAGCGCCCTGATTTAAAGATTGGCTTCTTTTTACATATTCCGTTCCCCTCCTCTGAGATCTATCGAATGTTTCCCAAAAGAGAGTCTTTATTAAGAGGAGTTTTAGGCTCTGACTATATTAGTTTTCACACCTCTGATTATGCAAGGCACTTTCGCTTGGCATGCCTGCGCATTTTGGGCAGCGACTCCAATGCTGATGGGGTCACCTATCATGGAAGAAGAGTGGGAGTGGGAGTAAACCCTATCGGCATGGACATCACCTCTTTTGATAATGTCCTCTCAGATGAAAACTATATAGAGTATATTCAAGAGATTAAACAGCGATATAAAAACCACCAGGTTATTTTAGGGGTAGAGCGTCTAGACTATACTAAGGGCATCTCATTAAAGCTTCAGGCATTTGAGCGCTTCTTAGAAAAAAACCCTGAGTTTATTGGGAAAGTAGTTCTACTACAAATTATTGTTCCAAGCAGACACGACAGTCTTGAATATCAAAGACATCGCTCAGAAATTGAAAAGGCTATTAGCCGAATAAACGGGAAGTATTCAAAGCCTGGGTTTATTCCTGTTCAGTATATCTATCGCAATCTCCCAATGGATGAGCTTATCGCTCTATATTGCCTCGCTGATGTGTGTGTTGTTGCTTCTTTAAGAGATGGAATGAATTTAGTGGCTCAGGAGTTTGTCTATTGCGCTTCTCGCTCTCCTTTTGCAGGGGTACTTCTATTAAGTGAATTTGCTGGGGTCTCTCACCATTTGCCGCATGCTACACTCATTAACCCTCTCGATATTGAAAGCGTTGCAGATCACTTAAAAAAAGCTCTTAATATGCCTCTTATTGAGAGAAAAAATAAAATTGATAAGATGGCAGATTCAATAGCAGCGCTAGACAGTCCCATATGGGCTAAAAAATTTTTGGATAAACTTAAAGTTGTCGCTAAAAGAAATGAGTCCCTTAATCAAAACTATTCTTTGAGCTCACAAAAGAGAAGAAAACTTTTAGACTCCTTCATAGAAAGTAAACACCGCAAGATCATACTAGACTATGATGGAACTCTAAGAGAGATTACCTCTCTTCCGATGAAAGCGACCCCTACAGATAAGATCCTTATACTACTGACCGAGTTATCCACTCTTAAAAATACAGAAGTTCACATTGTTAGCGGGCGCGATGCTAAAACACTTGGCGTATGGCTAGGGCATCTACCCCTTCATCTCTCAGCTGAACATGGCTACAAATACAAGCTCCCCAATCAAGACTGGCAAACTCTTAGAGAGTTCGACCTTAGCTGGGCTCCGTATGTCTCTGAACTTTTAAACAAAGCTGTAGAAGAGGTCCCTGGCACTTTTTTAGAGACAAAAGAGAGTTCTCTTTGCTGGCACTATCGCCTCTCTGATTTAGACTACGGGCAGTGGAGAGCCAAAGAGCTCTATACCTCACTCATTCATGATCTGGCCAATCTCCCCGTTGAAATTGTCCCCGGAAAAAAAGTGATTGAGATTCGAGCCCAGGGAATCTCCAAGGGAAAGTATGTCGACCATATTTTAAAGACCTCTCATAAAGAGGATTTTATTTTAAGTAGGACAGAAGGTTTTGAAAATTTTGTTAAAGAAATTAAAAAATTAGATAAAGGGTTACAAAAAGATTGGAAAAATAGCGATAAATTAGAAGAAGAAAACTTTGAATTAAAAGAATATAACAAAGAATTAAAGAAAGATAATGAAAGGTTAAAAGAGCTTAATCAAGCGTGTATGGAGAAAATTATAGTATTAAAGGGAAATTGGAGAGAATAAATTAGTATATAATAAAGATATGATATATTATAGAAAACAAGAACAAGCAAG
>JAAZZY010000106.1 GCA_014239035.1 Chlamydiia bacterium
TGCTTTTTACCGTATTATCGTAACAGATAGCCGCACACCAAGAGACGGAAAATATATCGAATCACTAGGATGGTACAATCCTTTTGAAGAAGATAGCAAAAAAGCTGAGATTAATACTGAAAGACTCAAGTATTGGATAAGCGTTGGTGGACAAATGACTGACAAAGTAGCTTCGATTGTTAAGAAGCTAGAAAAGCAAACAGCTGCAGCATAGGCCCGAGACTATATAATGAAATTTGATCTCTTAAGTCTATTTCCAAACTATTTTCAAGGACCTCTTAGTCAGAGCATGATTGCTCGAGCTATTAAAAATGGACACCTCGAAATTAATTGTGTAGATATTAGAGACTATTGCCAAGATAAGCATAAGAAAGCCGATGATCGCCCCTATGGGGGAGGTCCAGGTATGGTCATGATGGCAGAGCCCATCTCTAAGGCTGTACGAGATAAAAAGACTAAAAAGAGTCGTGTGGTCTACTTATCGCCTCAAGGCAAACCTTTAGACCAAAAGCTTGCTAAAGAGCTCTCTAAAGAGGAACATCTTATTTTATTATGTGGACACTACGAAGGTGTGGATGAGCGCGTTATTGAGAGTGAGGTTGATTTAGAAGTAAGTATTGGCGACTACGTGCTGACTAATGGATGTTTAGCCGCATGCGTGCTTATAGATGTTGTAGCCCGCTTTGTACCAGGAGTACTTGGGCATGACCAATCTAGTGCAAATGATTCTTTTGAAAACAAAAGACTAGATTGTCCACATTATACACGTCCGCAGAGTTTTGAAGGAAAAGAGGTGCCAGAAGTTCTACTCTCTGGGCACCATGAAAAAATAGAAGAGTGGAGGCAAAAAGTTGCTTTTTTGCAGACACAACAAAAAAGACCAGATTTAATTAAGTATTAGGAGAACGAAACAATGAGTAAGAATCCGATAATCCAAGAACTAGAGCAAGCGGCACTAAAAAGTGATATCCCTGACTTTAGAATTGGAGACACCGTTAAAGTGCACACACGTATTGTCGAAGGCGCCAAAGAGCGTGTTCAGATCTTTACTGGTACTGTGATTGCTCGCAAAGGAACAGGGGTGTCAGAGACTTTTTCTATACACCGTGTTGCCTATAGTGAAGGAATGGAAAGAGTATTTCTATTAAACAGTCCTATGATTGCGCAGATCGAACTTGTTCGCAAAGGAAAAGTTAGAAGAGCTAAGCTCTATTACCTACGTGGTACTCAAGGAAAAGCGGCCAAAGTAAAAGCTAAAATGAGATGACCTCAGATCTGTGGCTCAAACACGAGACAGAACTTCTTAATAAAGGCTTCAAGTGCCTCGCCGGGATTGATGAGGCAGGTCGTGGACCGCTAGCAGGCCCTGTTGTTGCAGGTTGTTGTCACATCCCTCCTCATCTCTTTATAGAAGGGGTTAATGATAGTAAGAAGCTAACTGAAAAAAAACGCGAAAAACTCTTTGAAGTTCTAACCAATCACCCAGATATCGTCTACGGCATCGGCATCGTCGATGCTCAGCTCATTGATCAGATTAACATATTGCAAGCTGCTATAAAAGCTATGCAGCTTGCATATAGCCAGATGCCACTTAAACCTGATTATCTACTAGTTGATGGTATCCAGCTAAATGTTGATATTCCTTCTAGAAAGATCATCAAAGGCGATACCTTATCACATCTAATTGCTGCAGCCTCAATTCTAGCAAAAGTCACTCGAGATCGTATGATGAGAGAAAACCACATAAAATGGCCGGAGTATGATTTTGAAAGCCATAAAGGCTATGGAACAGCAAAACACAGAAAAGCACTCTTAGAGCATGGGCCGTGTGAAATACACCGCAAAACCTTTGAACCTATTCGTTCAATGCTCGCTCAAAAATGGGTCTTGTAAAGCTAGGCTCTAAAGAATACTCTAAAAGATAATCTTTAATTTTCGATACTTTTTGAATAATTGTTGAAGCTGATTGTTTAACTTCGTCGACCGGCGAAAAGTAAACTTTTGAGATGATCTCATTATCATAGATCTGCACAGCAGCACCTATTAGAATAATAACAGGCAACGCTAAAAAGCTAGTTGCAAGATTATAAAAATAGTTTAGGGGATCAGCATTTGGGCAGTGTTCTTTATGAAAATCTGCCATCTCAGGCTCGTTTGTTGTAGCACGGCAATGATCTTTATAATCATTGGCTACGTTATACGTGATATATCCTGCTAAAAGAGCTGTAGTAAGCCCTAAAACAGTCTGAGCATAAAAGAGCCTATTATTTGTTGTTTTCAACGTCTTTAGAATAGATTTTCTTTCTTGGTAGATCTCTTGAATGGACTTTTGGATATATATTGGCGGGTCTAGGGGATCAATTCTACTTGAGAAAATTTCTTTTAAGCTTTTTTCCCGCTTGAGTTGGTCTTCAATCTTATGATCAATATGGCTAGAATGCCCGACAAAATAGAAATGAATTTTTTGAAAAAGATTATAGCTGGAGAAAAGTTCATTTTTCTCCGAAGGTGAGATGTAATATTTTTTTAAAACAGGGAAGATAGAACTCGTCTTCTCATTAAGAGTGCTCTTTGCATCTTCTTCAATGGTTCTAAGCCCAAAGCGTGTTAGACTAATTGATCGGTAGCTTGGTGAGAAAGTGATATTTGTCATGCTATGTGTTTAAATAAAGTTGTAAGTAGTATAAGGGATAGGCACTTAATAGTAAACTGTCCCTGGTTAGAGGTTCATTTCTTAAACATTGAGCTCTTTTAAAGAATAGTGATTGAGAAGAAGCCTTTCACGAATAGAGGGCATCTTTTCCTCAAAAGCAGAGTATGGGGTGTAATCAATGCCATGCTTTGTAGAAGTAGAGTCGAAGTAAAAAGTAGCTCCCATTCCTCCAATTAACAATGGGGCAACTTTTTGAAGAGGGGCGTTATTAAAGATTATTGGAAGAACAATAGATGTTAAAATGCCCGTGGCGACCAATGCTTTAGATGCAAAAGTTTCTAAACTGATATCTCGAAAATTATTTAAGACAGAAATATGCCTATCAATTGTTTCAAATACTTTAACTTGTGCAGATTCATCTACTTTAAGGTGTTTCATTTCATGGCTTAGCTCAAGTTTGGTTATCTTAAGTTCACTCATTTGATGACTAAAGGCGTTCACCTTAAAATAATCTTGGGTAAAAAAGTGATAGATGCTCTCTGCAACATATAGAGCTCCAGTACTGTCTAAATCCGAATCTTTTTTAATAGGCATTGAAGAATTCATCAAAGTGTTGATTGTTTTATAGTGAGTGGGAGGTTTTGCATTATTTTCTTTTACGGCAAGATCAGAAAGTACTTTGCAGGGGGCAAGTGCTGTTTGTAGGATATTTTTTACACTCATCACTACGCTCCTTGAGTATGTGATTGTTCAAAAATTTTAATGGAACTCATTAGATCTTGTGCTTTACGCTTAACTGTTTCTGATGTGCTGTCAAAGCCAGCTTTTAGGGCCCAAGCAAGACCTCCACCAGTTGTTAGTGCAAGACCTGCTAATACCATATATGGAGATGCTTCATAAACAGCAGAGCTTGTCATCCAAGCTTTCAAGCAAGTTGCAAATCCAAGAGCTATTCCTGTTGTTACTGTGCCTTTAATTAAGAGGCGTGATTCAGCATCATCTTTATAGGTGTTTAAGATATCTTGGTGTTGACTCATGATATCGTTAACTTTATAGATGCTCATCTCGGATGCATTATTGTATTTTAGATCCATCAAGACGATGTTTTTTTCTCGGGCAAGTTTATTTAAATCTTCTACAGCATTAGATCGTTTGCCTACCTCTCCACCGATGTTATATAAAAGCATACCGCCAACAACTGCAAGAGCTGCTGCTGCAACGAGTGCATCAGTGTTACTCTTCTTATCTTTTTTAGACGAATCTACAGTATGGTGATAGTGGTCCACTCTATGCCGTTGAGGAAAGATCATATTCCAAAAACCAGAGCCGGTATCATGATGGTAGTAGTAACCAGGAGTGTTGTAATAAGGTGAATAATTACTCGCCTTGCTAAACCTTGGCTCTGGATCAAGTACATCTCTTGTAAGGGCCTTAGCATGTCCTAGGTAGTTATGAACTTCTGGTAGGTTTGAAATTGCACTCATTTTTTTACCTCATTTATGCTGAAAATAAATATAAGCGAAGATCATACGTTTCTAATATTAAGAATTAATAAAGAAGTTTGCAACACAGATAAAAAATATCTATTTATGTAGGCTAGGTTTACAATTAAAATTTAAGTTTCATTTTTTTGTGAGCAAGTAAGAGATGTTCACCTTGATTTACGGATTAGAGTAGAACTTCTAACAGTTTCCGATTTCTTGGGAGAATGTCAGAGCCCTGAGAGAGTAATTTAGAGATACAGCCACTTACTGGAAATGAATTTGCAACCTGACTCATAAAGCTAAAGTAGTTAGTAGTGTCACCGACGCATCTTGAAAATTGGTTGCCTAATCAATCGAGAGTGGCTTCTGGACAAGATGAGGTGTAGCCGTAGTTTGCAGGTAATGTATTTTGAATATTTGCGGCACCTTGAATCATTTTTTTTCCTTAGTAGCTGCTTATTATGTACGTGGTTTAAATATATGGGGATAGTTAATCAAGGTCTAAATAATGCTGGATTAGACCTGTATAGTTAGGCAAGTGGTGTGATCAGGCTTGCCTATGGGGGAGTGGTTTTGCTCAAAAAGATTAAAGAAATGTGGCTTTTCATCTCTAAAGTCACTCGTAATTTTTTTGCAATATTCAGTAATTTTGTTATTAGCAAGAGCTGGATCGCTTGCTTTTTGAACCATTTTTTCTAAAAGCTTTTTAATATGAGAATTTGCACTTGATATAAAAACTTTAATATTTTGAGATTTTAAATTCTTAATAAGATCTTCCAAGGCATAAATTCCAGATAAATCTATCATAGTGACATTA
>JAAZZY010000107.1 GCA_014239035.1 Chlamydiia bacterium
CGGCTGTGATGAGTTTGCCAGCTTGGGACTCGAAAATAATGGGGTCTGAGACAGAAGAATTAGACTGTACAAGAGATGCTTTTTCAGTTGGAAAAGAAGAATGGCTTTTCTTGTAAAAAACTTCCTCAGGAAGAGTTTCGTCCCACTGAAGCGTTAGCACTTTTCCTTCAAACAAAAGTCCAGATGTTAAGTAAGTCTTAGCGTTTTGGTCTTTGTAGATGTCTACAAGAGGTAGGCCCGCTTGCACAGCAACGCGACTTTCTAAGGTTTTACTTGCTACTACATGCTCTATATTTTTTTCGGCCTTCTTATCAGAAGCTGGAGGCTTAAAAAAAATGTTAACAACGAGTAATGATATGGAAAGAATAAATAAAAAAACTAACGATCGTTTTTGCATAATGTATATCTTTTATTTGATTAAATATAACCTGGTTAAAGTAAAGTATACAAAATATATTAAATTAATCCAAGCAAATTACGCAGATAATAAAATCTTTTTTTGGAGTTTAAGATAAGGCATTCTCCTTAATTTGTGGAGAGTAAGCGTTCTGTAAAATAAAAAATTTACTTGAAGGTGCTAATGTAAATTATATTTTGAATATGAAAAATTGAATTATATTCTCAAGGGATCTACTATCCCTTAGTTGATTAAATTTTTAAAATGCTGTATGCAAGGCAGAACTAAGAAACGCAGTAGCAAGTTATAAGGAGCACTATGACACGTCGCCATTTGGGAGATTACACCATCTTAAAGCAAATCGGGCAAGGATCGCTCGGAAATGTTTATTTAGCAGAACATCGTTTTATGAAGAGGCAGTATGCCATTAAAGAGCTTCCTGAGGAGCTTGCTCAAGACAAGAGCTTTATTTCCCGATTTGAGGAAGAAGTGGGTCAAATTGCTGCCTTAAACCATAACCACATCATTCGCATTCATAACATCTCATATGCTGATGGTTGTTATTTTTTAGTTATGGATTGTGTGGTGGATGAGCTAGGCGAGACCACAAATTTGGCTCAATATATGGCAGAGCAAAAAGATCCACTTTCTGAAGAAGACCTTATTGACTGGATGATGCAAGTTGCAGAAGCCTTAGACTACGCCCATTCTAGACCAGGTGGAAAGGCAATGATTCACCGAGGACTGAAATTAAACAACCTACTTGTGGGTAGAAATGACCAAGGTAAATCTGGATTATACATTGCAGATTTTGGTCTTTCTAGAATTATAGGTATGGGAACAGTACTTAGTCGTATCTATCAATCTTTGATGAAATCTTTAGAGATTGGGAAAGCTTCAGCAGAATCTTTTTCTAGTAGCGAACTTGAAGAAGATAAATTGCAGCGCGTGCACAATTCTTTTCTTCAAAGTTATGCCTTTTTAGCACCGGAGCAGAAAAACTTATCAGACTCTTTAGATGGCCAAAATAAAGTCGACACCTATGCTTTTGGGATACTCGTCTACTATGCCATAACTAAAAGGTTCCCAGAAGGGATTTTTGACATGCCATGTTATTTGGTGCCTCATTATCGGAAAAATTGGGATGGTCTTATCTCCAGATGCCTTCAAGCCGACCCTACGAAAAGACCTGAATCTTTAGTCGATGCTATGAACGAGCTTAAAGAAGAAAAAAGGGACGCAAATTCAATTGCTGCAAGCATGCATCAAATGAATGAGAAAAAGCACCAGGAAGTAGAGGTTGAAAAAGAGGAGCCAAGCCAACTAGCGGAGGTCTCAGTTGACAATATACAGGCAGTTACCAAACCAAAATTCAAAGATGTTACCTCTCTAAAGCCAACAGATGCAATGGGTCTCTTTGCTCCCAGACAACCTCTTCCAAAGCCTGTTTTGCAGCAAGGCGAAATTAAAAGACCAATCTATGATCCAGATCCTGGAGCCATTTTTAAAATGGAGACAAGGGTCACTCACTATCAACCTAAAATAAACACAGAAGTAAAGAACGTGCAACCCATTTTAACTGAAATGACGGTTATTAAAGAGGGAAGTTTTTTACGTGGAAGTAAAGATGGGAATCGTGATGAGATGCCTCAACACAAAGTCCACCTTAAGAGTTTTGCTATTGATGTTCACCCTATTACAAATGAGCAGTTCATGCGCTTTTTGGATGCTATGGGCGGAGAAAAAGATGCGCAAAATAATGATATTATCCGTTTAAAAGAATCTCGCATCAAGCGTAGTGGTGGACAAATAAGCGTGGAATCTGGTTATGCCAAGCATCCTGTTGTAGGTGTGAGTTGGTATGGTGCTATTGCATATGCTAAATGGATAGGTAAAAGATTGCCGACAGAAGCTGAATGGGAAGCTGCGAGTAAAGGGGGAGAAGACTTGCATGTTTACCCCACTGGAACTGATATTGAAAAGCATCAAGCTAATTTTTTTAGTTCTGATACTACTGCTGTAATGAGTTACCCAGCTAATGAGTATGGTTTATACGATATGGTGGGTAATGTTTATGAATGGTGCCAAGACTGGTATGGGTACAACTACTATGAGGTCTCTATGCAAGAACCGTATCAACCTCAAGGGCCTCTTCAAGGAGTATATCGCGTGTTGCGAGGTGGCTGTTGGAAGAGCTTGAAAGAAGACTTACGCGGGTCTCATCGTCACCGAAATAACCCGGGATGCGAAAACCGAACCTATGGGTTTAGGTGTGCAGCAGAGGTTCAATAGCTTTTAAGAGCCCTAAATATTTAAAATTATTTTTTTTACTGGATTCGAATAATTTCCGGTGTTAAAATGCTTCTCAAGTAAAGTGTAAAGGATTTTATATGAGGCTGTTACTTTCAAGTCCTAGAGGCTTTTGCGCAGGAGTTGTGCGAGCGATAGAGGTCGTTGAAAGGGCTCTAACTATTTGGGGCGCTCCAATTTATGTTAAACATGAGATTGTTCATAATCGGCATGTTGTTGAAAGACTTCGAAAGCTAGGAGCTGTTTTTATTGAAGATTTAAATGAAGTTCCAAAAGGGGCTCGACTCATTTATTCAGCTCATGGAATATCGCCAGTTGTTAGAGATCAGGCCAAAGATCGCAAGCTTATTGAAATCGATGCAACTTGCCCACTAGTTACCAAACTCCATTCAGCTTCTAAACGCTTTGCTTCAAAGGGATATCAAATTGTTTTAATTGGCCACAAAAACCATGTGGAAGTTGTTGGAACAATGGGAGAAGCTCCTGAAGTAACCACAGTTGTAGAGAGTGCTCAAGACGTAGAGAAACTGAATTTCTCACAAGAAGAAAAGATTTTTTATTTAATGCAGACAACTTTGAGTATGGATGAAGTTGATGCTGTTATCTCGGCCTTGAAAGAGAAGTATCCTCAAGCTCAAACTCTTCCCAGCGCCTCTATTTGTTTTGCGACAACAAACCGTCAAGCAGCGCTTAAAGAAATTGCAAAACAAGCTGATTTGATTTTAGTTGTAGGAGATACTCAAAGCTCCAATTCCAATCGATTAAGAGAGGTAGGCTCTAATCGAGGTATTACTTCTTACTTGATTAATCATCATGAAGAGATTAATCCAGAGTGGCTAAAAGCTGTTGAGACTATTGGTATGTCTGCAGGTGCATCCACTCCCGATGAAGCTGTTCAAAGCTGCATAACCCGTTTAAAAGAGCTTGGGGTTACTGAGATTAAAGAAGTGGTTCACACGATTGAAGATGTTCATTTTGAAGTTCCAAAAGAAATATTATTAGCTGAGCAGGTATGAATAAAAAGTATAAGATTGCAACGCTTGGCTGTCGCACCAATCAATATGAATCTTTAGCTTATCAAAATCAGCTCAAAGCTGCAGGTTTTGTTCAAGTGAAGGATGATCAAGAAGCAGACCTTTGTATTGTCAATACCTGCACGGTCACCCAATCAGCAGATAGTCATAGCCGTAACCAAATACGCAAACTGCGGCGGCAAAATCCAAGAGCTAAAATCGCGGTGACTGGGTGTATGGTTGAAGAGGGCAAAAACAAGCTTTTGGAGATAAAAGAAGCTGATTTTGTTATCTCCAATAAAAGCAAAGAAGAACTCCTCTATCAAATCTATCCAGAAGAAAATTTTATTGAGTTTGCACTGCATGAAGTGAACAGTCAAACCAGAGCGTTCATTAAAATTCAAGATGGCTGCAACTCCTTTTGCTCGTACTGTATTATTCCATACGTTCGGGGGAAATCGAGATCTAAAACAATTGAAGAGATTCAAAAAGAAGTCGAGAATGTTGTCTCAACTGGTACAAAGGAAATTGTTTTAACAGGGATAAACATCGGAGATTTTGATGGGGCTAATTCAAAAAATCCAGTCAGGCTTTCAGAACTCATTTCTAAGTTAGAGCCAATTAATGGTCTTGAGCGTATTCGCATCTCATCAATTGATCCTGATGAGGTAGATGATGACTTAATCTGGGCTATAAAAAACTGCTCTAAGCTTTGTCCTTCGATGCATATTGTACTACAATCGGGATCTAACTTAGTTCTTAAGCGTATGAACCGAAAATATACACGTCAGATGTTTTTTGAAACGATTGATAAGCTAAAAGCTATCTCACCAGAGTTTACATTTACCACAGACATAATCGTTGGCTTTCCAGGAGAAAGGGACCTTGATTTTGAAGAGACTCTTAAAGTGATGAAAGAAGTGAAATTCGTCAAAGTGCATATGTTTCCATACAGCCGTAGAGCCAGAACAAAAGCCGCACTTTTTGAAGACCAAATTTCTTCTGAAGTTGTCAATATGAGAAAAAATGAAGTTTTAAGGCTTAGCGAAAAATATAGCTATGAACATCGAGAGCAATATATTGGCACGCGATGCAGCGTATTGACTGAGCACTCTGATAATAATGATGTAACATTTGGTCACACAACGAACTTTTTAAAAGTGCAAATTCCTAATCAGAAGTATGAGCCAAATCAAATTTTAGATGTGGAAATTGTCACTAATGACC
>JAAZZY010000108.1 GCA_014239035.1 Chlamydiia bacterium
AAAAAGGAATCAGCTGATCCAGATGCAAGAATCCAAGCATCTAAATCTGACCATGCTATGTACCTAGGAATGATGGCCCTCATAGAAGGAATTTCACAATCAGAGCAAGTAGGAACCTCGCTTGCAGAACTTTCTAAAACACTTTATGACACGATTGTTAAAAATGGTACCAATAAGATCGAAGAGATGCAAAAAGAGCTTAGTGCCCTAACCTATATGCAGGAGCACTACTCCGCTTTTAAAAACGATGTTGCTCCATACCAGCAGTGGCAAAGAGAGCTCTCTTCAGCACACGCTATGGAAAAATCACCAAATCCTAATGTAAAGAAATTGGGACAATATTTAGTTAGTCAGCTTTCAGGCCATCCTCCACTTCCTCCAGGAACACCTTCTGGTGTTGTTAAATACATGAGCACGATGGGGAATTTCACAACTTTGAGTAGTATGCGTACATACGTCAATGACTTTGCACAGCAAATCAACTCAGAGAACAATGACGTGGCAAGTAACAAACAAATTCCAGATGCTCTTCAGAACCAGGTGAGGATGATGTCAAACGACCAAACTCAGTATGCATCAGAGGTTACCTCTTTCTTAAGAGTTATGCACGATCAATTGCAGTTTAGTTAATAAATCTTCATTATTAGTAAAATAATACTAAATATTAGTTGACTTTTATTAAAAAATATGTTACAATATTTATGTCAGTAAAATATAACATGTTTTTAAGGAGTAAGATTTTATGTCTTCAGCAAACAATCAAACATCAGTAGGTCTCTTATTTGATATTCAAGCGCTTAACCGTATGAATGAAACTCAACGTAAGCAAGACGAAAAGCGTAAAAGAGAAGTTAAAAGTAATGAGATTTCTCAATCGCAAACTACTCAAGATGATGAAAAATTAAAAAGAAAACGTACAGACGGTAAAGATGTTCTTTCAAGAAGAAGATCTGTTGTTCGTGCTATGATGAAGCGTGCTGATAAAACAGGCAAAAATGAAAAGACCAAAAAATCTGGGAGCGAAGCTGTTATTGGTAATAATGGTAAAGGAAGTGCAAAAAAAACAAAGACAAATAAAAGCACCAAAACACACAAGGCTCACACAAAGAATACTTCTAAAAAAGGTAAAAATGCCTTTAATGAAGCGCAAATAAAAGGTCTTGGAAAGACATTTAATCAGTTGATGGACATCAAGCTTTTAGCAATGGAAGAGAGCTGGCCAGAGCCAGAGATTGACATTAAAAAGAATGTTCTTGATCAAATCCTTGCGCGTAAAAATTTAAAAGGATGCAAACTTAACGACAAGCAGCTTGCAAAAGCCAAGCATAAAGCTAGAGCTTACTCTAGAGCCTTTCGTAAGGTTGCAGAAAAAGCATGGGATCCTGCAGTGAGTGCTGTGCAAAAAGGCTATGCTAAACACGGTGTTGATATAACTGACCCTAAAAGCAAACCTCCTCAAAAAAATGATCCAGGAATGGATTCTGCTTTATTTGAGTCTATCTTAGACTCAATTAGCATGAACGAACTGCTTCAAGAACTCGGAATTAAAACTGAAGTTGTTGAGTCAAAATTCCAGAATGAGGTAGGAAAAGAAGAGCTATCCGACGCAGAAGCAAGATTTAAGAAAAATGCTGATGCTATATATAAAAATAACCATTTATCTAAGTGTCAAGAGGCAATGAAAATATTGGGAGATGTTTTTGGCGCTATTCTGTGTTCTATAGGTCTTCCAGAAATTGGAATCCCTATTATATTAGCAGCGAATGGGCTAATTGCAAAATGGATAACAGCTATTGCAAAAGCAATGGGTGTTCCAGATTACATCGTAAAAGAGATTATCATGGCAATTACAATTATTATCGCCATTATTATTGATGCGGCTACTCTTGGGACAGCTACTGGAATGTGTGTTGTTGCGGTGCTGTTTGTGGCTGGGCTGATTGGTTTTATCACAGATACTATTGGGGTAATTGCTACGGGTCAATTTGATGAATCGAAGTTTCCTGGTTGGGTCACTTGGGCTGGACTTGGTATAAACATTGGTATTGCATTAATTACTTGTGGTGAATCCCTGCTTAACATGGCTCGTGCTATCGGTAGAGCTGTAATGACTGTTGGAGAGATGGCTGGAGAAGTAATGTCTGAGGCATTTTCTTCTGCGGTTTCAGCATTTAGTACAGATACGGCAGAGTTAGCATCTGAAGTAGGTCTTTCTGAAGCCGAAGATTTAGCTAATGTTGCAGAAGATGTAGCCAATGTTGCAGAAGATGTCGCGGAGAGCACTAGCAATCTAGAGGGCTCAGTATCTAATGTAGACTCTCCATCCGTTTCTCCTGATTCACCTAGTGATCCAGTAGTTTCTTCAGGTGGAGGTGGTTCTTCAGGTGGAGGAGGAACTCCAGGAGGAGAGGGAGTTCAAGGAGCTTCCTCTAATGTTGGATCACAAGGATCTATTGGAGGAGAAGAGGGATCGATTAGCTCTTCGCTTGAAGATGATATAGGAGTGGCTGAGCCGGCACAGCTGGCGAATGATGGTGTTGTAGAAAGTGATCCAACTACGTCAAACACTGCCGCCGTTCGTCAGGTAAATGCTAGAATTGCTCAGGAAGTTGCTTTGGATGGTGACGATGGAGATGCAGTTGCAATTACACCATCAAATGGGCCAGGAGCACCAACTGAAGCATTAGAAGCCCCTGAAGGAGCTGAAAATGAAGGATCAGATACGCGTACTCCTGCACAAAAAAAATTATCTATGATGCAAAAGATTGGTCGAAAGCTGCTTGAAGTACTTATTAAAATGCAAAGGGCTATAGCAGCTGGTATGGCAGATGATGCATCTGAGCTAGGAGCTCTCTTTAAAGGAGCAGAAAGTGCTGCTGAGAAAGCCGAACAGATTGCACAGACAATTGAAAAAGTAATGAGAGTTATGCAAAAGATTGCTCGTTGGTTGATGCTTATAGATCAAGGTGCTCAGGCGATTGTTCAGTTTGAAATGGGTAAATGTGAGCAAGAAATGGCAGAAGTCTTGAAGGAGGCGGCTGAACTTACAGGTCAATCGCGCTTATTTGAGCAATTTGTCAATACGTTCAATATGGTGATAAAATCAACAAAAGACAGCGAAGCTGAGTTTGCTAAAGACTCTGCCTCTGAAATGGAGCTTTTAGGAGCTGTTATTTCAACTCAGAGACGTAGTAGTAATATGTTGTTGAGTGCATAGTAAATAAATTGTTGACAAATAATAAAAAATATGTTATAATATTTTAGATTAAATAAACTATACTAAATAAAAAGGAAGTAATAATGGTAGTTTCAGTAAATAACAACGATAGTTCTCAAACACCTAAAGTAAAGCATGCAGAAGTGCACCATGGTGCCCTTGAAGCCGCTTCTACAGTAGCTGGTAAAGATAAGAATAAGGTTAAAAAGGAGAGCCTAGTTCAAGAAAAAACGACAGCTAAAAAGAGTAAAAAGCAAAAACTTAGACCTAACCGCGATATTGGAAATAAAACGTATAGATCTGCTCGTGGATCAAAAGGTGGGCCTAGCCTATTTTCTGTTTGGTCAGGAGATGCCTTATCATTATTTATGTTTAACGTTTCACCATTGATTATGCAACTTAACTTCAAATTAAGAGAAACCTTATCACAGGCGCAGAAAGCTGAAGCAGTGAGCCAAATCACCTCTGCTAACGCAAGTGCTGTTGCTACCCGGCAGGCGGGTGAAGCTGAAGCTACTAAGATGAACAACGAAGCCAGCTCATCGTTTGCTAATGCTGCTATGGGACTAGTTGGAATGGGCCAAAGTGCTGGTGAGATGATGGGTACAAATGGAATCATGGAAGATGAGCTTGCTACTCAAGATAAGATGCTCAGTGACATGGCTACAACTAAACCTCCTGCAGATGAAGATGGCACTGCTGGTCATGGTATACTAGATCGAGACGCTACCGGACGTCCTCTACGTAATGAAGACGGGTACTTCGTAGATGCTCAGGGAAGAACTGCTGAGGATATTGAAGCTTGCAAAGCAAAAGCCAGGTCTGCAGCTAAAAAGTTTAAACATGCACAAGAGAGGCAAGAGAATGCTGTTCGTGCAGAAGAGAATAGTAGTGGGATTAAAGCTAAAGTAAAAAGAGGCGTGAAAAGCGCTAAAGATTGGTTTGGTTCAAGTAAATACTTTGGTGCAGAAAAGTCTGCTGAGCAGGTTTCTAATGAAAGAAATATTGAATATAGCAGAGAGGCCAGCAAAAGAGCTCATGAGGCGGTGAAATATGATCGTGACTTTTATGATACCATGGACGGAATCAGAGATAATCCAGAAGCAGCTAAAGCTTTTATGGAAGAGATGGGTGCTCCAGATGCAGCGCTTAACAGTCTTCGTGGCATGGGCTCAGCAGAAAGAGGAGAGCTATTACGTGGATTTGCTAAAACTGATGAAGGTCAATCGTTTAAAGCTCAGCTTAATGAAATAAGAATGCATAAAACGAAAAGTCAAGCAGATTTTGAAAAAAACATGCTTAATGCCGGAATACAGAAGCGTCAGATACTTACTCAGATGGTTGGTGGTTTTGCTAGCGGTGCATCTCAAGTACAAGGAGCAGAACAAACAATAGAAAAAGCTAACGCTGATGCTAGCGCTAGGATCTTAGATGCAAACGCCAATGTTATGGGTTCTGTAAGAGGATCTCAAGACGGAGCAATTAGCGGTGCTCTTGAGAATGTTAAAGGTCTTGCTCAGTGGTACGACCAAATGGAATCTCAAGTTATTGGAGCTGTATCACAAAGTTTGGCATAAGCTAATTCAATACAGCAATATTCATACAAAACCTC
>JAAZZY010000109.1 GCA_014239035.1 Chlamydiia bacterium
CAAAAATTTTAACCAAAATGATAAAATTTTAACCAAAATGACTAAAACGTTTTGCTAATTTTTTGTGTCTGGCTTCACATTTTGATTTTTTTTTATTATTTTTGTCTGGCTTCATATTTTAATTTTTTTTTGTTATGAATTTTTTTTGCAGAAATATTTTTTTTAGTCCAGCTTAATTCGCTCGAGTGCAATAAAGTTGATAATCCTTTTTCAAGTTCACAAAAAGAGCTTAATCCTTGAAAAATTAGCCGGAATTGAACGCTCTACTTTTATGATTGATCCACAAGGAAACCTTATATTTGAGTGGCGCAAGGTTAAGGTTACAGGCCACGTAGAAGAGGTCTTAAAAAAATTAACAACTCATAACGTGGGAAACTAAGTAGAATATGGCCACCGTCGTACGCAAAGATGCAACCCATACACAATTACCGAGTGCAGAAGTTACTATTAGGTTGACTCTGCGGGAAAAAAACGACACTCAAACAGGGATTTTTAAAGACTACACGCTCAGCGCAAAAGCTGATAACGCAGAGCTCCCTCAAAAATGGATTGCTATAAGCGCCTCTGTAAAAAAAACACCTCCAGGGGGCCCCAGAGACTCATATACGGCCGTTATTTGTGGGGTTCGCAGTGATTTCCCAAAAGATCTGAGCTCTCTAGTTTTTACTGTAAGCGAAGAAAGTGGCCTGCCTAGACTCTCAATTACTTTCGATCGTCCAGCTAAGAGCGAAGAAAGCCTCTGATTTTTTTCACCATATCTAGAAATGCGTTTTCAGCGACAGCAAATCCATTGAATTTTAAAAATCCATGGATAAGATCTTTATAGCAAATATACTCGCATGAAACTCCAGCTTTTTTTAAAGCCTCAGCATAATTTTTTCCATCATCACAAAGTGGATCATACTGCGCGGTGATAATTAAGGTTTTTGGTAGAAGAGAAAGATCTTGTGCTTTCATAGGAAGTGCATATTTTTTTTGAGTATCTTCTTCTTTTTTAAAATATTGAGAGAAGTACCACCGCATCTTATCTTCAGATAAAATATAACCCGAGCCCATGCTTTTGTATGAGTCTGTAGTAAAATCATAGTCAAGGGCTGGGTATAAAAGAACTAAGTAACCAATAGATGGTCCCTTCTTATCACAAAGCATCTGAGCAACGCTTGCAGCAACGCATCCTCCTGTACTCTCGCCTATCATAACAAAGCCTGTAGAGTCCACTCCAAATAAATCTGCATTCGAAACTATCTTTAATAGCGTTTCGTAAGAGGCTACGACAGGATCTGGAAAAGGATTTTCTGGAGCTAGAGGGTAATCAATAGAGAGCACTGTAGTTTCACAATGAGATGCAAGTTTAGAGCAAAAAAGATCACTATCCGAGAAATTATCAATGACAAAACCTGAGCTTCTAAAATAAACAATCGGCTTTTTAGAGGTGTTTTCTTTGGGATGGAAACTTCTAACGTGCACGTCTCCTAAAGAAGTCTCAAAAAAATGATCACTTACATCTCTAATATTGGGAGATAGCTGCGTGGATGCCTTAGAAGAAAAAGTCTTCATAAGCTCCCGAATATTCTCAACATCTGTACTTTTATCGTATTCAGGCAATTTTAAAGAGTAGTAGTAGTCCACCAAATGTTTCACTTCTTGATCAATGGGCATATAGCTTCCTATAATTATTTTGTTATGCTAGGGTCAACATATAGTACTTTTTAGAATATTTCGTAACAAAAAATGCATTGGGGTTTTTATTTAATTTATTTTGGGCTTGGCTCTGCCATAGGTTGCTTTTCTGGGCTTTTAGGCGTAGGAGGAGGACTTATTGTCGTTCCTATTTTGAATTGGATATTTAAATCGCTTCCTTATGCCTCCCCCTATCACATGCATTTAGCTATTGCAACATCTCTTGCTGTGATGATCTTCACTTCAATGTCTGCGACCTACTTTCAAGCAAGACGAAAGGCTGTTTTATGGAAAGTGTTTGCTCTTATGGCTATAGGAATGATCATTGGCGCGATTATCGGCCCAATAATCTCAGATAGATTTTCCTCTCGAGCTTTAGAAATAATCTTTGGAAGCCTAGAACTTCTCATTGCCCTCTTCCTATTTTTTTATAAGAGCAAAAAACCTGGAGACACCTCAACTAAGACTTGGCCCTCACATGCATTTCTACTCATACTAACTGGCTTCATAGCTTCCTTCATCGGTTCCATGCTAGGCATTGGAGGAGGGGTTGTTATCGTTCCAGCTTTGGTATTTTTAGGGTATACTACTCAAAATGCAGTGGGTACATCAGCTGCGGCTCTAATTTTGACAGCAGTTATTGGTACAGCATCACAGCTCCTCTTCTCTTATAGGATTGAAATCCCCTACAGCATAGGATTTATTTATATCCCTGCAACTATATGCCTTGCGATTGGATCTTTAATTTTCGCTCCTTTGGGAGTTAAATTTGCTCATAAACTTCCAGATGGATATTTGAAGAAAATCTTCATTTTTGTTTTAATGACGTTTGGGATCATAATGCTAACTTAAGGGAATATTATGGAAATTGGACCTATTGATGACATGCTTTCAGGCGACTTTAGTGCTTTTAGTAAAAAAGTAGATCGATTGCATTCACAAATTTCTTCTCGAAAAATGATGACTAGCACTGAGAAGAGAAAGCTCGAGATCATGCTCAACCAAATTAAGCTCTTTGCTGATATTACCCATAAGGACAAGGATGTCCTTAAAGAGAAGATCTTATATTTGCTAAAGACCTATTACTCTCTTTTTAATGGTTAGCTCGTCCCTTCTTTTGAAGATGAGCTTCTCTCATAGACTTCCATGCAATAGTTAAGTATTTCATAGCGCTCATGACGTTTTGTAGGGTCTTTAATGTGATCTAGGATTTTATGCTTTAAGCCATCTAGAATGCATAAAAGCCTCCCGATCTGCAGGTGCATCTGATATGCTTCTAAGGTGCTCGGAATATCCACAACTGCAAGTAGTTCTGTCAAGAAATCAACATCCCTTACCTTCTTTATAGAGCCCATTGTATCAGTAACACCTTCGTCACATGATAGAGCTTTGCAATACGCTACAATCCTCCAATTCCCATCGCTGTCACAACTTGTAAGAGGCATGTTGGCAACCCTCATTATAAAAGCCGCCTTAGGGTCCTTAGCTTTTATAAGCTGATCAAAATAAGTAAGGAGGGCATTTCTTAGCGCAGGCCTTCCTTTAATTTGAGCAATTAGTGATTTTGAATTAAGCAAGGGAGTGTAGGCCGGCATGGCCTTAAACAGCAAAAGAACCTGCTCATCTGAGAGGTTTTCAAAAAAACTTGAATTAATAACCTTAGCTTTAAGAAGTTCTATCCAATTTTCATCTGTAAATTGCTCATATACACATTTAAAATCTGCAAACTCTTCGAAAACCAGTTCAGGGAAAGCTTTCATAAGATTCATGGCGCGATCGTTATCTCCACTTCCTATAGCCGCATGAAAAGCATCTACAACAACGTGGGTCTCTACATGATAATCATGAACAAGGTAATGCAATGGCAAAGTTGAAGCATCTCCTGTTAGATCTGCTACAAAACCAATTAAATATGCCTGATCATTTGATTCTTTAGATTTGGGTTTGAGTTTGTCTCCTAAAACTCCCACAGCATCTTGGACTACTTTATTAATATAAGTTGACGATTTTTTTGAAAGCTTGTCTGCATCACGTTTCAAAAATACTATCTTTTTACGCTTGATATGGCGCGCGACATCGTCACCATCTGGTGTCAAACCAAGTAAAATGCTAAAATCGACCATAAACCCTCTTGCGCTTACTTATTTACTTATTACCACACCCAACCTAAATGTTCACTAAAAATAAAATTATTGCTTATTGAAATAAAATACTGATTGTCTTAAACTTAAAATTAGTTATTTTACTTTCCGGGTCTGATAATATGCCTCTACTCAAACAATTAATTGTCATTCCCGCTCGTTATGAAAGCGTGAGGTTTTCTGGAAAAATGCTCGCTAAGATCTTAGGTAAGAGCCTTATTCAACATACCTTTGAAAATGCCAAACGATCCAAAAAAATTAAACATATTTTAATTACAAGTGATGATAATCGAATTTTAGAGCATGCTCAGGATTTTGGAGCCGAGGTTGTTAAAACGCGTAAAAGCTGCCCAAATGGCACAACAAGGGTCTTTGAGGCTCTTAAAAAAGCAAAAATTACCTCTCAAACAGCTATTGTCATCAACGTCCAGGGCGATGAGCCCATTTTAAACCCTAAATCTATTGATAAGCTCTGTGCTCTTTTAGAGAACGATCCTAAAATCAAGATGGCCACTTTGGTCACTCCTATAAAAGATAAAAAACATTTTGACGACCCTTCAATTGTCAAATGTATTTTTGACAAAGACTTTAATGCTCTTTATTTTAGTAGAGCGCCCATACCCTATATGAAAAATAAAACTGGAGCCTACCAGCACATTGGAATCTACGCTTTTCGGTATTCTTTTTTAGAAACATACTGTAAACTACCTGATTCTCCAATCCAGAAAGCAGAAGATTTAGAACAATTAAACCAATAAAAGAATTTTAAAGAGAAAATCCACCATCAATTACAAATTCTCTACCAGTCAAATAAGATGAAGAAATGATAATTGTAAT
>JAAZZY010000010.1:0-9605 GCA_014239035.1 Chlamydiia bacterium
TCTAAATAATTCTCTATTGAGGTGTCTTCGCCTAACAGCTTCAGAGTAAGGCCTCCTCCCAGAGAAAATCCGATCAGTGATAGAGAGGATTGAGGGTGCTTTTCATTGAGACTAAGAATCACTTCTTTTATGTCTTCACTCAATCCACCATGGTAGGCTCTTTTTGCTAGGCCCTTCCCAGAGCCACACCCTCGAAAATTCATGCGAACGGCCCGTGCCCCTTTTTCTATAATTAGGTATGTTAGGCGCTTTAGGTAAGGAGAGTTATGCGACCCCCCTAGACCATGAAGGATTAAAATAGTTGGGCAGTTTGGTGTCCACTCATTTGGCGTTGAGATCTCAAGAGCAATTTGATCTCCATCAGGTAAAGTTAAAAGATCTCTTTGAGAAGGTGGAGGCTCCACTTGGCCATAGTAATTAGCGATGACTGTTTGTAGGTGGGCATTTTTTATTAAGGGGTGAGGTATAAAAGAATGCTTTAATGAAATACCACTTGTATCGGTTGTGTGTGAACAAGAAGAAAAGAGAGAAGTAATAGTAAAAAAAATGGTAATTAAAAAGAGATTTTTCTTCATAAACGGGTAAAAATTATATGTTACGCATCTAATTTTACGTCAATGTATGCTCATTTTTACTAGTACACACTTTGAGTTTGGAACGCTACAATCTAATTAACAAATTGATTAAAGATTTCTGAATAATCGATTCGAACCAGCGATCAATTGATTAATAGTCAAGGCTCTAACGCTGATCTGTATCAGAAATTGAAAGCTGATGGTAGCTGAGCATGGCAATATTTTGCAATCAGTCTCTTCTTCTTTAGAAGAGATAAATCGTTTCTTAAAGATAGCAGCTATTTGAGCTTTAGATAGTCTAGGATTGCTAAATAAGTTTCTAGAGAAACAACATCCGAAGTGTCATGTCTAATGCAATGGAAAGTTATTAAGATCTTCCAGAAATTAAAATAAGAACCTTATGTTTAGTATTTGTTCTAAAACATAAGGTCCTTATGGGTTATGCGCAACAGCTCCTAAAAAGAATAGTATGCTATTAAATTTGCAGCTGAAGATAGGCCATAGAAACCAAGAGTATAGACCTCTAGACGCATACCAAAATTCGTTGTCAATTGTGAGCGTATTCCATACCCCTGACCATATAGAATATGCCAGGTATTTGTTTTATCATTACCGGTGGTGGGAGCGTTGAAGATACCCCCACTCTCGAAAGTTGTTTTTGTTCTATGATATCCAAACGAAAGGCCAGCGAGAACATAGGGAGAAAAACATTTATGGATGGGAAGTGCCAGAAGTGTACGTGGACCAAACTGTAAGTACATAGCCTTTTTATTGGACTTGCTAGATTGACCAAAAGTGTCAACCGTCAGAGTCTCTGAGAGGGTATTCTTTTGAGGCCAAGCTGATCCTGCGTAATAGAGCTCAAAAGAAAGCATTTCATTGAGTTGATAGCCGGCTATTCCAAGGAAACCTATGGCAGGACGGGTTTGTTTCTCCTCAGATGTTTGTGAATCTGGTGCAGCTCCTCCCGTAAACGAAGATTGAATATCTCTTTTGGATAATTGTTCGTTAATTTCTCCCCCAAAGGCTACATAAAAGGCAGGATTGATTGCCTGTAAAATTTTAAAATTGGGCTGTGCTTGAGGGTTCTTTTGCCGATTAGAATTACTGGATTGAGATATATATTCAGAGTGATTCTCTAACGAAAATCCATAAGAAAAACAGGCGGTTAAAGCGGCAACAGCAAGCCAAAATTTAGTGCGGGTAAACATAATAAAACTCCAATATCATCTTACAACGCCTATGTTATAGAATTATTAGTTATTTTTTTGTAGTTATTTTTTTAAAATTTTTTCCAAGTGCTGTGCGGCTTATTTTTTTGGAACTAGTCACGCAGAGGAGTTTTTGAGGGAGTAAATAATTATGAGTCAAGCACGGCACACCACACAATATGATGAGCAAAGAGTCCTTACTCATTACGCGGCAAAATAATTGGGTCTAGACATTAATAACTATTGCTTGTGTAGATTGTGGCTAAATCCAAAAGTTCTCTTTCGCAGATTTAGTCTTTAGTACATGGTCGAACCGTCACTCCCTCCTCATAGTTCTATATTTTTTAAAAAAGAGTTACAGATTATGAGAAATGATTCCTTAAAGCGCACTGTGTATTTTTAAGAATGCTTGCAGCAATATCTTTCTCTATGGGAGCAAATATAGAATTTGTTAATCGAGTTCAAGCCAGGTCAAAATCTGATTATCCATCCACCGAAAGTGACTTTTTTTGGGGTTACCTAAAAAACCCATATGTCCTCCTCTCTTAGTAATGATAAGTTCAATATTATCAGGAAGGTCCTCTGAGCTGAGCAAGGATCCATTGACAAGAGGGTCATCTTTAGCAAAGAGAAGATGTGTTTTTAGGGTGATATTAGGAATAAGATCTTTCGAACTGCATTTTGCATAATAGTCTTTTACGTTTTCAAAGCCATAATAGGGGGCTGTGAATATCTCATCGAACTCATAGAGTGATTTGCAATGTTCAAGAGATTGTAAAAGCTCATCTGGAAACATTTCTTTTTGTTCTTTGACCATATCTGTCAAACCGCGCAAAAAGGATCTTTGGTAAAAGGAGTTTGAAAATTTTTGAAAACGTATCGCTGAATCTTCAAGAGAAATAGCTGGGCAAACAGCAATTGCCTTTTCTAAATAGCTATCTATCGTAGTGTCTTCACCTAAAAGCTTCAGAGCAACGTTTCCGCCCAAGGAAAATCCAACCAGTGAAAGAGGGGACTCAGGAGACTTTTCATTGAGAGTAAGAATCACTTCTTTTAGATCTTCACTCACGCCGCCGTGATAGCCTCTTTTTGCGAGGCCCTTCCCAGAGCCACACCCTCGAAGATTCATGCGAACGGCGCGTGCTCCTTTTTCTATCACTAGGTGTGTGAGGCGTTTCAGGTAGGTAGAGTCGTGCGATCCTCCTAGGCCATGGAGCATTAAAATGGTTGGACAGCTCTGTGTCCACTCATTTGGCGTTGAAATCTCAAGAGAAATTTGATCTCCATCAGGCAAAGTTACAAGCTCTCTTTGAGAATGTGGGGCCTCCACTTGACCGTAGTAGTTGCCGATGATTGTTTGGAGGTGGCCATTTTTCATTAAGGGGTGAGGTATAAAAGAATGATTCAATGAAATGCCACTTGTATCCGTTGTGCGCGAACAGGAGCAAAAGAGGCAAGTAATAGTAAAAAAAATAGTAATTAAAAAAAGATTTTTCTTCATAAATTTGGTGAAACTTATTAAAAGTATGCGCTAGCGCTCTAGCCTTCAATAATAAAATATTTTGATTGTAATGTTATGAGAAGAATTTAAACGTTCATCAGGAAACCCTACACACTAGTGTTCCCTTTTCAAAAATTTCTATTTTTAATTCAAGGACTAAAACTCCGGATGCTGGATTCGAACCAGCGACCAATTGATTAACAGTCAACTGCTCTACCGCTGAGCTAATCCGGATCAAAAATTGAGCGCTTATACTAGCTCAGCAGGGTAATACTTTGCAATTGGTTTTCACTCAGGCTCTTCTTCTTCTTCTCTTTTCGAAGATGTAAATATTTTCTTGAAAAAACCTGTGGTTTGAATTTTGCTTGGGGCGGGAAGGTCAAGAAATGTTTCTAAAGAGATGGCATCAGCTGAGCCATGTTTAATAAAAATGTTTTTGAGCCAGTGGACGGGAAGGGTTGGAAGAGTCTCTATCACGTGCTTAAAGCCTGAAAGAGAGGCAAAGTGCTTTAAAAGTGTTGTGGTAATAAGTGAGGCAATCTGACCACTTGAGATAGGTTGCCCTGTTCCGACATTATCAATTTCTATTTGTTTGACTATTGGAAGGTCTGTAACGCCTGCTGTTAAAAAGGGATTGCGGTAGGAGAAATTGACATCTCGAAGCAGGATCTTTTTAATGATGACAGGTCTTTTATGTTCTTTGCCTTCGGGGTGACGTGCTTCGGCTCTAGTATGGATATTGCCAATGATTGTCTTGATATTACTTTTTGATCCAACGATGTTGTACATATCTACAATAAAATCCACGCGGTCTAGATAAATTTCATCAATAACAAGTGTTTTTTTAAACCAGTTGATGAACTTGACTCTAAAATCAATGACGCGGGTCATAATGGCATATCTACTAGCATCTCTAGAGCGAAGAGGGTTTACAATGCCTACATCTTTTCCAGTAACGCTAGATAAGGACAATGAAATATCTACATCACCAATAGTCACTGGGTTATTGATGATAGTTGAAAGAAAAAAGCTTGTAGCAGGGACGCGGTAGTGATAAGTAAAAAAGCAGCAGGCCGAGAAAATAATAACAACGATGTAAATAAGAGTTCTAATAAAGCCAAACATATTTAAAAAGGGTTCTCTACATCTATAAATTGATGCTTTAGATTAAATTTTGTAGAAAGATGTTCTCCCAAAGCTTTGGGTCCAATTTTTTCAGTGTGCGCGTGCCCCATTGCAAAAAAATTAATCTTTTGTTCAAAAGCTATATGCCAAATAGGTTCATCAAACGAACCTGTAATAAAAGCATCAACGCCACTATCGATTGCTTTTTCAATTTCACGGTGAGCTCCACCTGAGATAAGAGCTGCTCTTTTAATGTTCTTTGGTCCGCCGGGTGCGGAGTGCGCAGGGTGAGAATAAAACTCTTCTAAGCTCTTCTGAAACCCTTCTACGCTCATATTGTTTACAGATCCAGTCACACCAATGTGTGAGTCGCCACACCTAGGGCCAAAGCCCTGCAGATTATCCCAGCCCATATCTTTTGCGGCCTTCCAGTTGTTGCCCCATTCTTTGTGGCAATCTAGCGGTAGGTGGTAGGCAAGTAGGGTAATCCCATTATCTAAAAGCTTAAATATTTTTTCTTTCTTTATTCCAATTATTCGATAGCTATCTTTTTCCCAAAAAAGACCGTGGTGAACAATAAGCACTTGGGGTTTTAAATCTAAGGCTTTGTTAATGGTTTCTAGGCTTGCTGAAACAGCAGTTGCAACAGATTCAACAGGACTATTTTGCCCTTCTATTTGAAGACCGTTTGGACAAAAATCATCAATTGTTGATACTTCTAACTCATCATTTAAGTATTTGATGAGCTCATATAAATCTGTCATGATTACGATTGAGTTTTTTTCTCTAATGGATTAAATCTAAATATAACCTGTAGGAAAGAATTATGTCTAATGATAATGCAAAACAAGCTGCAGGATACAAAGCTGCTGAGCTTGTTGAAGATGGAATGAAAGTAGGTCTTGGAACTGGGTCGACGGCATACTTCTTCATCGAGAAGCTTATAGAGCGATGCAAAGCAGGTTTAAAGATTGAGGCGATTGCAACATCGAAAAAATCATCAGAGCAGGCAGAAGCTGGAGGGATCAAGCTTATCTTGCCTGAGCAGCTGCAATGTTTAGATATTGATATTGACGGAGCAGATGAAATTGATCATCATAAGCAGATGATTAAAGGAGGAGGGGGAGCTCTTTTCAGAGAAAAGATTATTGCTTGTGCAGCAAAAGAAATGATTGTTGTCATTGATGAAACTAAACTGGTAGAAAAACTTGGCGCTCACCCTTTGCCTATTGAAATTACTCCTTATGGTCACCCCTCTATTATTGAAAAGCTTCGGCGATTGGAGGTATGTGGAGAGGTTCGAAGGGATGGTGAAAAGCTCTATTTAACTGATAACGGCAACCTGATCTTAGATGCAAATATGGGAGGCTATACTCAGAGTTTACAAGAGCTTGACCAAAAAATTTTAAGCATCCCAGGCGTCATAGAGTCTGGCTTTTTTTGGAACTTAGCTGGTCGCGTTGTTGTTGGTTATAATGATGGGCATGCAGAAGTTAAGGAGAGTCTATGAACGATCTAGTAGAGCTTTCACTCATAAAAATTTTGCAAACAAGAACCTACACGGTTCTGGTCTTAGGAAGTGAAGACAAAAAGTTTTCTATCTACATGGAGCCACATGTTGGGCAAATTGCCCAAGAATTTTTTTCTAATGAAAAGCAAGAGCGTCCACAAACTTTTGATTTCATAGACCGTACTTTTTTAGGTTTAGATTTAAAAGTTTTGCGCGTTTTGATCTACGATCTACAAGAAACAACATACTTCGCTAAAATTTTATTTGAGCATGAATCTGCCGATTTGACTCACCTCGTAGAGGTAGAGGCTAGGCCATCAGATGCTCTGGTTTTGGCTCTGCGCCACCACGCCCCGATCTTTTGCTCTAGAGATATTTTAGAGAAAACAATCGCATACGTTGATTCAGAGGAAGAGCTTAGTAGCTAATATGAAATTTTTGCTGAGCGAGCTTTTGAATAGCTTCGACAGCTTCTTTGGCATCTTCACCTTGGGCTTCAATTTTAATTTTTGTTCCTTTACAGGCAGCAAGCATTAAAATTCCTAAGATAGACTTTGCATTGACTACAGTATCATCTAAAATTAGGTTGATCTGAGAAGTGAATTTACAGGTGCACTTTACAAGCTCTGTCGACGGACGGGTGTGGAGTCCCTTGTCATTTTGTATGACTAATATTCCTTCAAATTTAAGAGCGTCTGAATTGTTTTTATTATCTTTTGAAAAGCGTTGATCACATTGCAACATACTCAAACCCTCGAATGTTAAAGTAAAATAGATAACGTATTGAGGAGTTTTTTTCAATGAAATATTCTCTTAGGCTCCCCAAGTGGGGGATAGAAGATAAAACTATTGCTTTATATGGGGCTCTATAGATAAATAATTTCTATACATTATAGAAATTAATTGATGATGAGAGCGCTCTTTTTAATTTTAACATTCAACTGCTTTTTTCTTTTTGCTCAAGAACCTGATAGCGCAGTAAAGCGAAGGTATATTGAGCCGACTAAAGAAAGGACTCCTCCCCAAGAAGAAGAGCCAGAGGCTCCACCTCCTTCGAGAGGTTCAACGGCTATGGAGAATGGAAATTTAAAGTTTGCCTACAAACACTTTTTAAAAGAGCTTAAAAAAGATAATTGTGATCAAAGAGCTCTTGGTGGTCTTTTAAAGTTGGCCAAACTATGGGAGCATCAATCATCTCATCAAAGAAGCGTGATTCATATCTACCGCTTAATTCGTAGATGCAAACCCGATGATGCGAACATTGTTTTTCTACTTGGACGCCAATATGCTTGGATGGGGAAAAATGTGAAGGCAAAGAAAACTTTAAGTAGCGTTTTAAAAATGGATCCACGCAAATTAGAAGCGGCCTCCATGCTCATTAAAGTCTACATTGGGCAAGGTCACTGGAAAAGGGCCAAAGAACTCCTCAATCAGTATCCCCACCTAGAAGATGCGGATCAAGATCGAGCAGCTATTGCCTTTCAATCAAAAAATTATCGCAGTGCAGAGGATGAGTATCAAAAGCTAGTTGATAAAAACTCAGAAGATCTAAGCGCTCGAAGAGGGCTTGCACGCTCACTCTCTGCCCAAAGAAAATTTAGAGCATCTAAGAATGAATATGCAAATTTAATTAGGAAAAATTCAAAAAGCTATCATGATTGGTCTGAATATAGGGCTGTGCGCTCTCATACAAACATTGGCATCTACTCCGTTGGAGGATACACCAAATCAAAACAGACTGATCCAGATATTGGGCAACCTGTTGTTGTGAACTACTACACCTATGGTTTCTATGGCATAACGTTTCCAATATTTGATCAGTGGAAAATAGATCTTAGACAGTTATTTTTTCATCGAAAGCAAATAGATATATTTATCCCAGTAGGTACGAACTACAATGCATATATCTATGGGGCAGAAGCTCTCTCTAGCGTCTTTTTGTTAAAGTATCTGCAGTGGGATGTCACCTTAAGAATACTTGGAGCTAGAGGGTATAACAATAACGTTATTTTTCCTTTTAGTAGCACCACACGATTTGAGCCGGGCACTTCAATCATCTATTCCGATCCTATGCAAAATGCAACTTTGAATACTCATGTAGAATCTTTTATCTTTAAGAATTTTGATGTGATAGAGACTCAGTTGATGAGAACATTCTACCTGCATGCAGACTATACCTTTCATCCAAACGTTTGGCTCTCACCTGAACTCTACGCAAGTTTTGATGAGGTTTTTTACCAAGACTCTATTAACAACAGGCGTAATACAGAAAATTTATGGGCGCGCTTTGACTTATTTACTTCTCTTGTAAAATTTCTCTATATGTTTGAGCATGCCAATTTTAAAGAAACAACAGACAACTATTACACTTTTAAGCGTCAATTTCGCAATACTCTTGGAGGGATTTTGAGGATTTCTCTAGGTAAAAATCTCTTTATAGAGGGGATATACAAACATCGTTGGACATATACAGTAGGTCTTAATCAGCCAATAGGTATATTTAACTTTCAAGCAGATAAGCAGAGGCTGCAGTCTGATAGAATTGTGCTAAGGAGTCGCTATCAACTTCGAGATCAGCTGGTTTTAGAGGCTAAGGGGCATCTATTCTATACTTCACTTCCTTATCGAGATTATAATGTTCAGGGGAGTATATCCTGGCAATTCTAACTATCTTCAGATGTAATATACCCATGGCAAACTTTAAAATAAACGCACCGCGTTAGGGGTAAGCATCTGATCTGATGTCTTAAACAAAATGCTCCTAAAATGGTCTCGCAAGCCGAAATTATTTAAGTGGAGAATAGAAATGCTTTGCGCAATAATTTTAATCACTAGATGTTGCAGGCTCTGATTTGATTCCTTTGAGCTTTTCAACAAGATCCTTAAAGACATCAAGCGCTGTTTCAATAGGTTCACTTGATGTCATATCAACTCCAGCAATCTTTAATAGATCTATTGGGTAGGCATGGCCTCCTTGTTTTAGGAATTTGAGGTAAGACTCTTGAGATCCTTTAACTCCAGAGATTACCCTTTCAGCAAGTGTTAGTGCTGCTGAAATGCCTGTGGCATACTGATAGACATAGAAGTTTGAATAAAAATGAGGAACACGTGCCCACTCAATGGAAATTTCTTTATCAAGCTCAATGTGTGGACCGTAATAATCACGATTGAGCTTATAGTAAGAATCATTGATCATGGAAGCAGTTAGGGGCATTTCTTTTTCTAAACAGTCGTGAATGTAAAATTCAAATTCTGCAAACATTGCTTGTCTAAAGAGCGTTGCTCTTAGCTCTTCAATGCGCTCATGAAGTAGCATCAATTGAAAATCTTCATTTTGATCTTTTTTAAGAAGATAATTCATTAAAAGAGATTCATTAAAAATAGAGGCAACTTCTGCCACAAAGATTGGGTAGCGTGCATAGCAGTAAGATTGGTTTTGATTACTTAAGTATGTGTGCATGCTGTGCCCAGCTTCATGAGCTAGGGTAAACACATCATTGATGGTTCCTTTGTAGTTCATGAGGATATATGGATGGCTTCCATAGCAGCCAGAAGAGTAGGCGCCTGATCTCTTATTGAGGTTTTCATAGCGATCAACCCAACGCTGCTCCTTTAATCCTTTTGCTAAAGTAGACTGGTATTCTTTACCAAGAGGAGCAACAGACTCTACAATCCATTCTACT
>JAAZZY010000010.1:9615-12022 GCA_014239035.1 Chlamydiia bacterium
CTGCCTGATCATAAGGAATTTCAGGTTGCTCGTTTTGGGTTGGAGGTAGTTGGAGATCATAGAGGTGGATTTTATCAAGTCCAAGTAAGTCTTTTCTCACAAGCATATAGTCATGCATGGCAGAGAACTTATTGCGAACAGTCTTAATTAGGTTGTGATAAACATCTGTCTGTATGTTTTTAGGGTGAAGTGCAGCCATCAAAGAGCTTTTATAGCCCCTTACTTTTACATCGAAGATATGCTGCTGGACATGTCCTGTTAAAAGCTCTGCAAATGTATTTTGGAATTTAAAAAATTCACCATGCAGATTAATAAAAGCATTTTGGCGAAGCGATCTATCAGCGCTTCTTTGAAATAGGCGATACGTTCCATGAGTTAAATCGTGTTCTTTTCCATCAGAATCGAGAACTTTGTCAAAATGAAGGTCTACATTGTTTAAGAGGCTAAAGGTTTTTTGAGGTGTAGCCATCGGAAGTGCAGTCAATGAGATCAGCTCTTCTTTTTCCGCAGACAGGGTATATTCTTTTTTATTGAGAAGAGTTTTAAGGTAAAAAGCATATTCTTTGAGATGCTCATGATCAATATAGGATTCAAGTTTTTCTTGGTCGAGTGATAAAAGCTCTGGCTCAATCCAAGCTGAGTGTTGGAAGAAATCTTGATAGAGGAAAGTGACCTTTTGATACAAACTTTTCCATATATCATTATTTAAGTCTTCATCGTGCTTTAAAAATGCATAGGTATAGAGCTTTGAAAGATGCTCATCAAAATCATTTGCTATATCTAAAATATTGTTTATATTCTCAACGCTCTTGGTAATACCCCCTTTAAGATTAAGGATTTTTTCCCAGCGCTTATTAGATGGCATAGATAAAAATTGATTTAACTCGTCTTCAAAATCCTTTTCGGTTTTAAAGACCGAGGATAAATCCCACATATCTTCAGTTTTTAATTTATTTCTTGACTCGACTTTTTTCATAACACCTTCATTATTAATCTACAAATGTGGGGGTAAAAATTTAGCAGTCCAAATACTCGATTGCTATTTTGCTCTTGCTAAAAAATTGATTGTTAATCTATAATGAAGCATATTTTTATCGCAAACAATATCAACTTAAAAAATAAATTGAAAAGGAGTTCACATGACTGCAAAGCAAGGTGTAAAAATCAAACCTCTTTCAAATCGTGTTCTAGTCAAGCGCCTAGAAGCTGATGACACAGCAGCAGGGGGGATTATCCTACCTGATTCTGCAAAGGAAAAACAAGAGTCTGCTCAAGTGATTGCAGTAGGTCCGGGTCAAAAAGATTCTAACGGAGAGCTCATCTCTATGCCAGTAAAAGAAGGCGATGTCGTGCTTATGGATAAATATGCAGGCCAAGAGATAGATCTAGAAGGAGAGCAATACCATATCCTTCGCTCTGATGACATCATCGCAATCGTAGTAGAATAAAAAGTTAAAACATTTAAGGAGTAGCATAATGGCTGCAAAAGATATTAAGTATAGAGAGCAAGCTAGAAAGAAGATCCTAGAAGGGGTTCAAACACTAGCATCGGCTGTTAAAGTAACACTAGGTCCAAAAGGACGTAATGTGATCATTGACAAGTCGTTTGGAGCTCCACAGGTAACAAAAGATGGCGTGACTGTTGCAAAAGAAATCGAGCTTGAAGACAAGCACGAGAACATGGGCGCGCAAATGGTTAAAGAAGTGGCGAGCAAAACTGCTGATAAAGCAGGAGATGGAACCACTACAGCTACAGTACTTGCTGAAGCAATCTACTCAGAAGGGTTGAAAAACATTGCAGCTGGTGCAAACCCGATGGATCTTAAAAGAGGGATCGATCAAGCAGTGAAAACAGCTGTGGCTGAACTCAAAAAGATTTGCTCTCCAGTAAAAGATCAAAAAGAAGTCGCTCAAGTGGCTACAATTTCTGCAAACAACGACACCGAAATTGGTCAGATGATTGCAGATGCTATGGAAAAAGTTGGTCGTGATGGAACGGTGACTATTGAAGAAGCTAAAGGTTTTGAAACAACTTTAGATGTGGTTAAAGGAATGAACTTTGATCGCGGATACCTCTCAGCTTACTTTACAACGAATCCAGAAAGCCAAGAAGCAATTTTAGAAGATGCCTACATCTTAATTTTTGAGAAGAAGATCTCTGCAATGAAAGATTTCTTGCCTCTTCTTCAGTCTGTTGTAGAAACTTCTAAGCCTCTTTTAATCATTGCTGAAGATGTTGAAGGGGAAGCTCTTGCAACATTAGTTGTTAACCGCATTCGTGCAGGACTTAAAGTATGTGCTGTTAAAGCTCCTGAATTTGGAGATAGACAAAAACTAGTTTTAGAAGATATAGCTGTTTTAACTGGAGGTCAAGTATTTAGTAAAGAAAAAGGTATGAAACCTGTCT
>JAAZZY010000010.1:12032-22245 GCA_014239035.1 Chlamydiia bacterium
TGGCATGAAACTCGAAGATGTCACCATTGAAATGCTTGGACAAGCTAAGAAAATTGTAGTGAAAAAAGAAGAGACTACACTTGTTGAAGGAGCTGGTGATAAAGACCAAATTCAAGGACGTATCAACCAAATCAAAAAGCAGATCGAAGAATCTACTTCAGATTACGACAAAGAAAAACTGCAAGAACGCCTAGCTAAGCTAGCTGGTGGTGTTGCGGTAATTCGTGTTGGAGCTGCAACAGAAATCGAGATGAAAGAGAAAAAAGATAGAGTTGATGATGCTCAGCATGCAACTGCTGCTGCTGTTGAAGAAGGTATTCTTCCTGGTGGAGGAACTGCCTACATTCGCTGTATCGACCCTGTTACTCAATTTGCTGATACGCTTGACGGGGACCAGCGCACAGGGGCTATGATTATTGCTCATTCACTGAGCTATCCTTTAAAGCAGATTGCTGCAAATGCCGGAAAAGAAGGAGTGATTGTTCTTCAACGCATTAAAGGTCTTTCTTCAAATGAAGGATACAACGCTTTAACTGACGAATATGTCGATATGATTAAAGCTGGTGTTCTAGATCCTATGAAGGTTGCTAGGTGTGCACTAGAGAATGCAGCATCTATTGCAGGTATGCTTTTGACAACAGAGGCAACTGTTGTAGAAGTTGCTGATGCAGAAGCTCCAGCAGCTCCTGCAATGCCAGGTGGCATGGGTTACTAAAATTAATTTTATTTAGTAAATCTAAAGCCTCTCACGTATTGCATGTGAGAGGCTTTTTTAATTCTGGATCCTTTTCCTATCTTTATTATAAAATGCGACTTCACTAATTGAGGTAAGATATGAAACTTAAGATCATCGCTGTGTTCACAGCTCTTTTATGCACAACTAGTCTCGTGCAGGCTGAAATAACACTCGCACCAACACTTGCACCTTTTGAGGAAGCTTTAGAACATCTTCAAGAGGGCTCATTAGTTGTCTTTGATGTTGATGATGTCTTAATCACATGCACAGATCCAACGCTGCAGGAGCTTAATAAAAGCCGTCTAGAGAACGTATGTAATGCTATGGCACAGAAAGTTTCCTTTGAAGAATATGTGCGCCTCTACAGCATTGCTATGAAGAGTCGTGAGATTGAAGTTATAGATCAAAGGATTTTTGATTTGCTCCATGATCTCTCTGAGAGAAATATTCACGCTATTGCTCTAACGCATATGCGAACTGGACGTTTTGGTGTCATTGAAAAGATGGAAGATTGGAGAGTTTTAGAGCTCGACAAGCTTGGGATAGATTTTAAAAAGATGTCTCCTTTTAGTTCAGAGAGAACTCTTGAAGACCTCAAAGGCCCATCAGGGACACTTCCCAACATTAAAGATGGTGTAATTTTTACTGCAGAAATAGAAAAAGGAAAGGTTTTAGCTGAAGCCTTTAAATTCCTTCCTAGAAAACCATCTAAAGTCATCTTCATTGATGATCGTATGGATAATTTAGAGTCTGTAGAGAAGCTCTGTGAAGAGCAAGGGATTATATTTCAAGGGTTTCAGTATACAGCAGCACAATCAAAATTTAGATATATTGATGAAAAGCTTATTGAAATACAGGTCGATACTTTAATGAAAGAAGGGCGCTGGATTACATCAGAAGAGGCAGCAGAGTCTTTTAACGATGAACATCTCTAAGCTTTAAATTTATTCTTTTTATCTCTAAGATTTTTGAAAATCTCAGCTGCAGGGGCCTCTGGCATTTTGAGCTCCTTTTCCCAAAAGGGAAGGTCAGCTCTTAGAAAAGGATTGGTGAACATCTCAGTTTTTAAAAGAGCCGGGAGCGTGGGCTCTCCTTTTTCTCTTTTTTCATCGACTTCTTTGCTGTATTGAATCAAGTTCTCATTTTCGGGATCTATTGAGAGAGCAAACTTAGCATTTTTTTGTGTGTACTCGTGCCCACAATAGATCAAGGTATCTTCAGGAAGGGCTCTAATCTTACAAAGTGAATTCCACATCTGTTTATAGTCTCCTTCAAAAATAAAGCCGCAGCCTAGACTAAAAAGAGTATCCCCGCAAAAAAGATATTTGTCTTTGTAGAGCCAGTATGAAACATGATCTAAAGTATGCCCTGGAAGTTCGAAAACTTTAAAAGGGTGATCATTGAATGACAAGAGGTCCATATCAGTGACTTGCTGATCTATTTGAGGAATGACTTCTTCTTGTTTTGCCGGCCCAAGTACGCGGCATCCGTATTTTTCTTTAAGTTCTGCAAGCCCGCCAATATGGTCACTGTGATGGTGTGTTATCCAGATTTCTTTTAGCTTAAGGTTGTGGCGGGAAAGAAACAGAATAACAGGCTCTGCAACTCCTGGATCTATAACGACGCATTCTGATGTAGCGGTATCTGAGACAATATATATATAATTGTCTTCCAAAACAGGTAAGATATAAACTTTAAGTGGAATATCCATCTAAGACTTGGTTATGCGCCCTTTTAAGTTTTGAGTAGGGGAGAGTGCATTGTAAAATCCGCTTCTTAAGCTCTCTCTTAGCCCTTCTATGCGTCTGCTCATCTTCGCTGCATTTCTTCCTTCGCTAAAGAGTTTAAAGCTGTCTTTATCTACTTGAACACGCTCAGCTGTGTGTCTGTGTATCCAATATTTAATTTTAGATCGAGAGTCAGCTAGGCGAGCATCTGTGATTTGTTCATCTAAGTGGTTTAGGCGTTTTTTAAGTTTTTCTAAGATCTTTTGAGTCTTTGGCTCTAGAGGTGCATAGGCTTTTTCTTTTAGTCGTTGCTGTTTCTTTGCGGTAAAAACAACTTTAGGTAGATCAACCTCTGGAGCTGGATGGATAGATCCCATTATGTATTCTCCTATTATAGTATATAGGCGCCTATATATCACTTTTGGGACTTTTTTTAAACAGGATAAAGCAGAAAAAAAATATTTGTTTTTACTTAGTAAACTGTTAAGCTCCTAACTTCTTTTATAGCACTACGTTAAAATAAGAAGAGAATTAATTGCCAAATGCAACCTAATATCATTGAAATTTTAAAGGCTCGTGGTTTCATCGACAATACGACGTCTGAAGATCTAGCCCAAATCTGTGAGCAAGAAATCAGTGTCTATATTGGTTTTGATCCGACTGCAGATAGCCTGCATTTAGGTAACCTTGTTGGCATTATTGCACTAGGCTGGTTTCAAAAGTTTGGTCATAAACCCATAGCTCTTGCTGGGGGTGCTACTGGATTTATTGGTGATCCAACAGGGAAAAGTGATGAGAGACCCTACCTTGACTCAGAAACACTCAAATCTAATTTAGAGGGTATACGCAGGGATTTAAAAAACATTTTGAAGTTCAATCCTAAAAATCCCGTCAAACTTTTAAACAACTATGACTGGCATAAAGATTTAAATTATCTTGATTTTCTCAGAGATGTAGCTCAACACTTCCGTATTAGCACTCTTTTAGCTAGAGAAACTGTTAAAGAGCGACTAAAAACACAAGAAGGCATGAGCTTTAAAGAGTTTAGTTACCCCTTAATGCAGGCCTATGATTTCCTACATCTATACAGAGAAGGAAATGTTATACTACAGCTAGGTGGAAGTGATCAGTGGACAAACATAACCTCTGGTATGAATCTGATTCGCAAAGTTTGTCAAAAAGAAGCCCATGGGCTAACTTTTCCACTGTTAACAAAAAGTGACGGAAAAAAATTTGGAAAATCTGAGCAGGGTGCTGTTTGGCTCTCAAGTAAAAAACTTTCTCCATATGATTTTTATCAATATCTATACAGAACCGCAGATCAAGATGTTATAAAACTTTTAAAAATGTTAACTTACCTAGATATTGAAGAGATTAACTCCATTGAAAGCTCAATGTCTAAGCCTGATTATCAAGTAAACTCGGCGCAGAAGATTTTAGCTAAAGAAGTCACTGAAATTGTACACGGAACAAAAGAGCTTGAAACAGCCCTTAAAGTTACTCAAAGTATGAGGCCCGGTGCTAAAACAGAACTCGATTTAGAAACATTGAAAAAAATGGCCGATGAGCTGCCCCATGTAAAAATGGGACTTAACGAAGTTTTAGATCAAAAAATTATTGATCTTATAATTAATGCCAAACTTTTAAACAGTAAGGGTGAGGCTAGACGTCTCATTCAAAATGGCGGACTCTATCTCAATAATGAGCGAATTGATGATGATAAATTTATCTTAAATCAGAAGCATCTTATTGAGGGAGAGTGTTTACTCCTTGCCTTAGGCAAAAAGAAAAAAATCGTCGTTTTTATAGAGAAATAGACTTTTTTTTAAAAAAAGTCTTGAAACGAAATAGTAATTGTTTATGATGAGCCCAGATATTTTCTTTGAAGTGTTTTTGTATGAAAGCAGAATAAAAGACTTGATTGAAATGTAAAAAGTTTAGCAAAATCATTAAACTTTTAGATATAAACTACATTATCACTAACTTAGAGGGAGTCTCGAGGGATATGACCACGATGGCTAGTAACAAAAAAAAGACCATAACCAAAAAAAACTTGATTAATAGTATCTCACAAGAAAAGGGAATTCATCCTAATGATGTGAGAAGCGTGATCCAAGCATTCTTGGATAAGATGACTGAACGACTTGCTGATGGTGATCGTCTAGAGTTCAGAGATTTTGGAGTATTTGAAGTAGTTCAAAGACGCCAAAAAATAGGCCGTAATCCAAAAAATGCATCTGTTCCAATTGTGATACCAGCTCGAAGAGCTGTTAAATTCACACCTGGAAAGAAAATGAAGCATGTCATTGAAAGTGGTGACAAAAGCTCAGGTCAAACAGATTTATAAGAGCCTAGGCTTTTATTCAACCCTGCTTAGGCAGCTTCTTTAACAATTGAGTTATAGGTGCTGCCATGGCTTTATCTACTTAAAAGCGATATTTTCGTAATGCATAGTCAGCTCATCGAGCAAGTTTGTAGGCAGAACCTAAAGGTCGAGATGAATAAAACGGATCTTGACCAAGCAGTTGTTTTTTGTTTGCTTCATAAAAAAATAAACCCAACATCAATTCACATAGAAATAGAAGAGATAGGTGATCCACTCATTGAGTTGGAGAACTTAAGAAAACTCTTTAAAGCATCGCTTATTGCGCATTTTGAAAAACATGTCAGCTCATCAGTAAAAGAGTGTTGGTATACGCTTGCGAGCAGGAAAAGTGCAGATTCTGTGCTTGCAGATGCGTATCTGTTTTTAACTGCTCTCTTGTTAGGTATTGAATATCCCCATGCATTTAGCGTTACCCAACTAAAAAATGGGATCATTCCACTTAGTAAGAGAAATTATTGGAACCTATTTAAGTTTCCATTCATCCACCTGCATGCCGAACTTGCCTCAGTAATCTTGCTTATCGGAAAGCTAAGCAGCCAAAGCAAACTCATTGATCAAGCGCATAATGCAGCCCGGTGGCATTTTAATGGTTTGGATAGCAGCTTTCTTCCATACAGAAGTTTTTTCTCCAACTATCAGTTTTGTAACTACACTGATCTGATTGCTCGCCAGGCCTCCTTTTTTTACCTGTCAGCACTTGCAACAGAAGATACAGAAATAGCCTATGTGGCTAAAATACACTTTAGTTGGCTGAGTGCTCAAAGTGAAAAGAATCTTAAAGGGCTTCCATTAGATATACTTTTACTTCTGAAATTTACAGATCAACTTTTTCCTGAGCAACTAACTCCAGTAGAACCCTCCTTGCCCAAAGAAACTTTATGCGAAAATCTCCCCTTAGTGGGCCTGCGCTCGAAAGATGTGGATATTATCGCTACCCTATCAGGTTGTAACAGTTCAATGGGCGCCTTAAAGTTTGGAAGTGTTGAGATAGTAGCGTTTGGCCCTCAAGTAGGGGTGCTTGGTGATGGAAAGCTCTTTGGATCAATTGCACAAAAACATTCACAAGAATCATCGAAGGTTTACAGAGACGAAAAACATTTTTGTCTCAATGGTTTAGTAGGGCTACCTCAAAATGCCCCTGATAAAAGCTACCTTAAGATGTGGCAGCATCCAAGCAGCTGGCTTCAAATGAAAATTCATTATCAGAAGAATCAGTTAGATATTCATGCAAAACCCATTGGAAACTTAGATGAGCTTTATTTTGTATTTTATATCATCTCAGAGCAATGCCTCATAAAAGGTCAAAAAAAGTTTTTAAACCAAAGCCTTGAACAATTCCAGGGAAATGCATCAAATGTTGCCTTTTTGGATCAGCCGAAGATTGTTACCATAGAGCCCTGCTTTGAAGAAGGGGAGATGAAAATTATCCCACTCGAAGGAGAGAGTAGCTTTTGGGGGGCTAATTACCTAATCGCATACTCTTTAAAAAATAATTATAGAGCTTTTGACTGGAAAATAACCGGAAGCTCTAGGTAAGTAGCTTGTATTAAGCATTTTACGAGTTTATAACGTGCTTGAATTAAACACAAAACTATAAGATAATATTACAATTACTAGATGAGGGACTTATGTCTTTACCAAGATTTTTTTTATTTTCAACACTAGGTCTTTTCGTAGTCATTGGACTAATGGGTTGGATGAAGAAGGGAAAAGAGAAAAATATTATTCCAGTAAGCACAAGCTCTGTTCAAGAAATTGAATTTAAAACAGATGATTTGAAAATTACAGCTCAAATTCCTCAAAAAAAAGAAGCTAAATCTTCTACAAAAGCATCATTAAAGAAAGCAAAAAAGGACAAGCAACTGGTTGCATCTTTAGCTCCACAATCGAGCGAGCAGCTTCCCGAAGCAAACTATATTGGTAGCTTTTTTGACCCTGCAGCAATCAAACTGCCGATTGTGGAGACGATAACGTATACCAGGAAAGTTCCATGGCTCAAGGGTAAATTTGCATGGGTTTCCGACTATGCATCGCATTATAAAACTTCTAAACATTTCATAGCTCGTAGTTTAAATAAAAAAGCTGACTACTTTACTCAAGATGTAAAAAATGGAGATCGTTTTAACGTTCTTAAAACAGATAAAAACTTTCACTTCTACCTTTTAATTGATACCTCTCGCTGCAAGATGTGGTTTTACTATATAGACGATGATCTTAACCAAAGGACACTTGTTAAAACTTACAGCGTGGGTTTAGGTCGTCTAGACGATAAAAAAGCCTCTGGTTCATTGACTCCAATTGGGAAGTATACTTTAGGTGAAAAAATCGCCGTTTACAAACCAGGAGTTACAGGATTTTTCAATAATGAAAAAGCAGAAATGGTTCAGGTTTTTGGTACAAGATGGATCCCATTTGGAGATGAAATAGAAAATTGCTCAGCGCCTGCAAAAGGCTTTGGTCTGCACGGAGCGCCGTTAGTTAAAGATGCTTCAGGACAGTATAAGGAAGATATTTCAGCTGTTGGAAAATTTGATAGTGACGGCTGTGTGCGTCTTAAACAAGAACAAATGGAAGAGCTATTTGCTATTATTGTCTCAAGACCAACTGTTGTTGAACTTGTAAAAGATTTCCACGATGCGAAGCTTCCTGGAGAAGAGAAAAATTTTGATTAATCCTAGAGAGGTTTAATATGACTACTTTGCCACATGAAAGACAAATTAAAGATTATGAAAAGATGATTGTGCAGCTTAAGCAGCAGAGTCAATCAAAACATAGCCTATGGTCTGAAAATGAGCTTCAGAAGCTTGAGAAGAAACTAGAACATTTGAAAAAAAGAGTCTATGCCGACCTAAGCCCATGGGAGCGTGTTGCAATCTGTCGTCATCCAGCAAGACCTCATACCATTGACTATGTGAAAAATATCTGTGAAGACTTTGTAGAACTCTATGGGGACAGAAGTTTTGGAGATGACCACGCGGTGATTGGTGGACTTGCTACAATTGACGGAAAAAGAGTCATGTTAATTGGTCAAGAAAAAGGAAATGATACTGAGAGTCGAATTTATAGAAATTTTGGGATGGTACATCCCGAAGGTTTCAGAAAAGCTCTTAGGCTTATGAAGCTTGCTGAGAAGTTTAATCTTCCCATCGTCTCTTTAATTGATACTCCAGGTGCATTTTGTGGCCTATCTGCTGAAGAGAGAGGACAAGGTCTTGTAATAGCTGAAAACATCTCTCAAATGTCGCAAATTAAAACTCCTATTATTGTATTAATCATTGGAGAAGGATGCTCAGGTGGAGCTCTTGCTATGGCTGTAGGAGATGTTGTTGGGATGCTTGAACATGCTTACTACTCTGTTATATCACCAGAAGGTTGCGCCTCTATTTTGTGGAAAGATGCCCAGAAAAATTCTGAAGCGGCCTCTACTCTAAAAATGAACTCTGAAGATCTTTTAGAGTTTAACATTATTGATTCAATTATCAAAGAGCCCTTAGGTGGCGCTCATCATGATCCTAAATTTGTTTATGATGGGGTTCGTAAATTTTTGTCGGAAGAATTAAAAAGACTTAAAAACATTTCTTCTGATATGCTCCTGGATTTGAGATACTGCAAATACAGAAAGATTGGCAAGGTTGCCAGCACACAGGAGTTAATAGAAAAAGATGAAGAACCTTGCGAAGCTGGCATTAGAGAATAAGAGACATCTTTTTTTATTATTTTTTACGGTAATTTTTTCATGGCTCATGCAAATTTCTGCGATGACAGAGATGTATTCTCTTGGCCTTTTAACCAATAACGGGCCCGATTTTTTCGCCCTATTCTCTCCGAAGAAAAAGATCGAACAAACAGCAACGAAAAAGACGAAAATTCCTATTTCACATAGACTTTCTTCCAAGAACAAGACTGTAGATAAAATCAGTATCGAAGATGTTAAAGAAAAATGGTCAGATATTGATGTTGATCACAAAGGTTACATCACCAAAATTGATGCTTCAGATTACATGCACCGCACCCAAAGCAGAAATGTTTTAGCCCGACTCATGGTATTGGGTAAGGAAAAGTTTAATCTATCGAATAATGTAATTATGCTTTTATCGATTCTAGCGCTCGTTGGATTCTTTAAAGTTTCGTGTACCTTTGGTAGTAGGTATTTCTCAACTCTCGTGGGAATAAGAGTCGGTAAGTCTCTAAGAGAAAAGTATTTCAATCACATTCAGACCCTTCCTATGAGTTTCTTTCAGAAGTTTAATATTGGGAGTTTGTCTTCTAGAGTTAGTGGAGATGCTGGGGTGGTCTCGGGTTCAATTATAGCTATCTTGACAAACTACATACAGGTTCCTTTCGTAATAGCTAGTTGCTTATTTGGACTTTTTATGATCTCAGTAGAACTGTCCTTAGTTATTTTTGTAGGCTTGCCACTAATGGCCATACCTATCGTCTTCCTTGCTAAAAAGACGAAAAAATCTCAGAGAAACATGCTAGGGTTAGCAGAGCAGTTTGCGCAACTTTTGGTTGACTACTTGGCTGGTATCCAAACAGTAAAACTTTTTAACATGGAGAAGTTTGCTGCAAAGAAATATATCGAGACAAACGACAAAATGGCACACATTGAAACGAAGATGTCTCTCTATAGCTATATTGCAAAACCTATCCTTCATATGATGGGGACTTTCTTTTTAGGGTGCGTTATTGTTTATGGGTTGTTTTATGTAAAAATGCACGTCTCAGATTTGGTGGTCTATGTAGGCCTACTACATCTGTTCTATGATCCCATCAAGAAGTTTGGGGAAGAGAATGTCAATATTCAAAAGGGATTGGTTGCTGCAGAAAGAATGTTTAGTGTTTTAGACATTGATTCGACCATCAAAGATAAGCCTGATGCTAAAGAACTGATAGAATTTAAAGATGAAATCAAGTTCGAGGATGTATGGTTTAAGTATGAAGAGCAGTGGGTATTGAAAAACCTTAACTTTTCTGTGAAGAAAGGTGAAACTGTAGCGCTCGTTGGACCAACGGGAGCTGGTAAATCTACAATCGTTCAGCTTCTTCCTCGGTTATACGATGTTAATAAAGGACGTATACTTGTTGATGGCGTTCCTATTACTGATTATAAACAGAAGTCTATTCGTGAAAATATCTCTACAGTCATGCAAAAACCCTTCTTATTTTACGACACAATTAGAAATAATATCTGCTTTGGAAGAGAATTTACAGATGAAGAGATATTCCTTGCAGCTGAGCGGGCTTATGCTGATGAATTTATCGAGTGCCTACCTGAAAAGTATGACACCCTTCTTGCTGAAATGGGTAAGAGCTTATCAGGTGGTCAGCAACAAAGAATGGCTATTGCTCGAAAAAAAAAAA
>JAAZZY010000110.1 GCA_014239035.1 Chlamydiia bacterium
AAATTTTATGAGCCTTATGGGCTATAGCATGCCAGATGAAAAAGAAATCTATTCTCTTGATGAGGTTATTAAAACTTTTGATGTGAAGAGAATCGGCACCTCTGCTGCGGTCTTTGATGTTAAAAAGCTCGACTGGCTTAATCAACACTATTTAATTCACTCTATCTCTGAAGAAGAGCTTTGGCCTTCTATTCAAAACTGGGGATTTAATGATGAATTTATGAAAAAGCTTATGCCACTTTGTCATACCCGCATTAAAACCTTTGGTGAGTTTATAGAGCTTTGTGGGTTTCTGTTTGTCAATCACATCCCTTTATCGCAAGAACTTCTATGTCCTAAAGACAAACCCCCAGAGATATGCTGTGCAATTATTCAAACACTCATTTGGTACTTAGAGAAAAATGATGATTGGAGCCGTGACAATCTATATCAAGCATCTAAAGAGATTGCTGAGCAGTTTGGCTTCAACCACAAAAAAATTATTATGCCAATTTTATTTGCTTCCCTTACCGGTAAACACACTGGCCCTCCCTTGTTTGATTCTGCTACTCTTTTAGGAAAAGATCGCACCCGCGCTAGACTTCTTGATGCTATGGAATATCTCGGCGGCCTTTCTAATAAAAAGATGCAGCGTCTTCAAAAGTGCTGGGAAAATAATGATTGTCAGAAATTTGTGAATCCCTAAAAGTTTTTTCTATGGCTTTTGATAAAAACAATCCTTTTTTGGCGACTATTTCCGAAAGGGAGACCCTCAATAAAACCGGCTCCAAAAAGTGCACAGTGCATTTGTCACTAGACATCAGCGAGTCTGGCATGCAGTACAAAGTCGGAGACTCCATTGCTGTCTTTCCAACTAACAGTCCCATCATTGTAAAAGAGACTTTGCAGACCCTTAGAGCCAAACCTGATACAATAATCACAGACCCACGAACATCTGCTGAGATGACTCTGCAAAAGTTTTTATCAACAAGAGCAAACCTTGCTAAAGTCACTAAAAAATGGGTTCAGTATGTTTGTGATCATGTAGCCTCCCATCATGAGAAAGATGCCCTAGAGAGTCTTTTAAAACCTGAAAATAAAGATAAGCTTAAAAGCTTTTGTCAAGAACGCCAACTTTGGGATTTCTTAAAAGAGTTCCCTACACTTGAGCCCAGCATCAAGGATTGTTTACCCCTCTTCGCTCTACTGCTACCAAGATTTTATTCGATTGCCTCTTCACAAAAAATGCATCCTAATCGCATCGATTTATTGATTGCTTACTTCAAGTACACATCAAACCAACACCTTCGCCATGGTGTAGCCTCTTACTACCTCTGTGAGATGGCTCCTATCGACTCCCCTGAGATTCCAATCTATATTCACCCTTCAAAAGACTTTACCCTTCCTCAGGACCCAAGCACCCCTATTATCATGATCGGTCCTGGAACAGGTGTTGCTCCTTATCGTGGTTTTATGCAAGAGCGCACCTCTCAAAAAGCAACGGGAAAAAATTGGCTCTTTTTTGGAGACTGGCACAAAGAAACTGATTATTACTACAGTGATTACTGGCAGAATCTTGAAAAAAATAATCACTTAAAGTTGTCACTTGCTTTTTCTAGAGACTGCGAACATAAAGTCTACGTACAACACAAGATCTTTGAAGAGGCTGAGGAGTTTTGGAAATGGCTTGAAAAGGGAGCTGTCCTCTATGTTTGCGGTGATGCTACTTGCATGGCTAAAGATGTAGAGCTTGCTCTTCATAAAATTATTGAAGAGCAAGGAAAGAGGACTACAGATGAGGCCAAATCATACGTCAAAGAAATGAGGACATCTGGGCGCTATCTTCGCGATGTTTATTAATTTCTATCAATCAACGTGCTTGCAGATTGAGCAGTAGCTGTTATAAAGATCTCACGAATATCTACATGCTCAGGGCATCCAATGCAGTAGTAGATGGCATCAGCGACATCTTCTGCAAGTAGTGGCTTTGTATTCTGGTAGACTGAATCTGCTCTTTTTGCATCTTGCTTAAAGCGCACGAGTGAAAACTCTGTCTCTGTAAAACCAGGATTGACTTCACTTATTCTAAGGGGCATTCCATGCCAATCTTTTTTCATTCCTTCAGTAAGTGCCCTAACAGCATGTTTTGTTGAACAATAAACTGAGCCCCCAGGATAGACTTCACGTCCAGAGATAGAACCAATATTTATGATGTGTCCCCTATTTCTTTTGAGCATTCCTTTAACAACAGCTTGTGTAACATAAAGCAGTCCTTTTAGATTCACATCGATCATGGTTTCCCAATCTTGGGTAGAGCCCTGGTCAATAGATTCAAGGCCGAGTGCTAAACCCGCGTTGTTAACTAGAACATCGATTTCTTTCCAAGAATCTGGAAGAGCATCAAGTTTTTTTTTAACTTCTTTTTGATTGGAGACATCTAAAGTAAAGTAATGAACTTCTCCTTGGAATTCTTCTTTTATTTTCTCAGAGAGTTCTTTTAGGCGATCTTCTCGTCTGGCGCAAATAAGCACGCGATGTTTTTCTTTGGCGCAGCGCAGAGCTGTTGCATAACCTATTCCGCTAGATGCGCCAGTAATAAAAATAGTTTTCATGCCTATTCTCCCATAACAGTGATGATGCTCAGGCAATTGACTCCGTCTCCGCAACCGCAGTCAGTCAAACCTTCTCCAGATGTAGCTGTAATACCGACATCCTCTAACTTAATTTCTAAAACTTTCGCTATATTTTTTCTCATCTCCAAAAGGTGTTTTTTAAAAGAAGGTTTTTTAGCTTCTAGTGAAACAGCAACATGTGAAACAGAGAAATTTTGATCCTTTAGAGTTTGGTAGCCCTCTGTTAAATAGAATTCACTATTAGTGATTCCATCCTTACTGCAGAGCTCATCTGCAATACCCCCTAAGATTAATATTCCTGTAATAGATGTAATGGCATTGCAGATGGCATGATAGACAACATCACCATCAGAGTTTGCCATAAAGCCCGGAACATCTTCAAAGTGCACCCCTGCAATAATGCAAGGTTTAGATGAATCTTTAGATTCAAAGCGATGTGAATCTTGTCCTAGCCCAGTTTTAATACGCATATTTTTTCTCATATAAATTAAGAAAAAAAATACTAGCACAACACCAGCATTAAAGGTTGAAAAAAACATCCAAATCAACGATCTTTTAGCTGATTTTAATCCGAGGAAAAAAATGAGATATTTTGAGATCAAAGGCGGCGCTCCACTTAAAGGATCAGTTCAAGTACAAGGTGCAAAAAATGCAACAACAAAGCTACTTGTGGCATCGCTTATTTCTGATCAACCGTGCGTCTTTAATAATGTTCCCAATATTGGTGATGTGGAAATTACACTCGACTTATGTCGAGAACTAGGTAGTGAAATCAAATGGGATAAAAAAAACAAACGCATTGAAATTGTCACTAAGACTCTTAAAACCTCCTATATTCCTCAGCGCTTCTCAGGCGCTAATCGTATCCCGATTCTAATGATTGGTGCACTTCTAGGCAGAACTGGAGAAGATATTATTGTGCCGACAGCTGGCGGCGATCGCATCGGCCAAAGACCTGTTAATCTACATATCAACGCTCTTGAGACACTAGGTGCTAAAATTGAATCTCGCATGATGAAAAAAGAGGGAGCCTACTTTGCTCAAGCCCATAAAGGTCTTCAAGGTGGGGTAATCCATCTTAGCTACCCATCAGTTGGTGCTACAGAAAATACTATCTTAGCAGCTGTTCGCGCAACTGGAAATACGACCATTAAAAATGCAGCCATAGAGCCTGAGATTATTGAACTTGTTCTTTTTCTTCAGAAACTAGGAGCGGTGATTTCTTTAGACACCGATCGAACTATGCACATCAAGGGAACAAAACAGTTTTATCCTGTAGAGCACACCATTATGAGTGACCGCATTGAAGCGGCATCTTATGCTATAGCTGCTATTAGCACTAAAGGGCGCATTTTTATTGAAGGCGCCCAACATATTCACATGACAACCTTTTTAAACCGCATACGCGAGCTTGGAGGCGGTTTTAACGTCAAACAAAATGGAATAGAGTTTTTCTATCAGGGCAAGCTCAACGGTGGCATGCACCTTGAGACAGATGTACATCCAGGTTTTATGACAGATTGGCAGCAGCCCTTTGCCGTCCTGCTTACTCAAACAGAAGGTAGCTCTGTGATCCATGAAACAGTTTATGAAAATCGTTTTGGATACATTGAGATGCTGCGTAAAATGGGAGCAGAGATTGAGCTCTTTAGGCAATGCCTTGGCAGCAAAGCTTGTCGTTTTGGAACTAGAAATTACTTACATAGTGCCGTTATTCGTGGCGGCAACCCCCTTAAAGGCTCGGACATTGAGATTCCAGATCTTCGAGCTGGCTTTGCTTATGTCTTAGCAGCCCTATTAGCTGAAGGCTCTTCTAAGATCCATGGGGTAGACATGGTTGAACGTGGTTACGATTCCCTAGTTACCAAGCTCACAGCTCTTGGTGCTAATATTAAAGTAGAAAAAAATGCAATTATAGTAATTGGCACAAAAGAGGAAAAATTACGTGCTATTGATGTTGATATGAGTGATATGCCT
>JAAZZY010000111.1 GCA_014239035.1 Chlamydiia bacterium
AAATCCTCAAGATCGCACCCGCTTTTTAATAAGATATGCAGAGAGCCTTTTCACAGATGAGGAGGCATTTAGAGTATTTAGAGGGCAAACAATTAAAATAATTATTTACTGCCTATCTTTATAATAAATTAATATTTTATTTGTATAATGAAATTGTAGGATTTCAAGCAACTAAGCAGCAATAAAAGGTTTTTATGACAAGTATAGCCCAAAGATTATCAGTTGAGAGCTTCAGGCAAAAGGAGCTAAGCGTGCAGCAAAGACTTGCCAAGCCGGATCAAAGCACGTTTTTTTCTCGCGTCGTTTCGAAAATTTTCTCTTTTGATACAATCTTAGCTGCTACTTCTTTAACCTTTGCATATTATGTGCTTACAATTGAATCTGCAGCTAAAGAAGAGAGCGGAGAAGCCTTAACTGAGCGAATGTGTTCTCATCTTGTTGCAACTAGTCCAGATTTATGGCCAAAAGTAGGGCAATTTTTCTCCAATATTGTGACCGTGGCTCCAGTTGCTGCAGTAAATTGTTGGGATAAAGTAGAGCTCAGCCCTTTTCGATTACTTGAGGTTATGAAAAGTGCAGTATCTAAAGGAGCTGGAAAATTTATAGACCTGTATGCCCAAAGTAATTTCAATCCAAATGCTGCAGTGAGTGCTAGTGATAGCCAAACGGCTCTTGGATTGGCACTTGAGGAAGGGAATTTAGAAGTTTTTACAGCCCTGCTCAAGCACCCTGATATTGGCCCAGATGTCGGTAATCTTCTTTTTGATGCTGCACGACTGGAGGATAAAGCTTTTCTCAGTGCCCTATTAGCTCATCCAAAGATCGATGTAAATGCTCAGGATGTTACTGGTAATACACCTCTTAGGGTGGCAATAAGAAGAAAGGATGCGGAGGTAGTTTCTGCCCTATTGGCTCACCCCAAAATCGTTGTAAATACTCATGATACATTTGGTGAGGGACATCTTATTACGGCAGTAAGAAACGATAATGTGGAGATGGTTTCTGCCCTATTGGCTCATCCAAAGTTCGATGTAAATGCTCAGGATGAACTTAGTTATACACCTCTTATGGTGGCAATAATGAGAAAGGATACGGAGGTAGTTTTTGCCCTATTGGCTCACCCAGAAATTGATGTAAATGTTCCTGGACTTCTTAAAGAGGCAATAATAGACGGTAATGCGGAGATAGTTTCTGCCCTATTGGCTCATCCAAAGATCGATGTAAATGCTCAGGATACATTTGGTGAGGTACATCTTGTTATGGCAATAAGATACAGTGATGCGGAGATGGTTTCTGCCCTATTGGCTCATCCAAAGATCGATGTAAATGCTCAGGATGCTACTGGTAATACACCTCTTGTGCTGGCAATAAAAAGAAAAGACAAGAAGACAATTTTTGCCCTATTGGCTCACCCAAAGATCGATGTAAATGCTCCTGATGGCGCTGGTGAGAAGCCTATTACAGCGGCAATAGGAAGCGGTAGTGTGGAGATAGTTTCTGCCGTAAGGGCCCACCCTAAAATGAAACTCAGATAAAAGATAAACATGGGAGAGATCCTATGGATCTAGTAAAAGAAGATGGAAAGTCTGAGATTGCTTAACTATTTGGGGATCACTTTAGAAAAGAAAGCAGTTGATTTTCTGGCAAAATAAAATAAATTCTTTACCAAAATCTTAATAAAATACTTACATTCATCCACTATAATTACATTCGTCGCGAAGAAATATAATTAGGGATACTATGACCAAAATACAAAATGCATCATTTGATAAACTTGCCCAGCTGCAAAGAGAAACTGCTTTATACAAACCCCAAAAGGATTCCCAGACACCCTTTTTCAAAGCAAAAAAAGCGGGTTTCATTTCTTCTGATACTCTTTGTTATGCAGCTGCTCTAGCAATCTCATTTGTTGCTTTTGCTGTAGCTTTATCACCACCTGATCAAGCTCAAACTGACTTAACCGAGCGCTTTTGTTCTTTAGTGGAGCCATCTTCTGCAGAGTCAAAAGATGTTTGGGAAAAAATGGGAGAGTATTTTTCAACAGAAGAGTACAACTGTTTAAATGGTAAAGAGTTTACTTCTGATGCATTATTTAAGCTTATGGGAGATGCAGGAAAGGAAAAAGCTGAAGGCTTTATCAATATGTTTGCAAAAAGTGATGTAGATCCTAACATTTTTGACGAAGTGAAGCAAACACCTCTTGTAAAGGCAGCTTTGCAAGGGCACACTGAGGCTGCTTATGCACTCCTTAAGCATCCAAAAGCTGATCCCAACGTACTAGACCAATGGGGGCGTTCATCACTATGGGTCTCTGCAGAGCGTGGCCATAAAGGTCCTTTCATGGCTTTTGTAAAAGATTCAAGAGTTGATCCAAACCACAAGGATCTGCAGGGACGCACACCATTGATGATAGCAGCATCTTTAAAGTATGAAGATTTTATGGTAGCTCTTATAGACAATGCTAAAATAAAGCCAAATGATCAAGATGGCTGGGGAAATACAGCTTTGTTTATCTCTGCTTGGCAGGGTCTAAAAGAAGGGGCTCTAGCAATCCTTAGTCATCCTGAAACGGATCCTAATATTCAAAATAAAGCAGGAGAGACAGCTCTTTCAATTGCTGTTCGGAAGGGTCATATAGAGATTGTAGAAGCTCTTTTAAAGCATCCTGAGAGTAATCCTTATCTTCGAGATATTAGAAGGATGAACGCACTTGAATATGCTGTTTTGAGAAAAGATGAAGAGATGATTCAGTTATTTAGAACCTATCCTGGTAAAATGTAGGTTAAGTCTTTATTTGTGCCGCACAAGCATTTGGTTAGGTACTTGGCTGTGGGGCTCTTTTAAAAGTATTGAGATGGTTTCAACCCAATCTTTTTTATCATTAAAAGCTGGAAGTCTAAAAGTATTGAGCCCTTGTTTTTGGATAACGGGCATATACTCTGTTTCTATCTCAAAGAGTGTTTCAATATGATCTGATGTAAATGCTAGTGGGACAAATAGTGCGTTCTTTTTATCTGTTACTTCTTTTATTTTCTCACAGACATCAATAGTGTAGGGCTTAATCCATTCTCCTGGTCCAAATTTGGATTGATAGGCAAGCAGTGTTTGGCTCTGGGGGAAATTCTTGATAATCTCATTATAAGAAAGCTCACACTCACGTTGATAAGGATCTCCTTCTTCTATAAATTTTTTGGGCACTCCGTGCGCAGAAAAAAATAAAAGCCAATCTTTTTCAGGTATCTTCTTTTCTTGCATATAAGCGCGGATACGGTTTGTAAAAAGGTCGATATAGGGCTTTTGGTGTGGATAGGACTTGAGCCAGTGCATATTGCGGGTAATGTGAGAGGGAAGTTTTTCTGAGAACCAGCGAGCTATGCTTCCTGATGTAGCATAGCAGAATTGAGGGAACATCGGGAAGATCTTCCATTCCTCTACATCTGCTAAGAGAAGAGATCGAATGAAGCGTGGGTGCGTGACAGGTAGATAGCGGTGAAAAGTATATATGGGGCAATTAGTATAGTGCTTTAATTGGAATGCTACGGCTTCAGTATCTTCATAGATGGGAGATTTCCCTCCAATGTGCTGATAATCAGCGGATACCTTCTTAGATCTTTTTTTTGCTATCTTTGAAAAAAGGTAATTGTGGATGGGGGTGGGTAAGGCTGTTCGAACAACGTCTTTATCGCAGAGTAGGCTCTTTAAAAAAGAAGGAATCTCATCTAAGCTTCGAGGTCCTCCGAAGTTGACTACGATCAGAGCCGTTTTTTTCTTGACTTTTGCTTGGGTCGTTTTCATATAGAAATCAGTGGAGGAGACATATTTAATATGAGAAGATTATTTCCTGTTTGCATTATTTTTGTCATCTTGTTTTCAGGATGCATGGGTTTTGGAAGAAAATTCACTGTGGCTATAGACCCTTCTTTTTATCCTGCCAATATGGGAGGTCAAGCTGATAACGTTTATGGATTTACTGTAGATTTACTCAAAGAAATTTCTAAGCTTGAAGGGCTGCGCATTAGCTACGTCAATGTTGGATCAGAGTCAGTACTCAGTGGATTGCAACGTAATATCTTCGATGCAGTCATTAGCCCAAGAAGCAATATCGCCATCGAGAGTAATATCTACTCTGTCTCTACTAATTATTTTCCAACTGGTCCCGTGATTGTGGTGCCTACTAAGTCTAAGCTTAAAAATTTAGATCAAATGCAGGGTAAAATTGCGGGGGTTATAGGTTTTTCTGATGCCACAAATTTAGTTCAAAAATACCCTAGGGTACTTATCTACAGCTACAACACCCCAGCTTTTGTTATGGAAGCACTTAAATATGACCTTGTGGATTTTGCTTTGCTAGACATGCTGGTAGCTAGGGCATTTGTAGCAAATCTCTATAGAGGAATCTTCGAAATCTCTTCAAAGCCTTTAGGT
>JAAZZY010000112.1 GCA_014239035.1 Chlamydiia bacterium
CTTTTAATATTAGAATGTAGGAGTTTATTTTTGGATTAAGCCTTTCGATTCTATCCAAAAAAGTCTGTGTAATTTCCCTACAAGAAAGCTCTTTGGAAAGAACCTTTTCTCGTATTACATAGCCGGGTAAAAAGACGAGGTCTTCTTCTTGCATGATCTAGGTTTAACTCTAAGTTAATAAACCCCACCTATATCCTAAAATTTTTTTTGACCCAAACTAAAAAAGATAATTATTGACTGATTAATTGAGATACATGAATACTTTACCCTACTTTTTGACTAGGAGTCTGCTATGGAAGAAGAAAAATCTGAACTAATATATGTCGCATGTGCATTTGGCCAAGCTGATTCAGGTCTTAGAAAACAGCGCATAGACTTAGTTTCGCGTTTCTGTGCCGAGAAAATGAGAGAAGGTATCGTTGTATTTTGTCCTCTTATTCATAACTACCATATTTTAAAATATGGGCTTCCTATTGGTTGGGCATATTGGGAAAAATTTAATAAAAAGCTGCTCGAGAAGTGCAATCGCCTTTATGTCTTAAAATTAGAAGACTGGGAGAATTCGGTTGGTATTCAAGCAGAAGTTGCTATTGCCCGTAAACTTAACATTCCTATTGAATACCATGAATATGAGCTCTCCACAGGAGACCATTCCGAACTACTTGAAGAAGAGCAACTGCAATAAAATTTTATGATAATGCGAAGAGTCCTTACATTGTTTTTCTGTTTCTTTGTCAGTCAAGTTCTCTTTAGCGAGATCATTGAAATTTCTTCCATGGATGAAATTTCATCCCATATCACTAAAGATTCTTTAGTTGTTTTTGATATTGATGAGACCCTTCTAACGACAAAGCAAACTCTTGGTGGAGATATTTGGTTTAGAAAAACTTGGGAATCTCTTGCAAAAGAGGGTTATTCAACAGAAGGTGCGCTTGCTAAAATTTTACCTACCTATATGAATTTGCAAGTTCAAACAGAAGTGAAGCCTATGGAATTGATAACTTCTGCCTTGATTCACAAATTTCAAAGCCAAGGAATTACAGTTATAGGGCTTACAGCCAGAAGTACAGAGCTTGCCTATACAACTGTAGCACAGCTTCGCTCTATTGAAATCAACCTGGATAAAAATCCAATTAAGTTAAAAGACTTGGATCTTTCAACTCATTTTCCATTGAAATATGTCGAGGGGATACTTTTTGCTCAGAGTCACCATAAAGGCGAGATCTTACTTAATCTACTTAGAGACTCCGAACATCCTTTGGAAAAAGTTATATTTGTAGATGATAAAATCAAGTATGTAAAGCAGCTAGAAGAGGTATGCGCGGCAAACAATATTCTATTTGTGGGTTTTCGCTATGGAGTAAGCGACGCTAATATACAGGAATATGATCCTGAAGTTACTGATCTCCAGCTAAAGTATTTTAAAGAGATTTTATCTAATGATGCTGCAGAGCAAATCCTAGAAGCCAGGAGGCTTATTTCATGAGCAAAGCCTGGTTTTTTTTCAGCATAATAGTTACTTTTTTCAGCGTTCAAAATGTGTCTTCTGAAATTATTGAGTGTACAAATCTTGAAGAACTAACTTCTCTTGTTCCTAATGGTAGCCATCTTTTTCTGGAAATTTATAACGTATTACTTAATCCAAAAGAAGAAGTTGCTACAACAGCTTTTTTTGATTATCTAAAGCAAAACTTGCTCACTGATGGTAATGACCCAGATCAAATTGCTAATAAACTCTACCCTCTATGGGTAAAAGTTCAAAAAAAATCAAAATGTGAACCCTCTGATCGAAATTTAGAATCTTATTTAAATGCGCTAGCTAATAAAAATGTGACAACTCTTGCTCTCAGCCATAGGGGCCCACAGCTTGCGTACCACACGCTAGATTGTCTCCACGATCAAAATATTCATTTTAGCTCCTCCTCTCCTTTTGATCACAACCATATCATTGAGCCTGAGCTTGCAACCTTTTATGAGGGCATGCTTCTGCTTCACCCCGTTTGTGATAAAGGAGAATATCTATCTAAGTTTTTATCTTTAACAGATGTCCTTCCTCAAAAAGTTGTCTGCGTAGACTATCAGCTTGTGAATTTAGTTAGAATTTCTCAAGAAATGGAGCTTTTAAATATTCCATTTTTGGGTATCTATTATCGTAATGGCAATTGCAATTTTTCTGATTATACGATGCAAATAGGAAATCTTCAGCTTGAATATATCGATAAAATTCTATCTGATGAGACTGCAAAAATATTATTGGGAAAAAAATAATGCCTATTTTTGAAAAAGACTCCATTCGAGTGGTATCGGAGCATTTGCATTCTGAAACTCTTTTGATACTAGATTTAGATAACACATTAATAGAGAGCTCTTTTCATTATGGCTCTTATCAATGGGGAGGGCATCTTATTAGAGAAGCCCTAAAGAAGGGAATGAATGAAGATGAGGCGCTTGACTCCATTATTCCTCATTGGAACAAGGCTCAGTATGAGATTGAGATGCGAACTATTGAAGAAGAAATCAGTGACTGGCTTAACCTGCTACATAAGCAAGGTGTCAAAATGCTTGCGTTAACAGCTAGATCCCTAAAAATTGTTCAAATTACTTTGAGTCATCTCAGCAATCATGGTTTAAAATTTTCTGATTGGAGCGCCTATGAGTCACTCTTCAATAAAAATGGAGGAGCTCATCTTGAAAAAGGAGTCTTATTTGTTGGCCCAAAAAACAATAAAGGCAAATTTTTGCTCGATTTTATCAAGCATTTAAAAACTCCTTTTAAGAGAATAGTCTTTGTTGATGATCAAATCAGTTACCTTTTGCAGGTAGAAGAATCTCTTCAAGGATCTGGAATGGAATATATTGGAGTGCGCTATTCAAGAGCAGATCAAAGAGTGCAGAGTTTTTGTTCTATTTTAGCTGAGAAAGAGAGGGAGCAGCTAATGAAAGATCAAGGCAAAAGTGAAACTTTTTCTTGATGGAAGTTGAGTGGCAGGATCACTTCAACCTGATTTAATGAATCAAAATTTGCAATTACAGGTGCTGCTTTTAAAGTATAGAAATAAGCGCCCTCTTCTAATGGCTCGACAGTCAGAACTTTTGCAACAGCAAGCCCTGCTGGAAACACCCCATCAAAGCCAGTTGTAATTAATAGATCATCAGGCAAAATAAGAGGCGAGACTTGTGCATTTGATTCAGTCGGCAGACCAGATGAGAGCTCTCGGGCAATACTTAGCTCATCTTTTGTACTGCAGTTAAAGCCTCTACCCAAAAGAATTTTACCATCTGCTCGCCAAAGTGGCTGGCTTAATCCAAAGAGTTCTCCTTTAGCTAAGTATATAGACTCATTGGGGCCGATAAGTTTTGATTTTAAATCTAAGAGCTGGCTAAAGAGTCCACTTTGGTTTTGAACGCACTCATAGCTCGATAGAGCGTTGAGGTGACTAAGTAGATCGTAGTACTGATTTTTTCCCCTCATAGCGCGCACAGAAACCGTCAGCGATGAGTTTGTAACAAGCTTTACTCGTGCTTGTTTCGTGCCGACATAGTCGACTACTCCCACAAGAGCATTTTGGTAGAGTACAGGGCTATTTAAGGTAATATGGGGATTGTTTTTCCCTTGATCAATCCAAAAAAAACTATTCCAGTTTGTAGGGTTACGGTAAATCACTTTTGCGACTACTGAATGAGAATAAACAGGCTTATAGGAGTTTTGGTGTGGAATAAAGTTCTTTGATAAGTGAGCCTTTTGATTTCTTGACTGAGGAATGAGGCGCGAAAGGGGAATAAAAGGTTTAAAAAACTGATTACGCAAAGCATCTTGAGCTCTTTTAGGGAAAGAGATAATGATTAAAAGAGCAAAAGCTATAACAAGGTATTGCCGCAGATTTTTTCTATACATGATTTGACAGAGCTTTTTGAATAGATGTTGTTACAGCTTCCATATTTTTTTTCGATAGTCCAGCAATATTAATTCTCCCGTTCTCCAGCAAGTAAATTGCAGAGTTATTTCTTAGGTGTACAATAACCTCTTTAGGCAAACTTAATAAGGAAAAAAGACCCTGGTCTTCAATAACATGGCTAAAATCTATGGGAAGTTTTTTATCTTCAAGAGATTTTAAAAAATCTTGTCTTAACTCTTTTATGCGCAGGCGCATCTCTGTAAGCTCTTCATCCCACATCTGTGAGAGTTCTTGAGACTTAAGAATAGTTTTAACAATGCGTGCTCCATGAATTGGGGGAGTTGAATAGTTTCCTCGAATGACCAAACGTGCATTCTGTCCGAGATAGTCTAAATTTTTATGGTTTTTATCAAAGGCGATGAGTGCTCCCACGCGCTCTCCATATAAACCAAAATTTTTTGCGCATGAATAGCAGACAATTGCT
>JAAZZY010000113.1 GCA_014239035.1 Chlamydiia bacterium
TTGCCCAGCTATTTGTCTTGAAGATTCCGCGATACGTTTTCAAAAATTTTCAAACACTTTATATCAAAGATCCTTTTTGCGCTATTTGACAGATATAGTCAAAGGCCAAAACGAGACATTCTCAGATGAACTTTTACAATCTCTTGAGCAATGTAAATCAATCTATGAGTTCGATGAAATATTTACTGCTCCTTATTACGGCTTTGAAAATGCTAAAGACTATTATACAAAATGCAGCTCAAAAGAGCTTATTCCTAATATTACCGTAAAAACACATATTCTTTTTGCTAAAGATGACCCTCTTGTGAATGGATCTTTGCTTAATCCAGACGATCTTCCTGATAATATTGAACTTATTGTTACTGAAAAAGGAGGACATATGGGTTTTTTAGGTAACCCCAAAAAAAGTCACTTTCGCTGGATGGATCACCAAATTTTGACTTGGCTGGAGCTCAATTGAAGAATTATAGAAACAACTGTAAGTTCCTTTCTAAAGCTTTTTCAAAGAAAAGTTAGACTTTACTCAGAATCTGAAGACTTATCTTGTGAGAGCTCTTCTAAAAGATTTTTAATTGCCCCTTCCATCTCTATGAGAGGTTCTTCTTTTTGCTGCTTTCCTAAGAGATCTTTTTCTCCGCCATTTCTTTCAAAAAACATCTCTAAAGATTCAAGTAGTCCTGGCTGCTCTTCATTTGTATCCGCATTGTCTGCAATTGCGAAGCTTGAGCAAAGAGCCAGCAAAAAAATAAGCATCTTATACATAAAAATTCTCCTTCATGTTTTGCTAAAAAGGTAACTAAGCGCTTTATAAAAAGAAACATCATTTCTCATGAGGGTATTTTGTGTTCCTAGAAATAAGTAGGCTCCTTCATAATGAACTTTTTAGCACACGTGAGATAAATTTGTGGAAGAAATTGCCGGTCATATTGAGCGCATCACCTATCAAAATTCTGAGAACGGCTTTACAGTAGCAAAGCTAAAAGTTGTCAAAATCTCTGAGCCTGTCGCAATTGTAGGCACTTTAATAGACATCCAGCCAGGTGAGTCCATTGAATGTGGTGGCTACTGGAAAAATGATCCAAAGCATGGCAGTCAATTTATTGTGGAGAGCTTTCGGAAAAAAGCCCCTTCAACGCTGTTGGGCATACAAAAATATTTATCTTCTGGTTTGATTAAAGGAATAGGACCTAAATTTGCTGAAAAAATTGTTGAGAAGTTTGGCATGCAAACTCTTGAAGTTATAGAAAAGGACCCAAAATCTCTTCTCAAAGTAGAAGGTTTGGGCAAAAAAAAACTAGATCAGGTGATCTCTTGTATGGAAATGCACCGCACGATTCAAGAGGTCATGGTTTTTTTGCAGTCTCATCATATTACGCCAAGCTATGCCCAAAAAATTTATAAACGCTATGGCCACGAGTGCATCAGCATTTTGCAAGCCAACCCATATCGCCTTGCCCAAGATATTATTGGCATAGGTTTTAAAATAGCCGATAAAATTGCAGCATCGCTTAATATTGAAAAAAACTCCCCTGATCGCATTGCAGCAGGCATTGAGTATCTATTAGGCGAGCTCTCTACTCAAGGACATAGCTGCTATCCAAAAGCTGCGCTTATGACTCTTGCCAAGGAGCTACTAGAAGTAGAAAATGAAAAAATTGAGTCTGTGACCAGAGAGCTTAACGTTGAAAAGCGCATTATGATTGATTATGTGAATCATGAAGAGTTTGTCTGGCTCAAACCTCTACATATCGCAGAAATGGGTATTGTTCGAGAAGTCTTTCGCCTAGTAGATCATCCTTGTTCTTTTAGAGAAGTCGACACCACGAAAGCTCTAATGTGGGTACAAGATCTTATTAAGATCAAATTTGCAAAAGCTCAAAAAGAGGCTATTGTTTCAGCTCTTTGTCAAAAGATGCTGATTATAACAGGAGGACCAGGAACCGGAAAAAGTACGATAACCAAAGCCATTTTGCGCATCTTAGAAAAGCTCTCTTCTCGCATCATCTTAGCAGCACCGACAGGTAAAGCTGCCAAAAGAATGACTGAAATCACATATCGCCAAGCATCTACTATTCACAGTCTTCTAGAATATGATTTTAGGACTAGAAAGTTTCGTCGTAACCATGAAAATCCCCTGCTTGCTGATTTAATCATTATTGATGAAGCGAGCATGATCGACACATACCTCATGTTTCAACTCCTCAAAGCAATTCCAGATACATGTCGGGTGATCTTCATTGGAGATATCGATCAACTTCCAAGTGTTGGCCCTGGAAATACTTTAAGAGATTTAATTGACTCTGAAAAAATTACTACAGAGAGGCTCAAGTTCATCTTTCGCCAGCAAAAAGGTTCTAAAATAATCTCAAGTGCTCACTCGATCAACGATGGATTTTTCCCAAAACTCAAATCAGAGCCTGAGGACGATTTTTTCTTTTTAGAGGCAAAAGAGCCTCAAGAAGTACTAGAGACTCTCACTGATGTCGTTGCAAAAAGGCTACCGTCAAAGTATAATCTAGATCCCCTAACAGAAATTCAGGTGCTCGCTCCAATGCGCAAAGGAATTATTGGTACAGAGAATTTGAATTTCAGGCTCCAGGAAGTTTTAAATTCTAATAGAGATTATCTTTCCTACCATGGGCGTCGTTATGCTGTTGATGACAAAGTGATGCAGCTTAAAAATAATTACCAAAAAGAAGTTTTTAATGGGGATGTGGGAATAATTGTATCTATTTTAAAAGAAGAGCAAAAGATCCTGGTTAAGTATGATGGCAAGGAAGTGCTCTATGAATTTTCAGAGTGCGATGAAATCAACCTCGCTTACGCCGTTTCCGTGCATAAATATCAGGGAAGTGAATCTCCGTGCATTGTCATGCCTGTTCACACACACCACTTTAAGCTTTTATGCCGCAACCTACTTTATACGGGTGTGACCCGTGGTAAAAAGCTTGTGATACTCATCGGCACAAAAAAAGCGCTTGCTATTGCCATTAATAATAATGAAATAGAAAAGCGCTATACCGCATTAAAATATCTACTCTCGCACAAAGTGGGGCTTTTATCTTAGCCCTTATACATACGGCGCATTGCCCAGTTTGTACCTGATACAAATATGGTTGTGTCTTGCTTCTTTGCACTAAAGTTTATAGCTTGATCACTTTTTATAGTAGAGATTTGAGCTCTCATGCCAATAGCAGGGACACCTTCGCTATAATTTCTTCCTCGAGACTTTCCTGCTTTGTTATTTCTAGAGGGATCACCACTAGGAACCCCTTGTGCTCCTCCATGAATTTTTTCGACCATAATAAGCACTCCTTATCTATTTTACCTTTGAAACTTCGTGATATGCCCATATGCGTTTATATTCAACTGATAACTCTACTTTTTTCTTGCAATTGAGTCTGAAAATCTGCCAAAATCCCCCTGATTTCTTAGAAGATACTCATGACATTTAATCTCAATACAGCAACCCCGATGATGGTCCAGTGGCACAAGTGCCGAGAAAAGGCAAAAGGCGCCCTTTTGCTCTTTCGTATGGGAGATTTTTATGAGGCATTTTATGAAGATGCAGTAACTTTGGCTAAGACTCTCGATCTCACTTTAACAAAAAGGCAAGAGATTCCTATGAGTGGAATCCCCTACCATGCCTTTCAAAATTATATTGATCGTCTTTTAGATCAAGGGCTTAAAGTTGCTGTAGCTGAGCAGACAGAAGACCCTAAAAAAGCTACGGGATTGGTTAAAAGAGATGTTGTTCGCATCATCACACCAGGAACGCTAATCGACTCAAATCTTTTAAAAGCCCAAGCTCACAACTACATTGCATCGGTTGCGCAGATTGGATCGCAATTTGGGATCGCTTTCTTAGATATCACTACAGCTAATTTTCATACGGCAGAATGTTCATCTTTCAAAGAAATGAGAGAGATGCTTCTTCAGGTAAAACCATCAGAAATAGTTTTACCTAAAAAACTACTAGATAAGAATTTAGATTCTTTTGAAGAGATCAAATACTCCTTTAAGTGCACGTTGAGCCCGGTAGAAGACTGGCACTTTGATCCAGCGATATCCCTAGAGTTTTTACTGCGTCACTTTAAAGTGCACTCTCTAGACGGATTTGGCCTCAAAGGGATGAGCGCCTCCATAACAAGTGCTGGAGCACTGCTCAATCAC
>JAAZZY010000114.1:0-3893 GCA_014239035.1 Chlamydiia bacterium
ATCGTTTTTTTGCTGCAGTCTTTTCTTTTTTGAAGCTTTAATTTTAAGTAGGGTAGATTTTTAGTATGAGGGAAAAAGGTTTCTACTTCATCAGGAGTCTTAGCGATTTCTCCTGTGACAAAATCAACGGCTCGAAGATCTTCTAGAAAATCAGGATGTTGCAATTTTTTTTGTAAAAGGGCTGTGCTTAGAGGGTTTAATTTCATAGATCAATAGTTAAATTATAAACCATTAGAATTACATTGAATTGATCCAAGAGTCAAGAAAAAGAAAATCTCTAGCAATAAATGACGTTGACGGCAAGGCCGCCTAGTGATGTTTCTTTATAGATAGATTGCATATCTTTTCCTGTCTGAAACATCGTTTTGATAACTTCATCTAAAGTTACTTTGTTGTTCACCCCTGAGCGTTGCATTGCAAGTCTTGCAGCATTAATAGCTTTGATAGCGCCCATAGTATTGCGTTCGATACAAGGAACTTGCACTAGACCATCTACAGGATCGCAAGTTAAACCTAAATTATGCTCCATTCCTATTTCTGCAGCAATTTCAACTTGCTTCGGGGTGCCTCCCCAGACAGCTACAAGTGCGCCTGCTGCCATGGAGCAGGCTACTCCTACTTCTCCCTGACAACCCATCTCTGCTGCTGATATAGAGGCTCCTTTTTTATATAGTATGCCTAGAGCTGCAGCCGTGAGTAAAAAAACCTCTACCCAGCGGTCACATTTTTTTTCAGTAAACTTTTCATAGTAATGCAGTACAGCAGGAACAACCCCGGCGCCACCATTTGTTGGTGCTGTTACAATTCTGCCGCCAGCTGCGTTCTCTTCATTTACTGCTAAGGCATATAAAGAGACCCAATCAAAAATATCTTCTGCCTCTTTGGTTTTGTTGGGATTAGTTAAAAATTTATACAAGTCTGGAGCTCTCCTTTTGACATTTAGCTTTCCCGGTAAGTGCCCCTCATTTTTACATCCATTTTCAACAGACTCTTGCATTGTTTTCCAAAGAGTTGCCAGTCCTTTATGAATGTCCTTCTCAGTATGGTGGGATTTTTCATTTTCAAGCATAAGCTGATCAATGGAAAAACCTTTTTTTTCACAATGCTCTAAAAGCTCTTTGCATGTAGAGAAAGGATAAGGCGTTTTAAAGAGTTTCTTCATTGGGCTCTTATGTTGAATTTTGCGGTGTTCAACGATAAAGCCGCCGCCTATTGAGTAGATGATTTCATTGAAGAGTTCGTTCTCATCTTCGTCAAAAGCTATAAAGCGCATAGCATTGCTATGATAGGGGATGACTTTGTCCTTATGGAAGACAAGGTCTCTCTTTTCATTAAATCTGATAGAGTGTTTACCTAAAAGTGAAAGCTTCTTACTTGTTCTAATTTTTTTAAGAGTTTCTGGAATAATTTGAGGACTTATTGTTTCTGGTAGATGTCCAGAGAGTCCCATTAAAAGAGCTTCATCTGTTTTATGCCCAACTCCTGTTAATGCAAGGGACCCATAGAGTTCAACTTGAAGGCGGACAGTGCGCACAAGAAGGTCATTTTCTAGTAATTCAGAAAGGTAGGCGTGGGCTGCGCGCATAGGACCTACTGTATGAGAACTTGATGGACCAATGCCAACTGAAAGTAAGTCAAATACGCTTATAAACACGAAGCTACCTTATTTAATTGTACGCTATTTGGCAGTCTTAATGACTTCAGCTTCATCTGATAGGATGAGCTCGCTCTCTTGAGCCTCTTTATTGACAATCGATGTTACAGAGATATCAGACCAAACATTTAAAGCGGTTTCAATCATATCAATAAAAGCATAAATGGGTAGTATCAGCCCCATAGTTTCAATAGGCACGCCCATTCCAACTAAAAAAGCACTAGCAAGGAAGTAACATCCCATGGGAACAGAAGCATTTCCGATAGCAGCAAGTGTGGATAAAAGCACCCAAAACAGCATCATAGGAACGCTAAAGAATAAGCCGCATTCAGCTGATACAAAAAGAACTGTGATTAAAATAAACGCTGCACAACCATTCATGTTTATGACAGAGCATAGAGGGAGGGAAAAATTAGCAACTTTCTTTGATATCTTACCTTGATTGATTGAGCGCTCAATTGTAAGCGGAAGAGCTGCTGAGGAGGATTTAGAAAAGAATGCTGTTAGAAGGGCAGGGTAGGACATTTTCAAGGTTTTAAGTGGAGAAACACCCTTGATCTTCAAAAGAATAGGTAAAACGATAATTCCCTGAACTAAATTTGCTCCAACGACGCATATAATATAGAAAATTAATGGCTTCACAGAGCTATCATAGACAAATTTTTGTAAAAATAGAGTTGTGAATGCCCATATGCCAATTGGAATAAAGCGAATAATGACGGATGTGATTTTTAAAAGGGCTTGAAAAAGACTGGAAAAAAGAGTGTGAAGATGAACTCTTTGTTTATCTGGCAGTGATAATACAGCAAAGCCCATCATAGCAGAGATCAAAGCTGCACCAAAAACATTATTTTCTAAAAATACTTCTATAAAGTTTGTGGGAAACATTTGAAGAAGAGTAGCTAAAAATGAAGGCTGTATAGGTAAGACTATAGTTGGATCTAGTGTAAGTCCTGTAGATGGCTGAACCGTAACATAAAAAATTAGAGCAATAACCGCTGCTATGACTGTGGTAAGCAGAGTATATTTTAACACCTTACGCCCCAGAAACTTCATTTCTTTTAGACTATCAAATCCGGTAATAGTGGCAATAATTGACAAGAAGATGATGGGGATACTTATAAGTTTTAAGGCTCCAAGAAAAATTTCGGAGACAAAGCTCGCTGATAGGATAAAAAACGGAACCCTTAAAAGGCCAGTTAGAACTCCTACTGCTAAAGCTATTGTGATGTATGCTGTTGATCGTAATTGGTTTTTCATAATGATTTGCTTGTATTAGTAGAAAGTTGCTTTCTATTCAAATTTCTAGTTTTATTTAATTTTAATTTTTAAGTAAAGGTTTTGTTAAATATTTTAGAAAATAAGGGCATTTATTAACAACAGATTGTTAATTAAAAGAGCTGTTTAAAATTTATTTTTTTCTTAATTAATTTATAGGTTAGTAAATGACAGTGGCTTAATTAAAATTAAAACTATTATAAGGTTGCTTCAGAGGTGGTTAGGCTTCGAATGGTTTTTGTGGCTTTGTATACTCTATAGAAGAGGTAACTCATTCCTCCCATAATCAGGAAAGTGCAAACATAGGCTATTATAAACAATAAGGTGGCTCTTGAGGGGTTGATTTGTTCAAATGTCAAGTATGTTGACTTAGCTTTGATTGTCATTGAGACAAAATAGTAGGTAAATAGGGCAAGATATGAAAATAGCGATACTTGTGAGGCTCTCAAATTAATTTTAAAGCGGGTGTAGATCATGGCAGAAAAGATAACAGTGTAAATAATAATATTTGTCCAAAAGTCAAAGGAGTTGTGAGTAGACATATCTTTTTTTGTAAATATAGAAAGAATTGACAAACCAAAAAATAACGTTGCGAGACCAAGTCCCCAATTTAAAATATTTTTTTGTGATTTAATATATAGCTTTTTAGTGTCCATAAGTCCTCATAATTAAGTTGAATTGATTGGGAGTCACAGGTTGAATCGATAATCGAGATCCTTTTTTTAAGACCATCATATCCTCAATGCCCTTAATTTTTCGAAGGTTATCCAAACTAAGAACGGATGAAAATTTTTCGATAAATTTGACATCAACCATAACCCAAATGGGCTTTTCTTTTGTAGATTTTACATCAAAATATTTCGAATCTTTATCAAGTTTTAAAGTTTTATTTTCGAACGAGCGATTTCAACCAGCTGTTCAAGTTCTTTCTTGTTTTGACATCCAAGCTTTTTTTTCTCTC
>JAAZZY010000114.1:3903-4127 GCA_014239035.1 Chlamydiia bacterium
ATCAAACCAACTATTCCAGAAGGTTTTGCGTTTGAGTGGTAGAAAAAGGCTAGATCACCTTTTTTCATATCATCCCGCATAAAGTTACGGGCTTGATAGTTGCGTACGCCTTCCCAAAAAACAGTCTTCTCTTTTTGGAGATCGTCTATAGAATAAGCCGAAGGCTCACATTTCATTAACCAGTAGTTAACCATTTATCGCAGGAATTGGAATGAGGGTATTAT
>JAAZZY010000115.1 GCA_014239035.1 Chlamydiia bacterium
GCCTGAGACTGTTTCTCAAGCTCTCGGACACACGTTTGCAAAAAACTTAATGGATACTCCTGGATTTAGATTTGATATCCCATCTGTTGTTACAGGAATGCAAGATGCTCTAGATGGCAGACCTTCCCCACTCACTGACGCTCAATACGAACGCGCCTTTGATCTTATTCAACAAAGATATTTAGATGAGCTCTCTACTGCAAATCTTACTCAAGCTGACACATTCCTAAACCAAAATATGACTGAAACTAATGTTGTTGAAGTCGTCCCAGGAAAGCTTCAAATATCTGTGATGAAAGAAGGTGGTGGAGATGCGACTGTCAACGACTCTGATAACCCTCTTGTTTTATATACGGGTAAATATCTAGATGATACAAAAATTGAATCTTCAGAAAATGAGCCTATCACTATTCAGATGCAGCAAGCTATTCCAGGGCTGCAAAAGGGATTAATCGGAGCTAAAAAAGGTGAGCAGCGCAGACTCTACATTCACCCTGAGTTTTGCCATGCACCATCTGATCAAATAGCTCTATCAGATCCTTTAATGATCTTAGATGTAACCGTTCTTGAGACCAATAGCGACGCACCTCAAGATTAATGAAGATCATTTTATTTGAGCCACAGATTCCTCAAAATACAGGTAACATTGTCAGAACCTGCTCCATTACAGGCCTCGGTTTAATACTTGTTAGACCTTTGGGTTTTCAAGTAAGTGATAGAAGCCTTAAAAGAGCAGGGCTCGATTATTGGGATGAAGTCAATATTGAGTATACCGATGACTTAGAATTTTTTTTAGAAGAGTCTGATTGCCCTTTTTACTTCTTCTCAACGAAAGCAACAAGGCCCTATTCAGACATCACTTATACAGATCAAGACCTCCTTATCTTTGGCTCAGAGAGCTCTGGACTGCCTCAAGGCATTCATGAGAGATGGCCCGATCGCTTCTTCACCATTCCGATGCGCTCAGATCGCAGGTCTTTAAACCTCTCTAATAGCGCAGCAGTAGTCTCCTATGAGGCTCTCCGCCAACAGTCTTTTCTGCCTCTTCTTAGCCCAAAAGACGCTTAAGACAAACAACTTAACCGAAAATCCTGCCTTAATCTTTTCTTAATACCCTTTCTTTATAATAAAACCAATCCAGGGGGGAAGAAAAACATCCTCCCCGGAAAAAAAATAGCTTCAGATAACAAGAACCTAGTAGGAGATTAAAACAATATGCCGTCCTCTATTACAAGTCAGGTCAGTAATATTGACTTTGCCCCAGGTAGTTTCTTTTTTCATGAATCCCCTAACCCGGCTCCCGCTTATATTGATATAATCCAAATGCGATGCCCAAATATATATAAACTTTTCTTTGAATCTTATCCCTGCACTATCACACCATGGATAGACAGAGGACATGGATTTGTTCATTTGGAATGTAAAACAGGCCTAGATAGAGCTTTTGGGTTTTATCCTAAGGAGGGCTTAGCCGACGAGACTGTCTCAACTTTAGAGGGCACTTCTTACTTTGAAGGATTTAGCTCAGCTGGGACCTCTTTGAGCCAAGGCTGCAGATTAGGTTGCGGCCTACCTTTAGAAAAAGGCCTAATTCACAGTTTTTTAGAACCATCAATCGCGCTTTTTTTAGGAAAAGTAGTACTTTCTTATTTCAAGCTTTTTTCAGCAACTGGATCCGAAAAAGCTCAAATCATCCTCGACACTTCTTTTTATGAATCCTGTAAAGACCAAGGGAGGGCCTGCCTATTTACTCAGATACCTGTAACAAGGGCAAAAGCATTTCAAGCTTATGATGAAATAAGCAGAACGCAAATATCTGTTAAGCACTCTGACGATAAAAGTGATCCTAAGTTCAAATATCATGTCTCTAGACACAACTGCGTAGATTTTGTAAAAGATACTTTGGAGTCATTAGGAATAACAAACTGGGAAAAAAAACTTACTTTAAACCGACCGGCCTCTATCTATGAAAAAGTCACAGCTATTGCTTGGCACTATTTCTACTTTACCACATAGTTATGCATACAACACAAAGCTTAAATCAACCCTCTTATCTCAGCCTGCATGAGAGCAAAAGCAATATTGGCATCATTAATAGCTACTTTTTGGATTTCGCCATGAATTTTCAATTTAATATAACCTTTTGAGAAAGCCTCTTTAATTTCATCTTTAGATAAAACTAAAAAACCTAAAATGGCCCTTTGATCTACATTTCCAGGCTGCTTCTGCTCAGTAACATAATTTAAAAAGATGGGTGTGAGCGTATTAAAATTGGAGCTAGAGGCCGCAACAGACCCTAAAAAAATCTGCTTCTCAGACACAAAGCCTGTTTCGTTCCGAAGTTCTCGCTTTGATGCACTTTCTGCTGACTCTCCGTAAGAGCGAGCTCCTCTGGGTAGTTCAAGTTGCCAAGATCGCAGGGTATGCTTGTACTTTAGGCAAAAGATAATCATTTTGTCTTCACGTATAGGGAGCATAGCCACGCCTTGTGGCCCATCAATAGACCTCTTCCAATTTAGCCTTCCTTTGATAGTTGTACGACCCGATGGCAGAATAACCGCATCTCTAATCCAAAGCCAACGCGAATCCCCTTCAATTAACCCCACCTGACTCCAACGCTCTGCCTCTTCTAAGCTAATTCCGCTTTTGAGAAGTTTCTTCTTATACTGATCTTGCACCTCAGATATTTTCTTTGGGTCAGTAATGATCTCTATTTCACCTTTGGTATAATCACCAACAGGACCTAAACACTCATCATAGGCTTGTATAAATTTGAGATATTCATCAATTTGCAGTGGAGTCTGCGCTTTCTTTCCTATTGATTGAAGATTCATTGAAAATAAGGCCAATAGGAAAAGCAGCTGGAAAGATCTTCGATAATTCATTTTTTATCTCTCACCTATCAAAACTTTATAGATTCTCTACGTTTCAATCGACATGATTACAATACCATGTTGATTTGCAACTTCAATTACCTCGTCATCAATAATCAAAGTTTTATCAGCCTCTATGGCAATTGCCGAAGCTTTAATTTTAATTAACTTCTCGATAGTGTTTTTACCTATTACAGGAACATCAAAGCGCATATCTTGCTTTGGCTTGGAAAGTTTTACAACAACACATTCACTTCCTGCGATATCACCTGCGCGCTGCAAACATTGATCTGTCCCCTCCATCGCTTCGACGGCAACTACAGATTTATTCTTTATCACCACGCATTGACCAATATCTAAACGGCCGAGTTCCTTCGCCAGCTTCAAACCAAACTGAATATTTTCTAGAACTTTCTTTGAAGGTTTTTTCCGTGTAAGCACCCCGCCGGGCGCCAAATAACGCTTTAAAATTTGATTCGTAGGCAAAAATAGAATCCCTTTCCTTTGAAATACTTTAATAATGTTCGAGCAAATTGTATTTGCTCTTAAATCTGGCAGACTCCAAAAAAACTTTACAGTAACCAGATCCATATTAAAAAATGATAGTGAGAAAACTTTATTATGCTTAATCAATCCCGCCATGACTATCTCTTTTACGCCAAAACGCTGGCAAACAGAGCGAGCCTTACCTAAACGGGTAATGTTTCCCCAAACTACTTTATCTGCTTTTTCAGTCAAGTTTTGGGGTGTCACACCTTTAATGCCTAATAGAAGAACTTTTCTGCCTTTAGCTTGGAGCTCTTCAATAACTTTGACAGGCATAACTCCTTGACCTGCAATTAATGCAACATAGGTCATAAGTTAGACGTAGTCAGAGACAAATTCTTTTAAAGCGTCAGCATCCTTAAGACCAACCGTCCGATTAACTTCCTTGCCTTCTTTAAAAAGAATGAGAGTAGGTACTGAAGTAACTTGAAGTTCTGAAATAACATCTTGAGCCTGATCAATATCTACTTTGCAAAGCTTTAGCTTATCTTTCATCTCTTGAGCCATTTCTTCTAAAATCGGGACCAGCATTCTGCA
>JAAZZY010000116.1 GCA_014239035.1 Chlamydiia bacterium
TGTTCATACCTCTGCAAGTGGAACAGATCCGGTGTTTGATGGATCTTCTAAAATGCACAGCTTCTACCTTGCTAAAGAGTCTGTTGATGCACAACTCACAAAGAGTGGATTTGATGGAAAATATGAAGCGATTGAAAAATCAGAGTGGGGTAATAAGCTCATTGATAAGGAATTTACCGGGCGATTTAAGAGGCCAGAAGCGCTTGATCCTTATAGCTTCAACTTTTTAAGAAAGTTCACCGCTGAGAGTGGGTCTTAGAAGATTTTTTTACAGAAAAATTAGGTTCGAACTAACAATCTTTTTTCGATAGCTTGCCAGCACTGCTCGATAACAGCTTGAGCTGGTAAGCTAGCGTCAATAAGAACAATTCTATTAGGTTTCTCTTTTGCAAGTTTTAGATAGGCTCCGCGAACTTTTTCGTGAAAAGTAAGGTCTAGGCTCTCTAGGCGATCCCATTCTTTTTCCATTTTTTGTGTGCGGTTAAGCCCAACTTTAGGATCTAAGTCTAAAACAAAAGTTAAATCTGGCTCTAGGTAGTTACAGGCAAGCGTGCAAAGCTCTTGAGTTAATCTCTGACCAACACCTCTTGCAATACCTTGATAGGCAATTGTAGAGTCGTTATACCGGTCACATAAAACAACATAACCTTTGTCTAAATGCGGCTTAATGACTTCCTGAATTTGTTGAGAACGTGAAGTTAGAAAAAGAAGAATCTCAGAGATACTTCCAATGGGATATTTGTCTTGATGAAGAAGCAGATTACGCACCTGTTCTCCTAAAAGAGTACCGCCGGGTTCTCTGGTCTTCATAACCTGATAGTTCAGCTTTTCAAAGCGGGCAAGAAGATGCTCAATAAGAGTTGACTTTCCTGCACCCTCCCCTCCTTCAAAAGTGATTAAAAGTGGGTGGTTTTTCAAGGTCATTATTCTACTTCGGCTTCTTCTGGTATTTCATCTACAATCTGACTACCTTCAATTTTTTGAATGCAGGAGATGGAGTCATTTTTCTTGCCAAGTTGCGCAAGCCTTACACCTTGCGTTGCTCTTCCCATAACTCTTAGATCATCCATTCCAAAACGAATTGTTTGTCCAAGTTTTGACATCATAATCACATTGTCAGCATCTTCAGTAGTCAACGCACCTACAACCATTCCATTGCGATCATTTGCAATAATTGAGCGAACTCCCATTCCCCCGCGATTAGTCTTACGGAAATCTTGTACTGATGATCTCTTACCAAAACCTTTTTCACAGACAATTAAAATTTGCTCGTCACCTTTAACAACTTCTGATGCAACAACAATTTGGTCTTCGCCCTTGAGGTTAATTCCTCTCACACCACGAGCTGTTCGTCCCATAGGCCGTACTTGCTCTTCATCAAAACGAATAGCCATCCCAGAATTTGTAAAAAGCATGACTTGCTCATCTGGAGATACAAGGTGAGTTTTAATGAGCTCATCACCTTCGTCGATTGTTAGAGCATAAATACCTTTCCTTCTAGGATTAGAAAAAAGATTGAGCGGAGTCTTTTTGACGACACCTTTTCTTGTCGTCATAAAAATACTTTGCTCTTCATTAAATCCTGTGACTTTTAATACTGTTGCAATGTGCTCATGAGGTTGAATCCCTTCCAAAAAATTGATTAAAGGACGACCTTTTGAACGTCTACCTGTTTCTGGAATCTGCCAAGTTTTAAGCCAGTAACATCTTCCTAGGTTTGTAAATATTAGAAGATAGTCGTGTGTATTGGCCACATAGAGCTCTTTAAGAGCATCTTCTGCTTTTTTGATATCAAAGCCAATAACTCCGCTACCACCCCGACGTTGCTCTCTAAAAGTATGTATAGGCATGCGCTTGATATAGTCATCTTGAGAGATCGTTACAACAACAGCTTCATTAGTGATTAAATCTTCCATATTAAAGTCACTCTCAGCAGCAATGATCTGGGTGCGACGCTTAGATTTATCGATCTGAGAGACAGTTGTAAGTTCTTCGCTGATGATATCTCTAACTCTGCCTTCACTCGCTAGAATAGATTTTAAATCTTTAATTTTCTCTAAAAGCGCTTGATATTCTTGATTAATTTTATCTTGTTCAAGTCCTGTTAGTTGATAAAGTCGTAGATCTAATACAGCGTTTGCTTGTCTCTCAGAGAGGTCATAGAACTCCATAAGAGTAGTTTTTGCTTCATCTCTGCTAGATTTTGAGCGGATAATTTTAACCACTTCATCTAAATGTTTTAAGGCTTTGAGATACCCTTCTAAAATATGTGCTCTAGTTTCTGCTTTATTTAGTTCAAAACGAGTTCTTCTTCTAATTACTTCTATGCGGTGATCAATCCAAGCAGCAATAATTTGTTTAACATTCATCACTCTTGGAAGCCCTTTATCTAGAGCAAGCATATTACAGCCAAAAGTTACCTGAAGGTCAGTATATTTGTAGAGCTGGTTGATAATAACATCAGGAACTTCTCCACGTTTAAGTTCAATAACAACTCTTAGACCCGATTTATCAGATTCGTCACGAAGATCACTGATACCAGTAATAACTTTATTGTTTATGAGGCCAGCTATTTGAGTAATAAGCCTAGATTTGTTAACTACGTACGGAAGCTCAGAAATAGCTAAGATCTGGCGATCATTTATGTCTTCAATATCAATTTTTGCACGAACAATGACTTTACCTCGACCTGAATGATAGGCCTCTTTGATTCCACGATATCCACAAATGGTTCCACCTGTAGGAAAGTCAGGTCCAGGCATAACTTGAATAATTTCATCAATAGAAGTTTCAGGATTTCTTAAAACGAGCTTTGATGCCTCACAGAGTTCTTGAAGATTATGAGGAGGAATATTTGTGGCCATTCCCACTGCTATTCCAGTAGATCCATTACATAAAAGGTTCGGGAATTTTGCAGGAAAAACGGTGGGCTCTAATTTTGTTTCGTCATAGTTAGGATCCATTTTAACAGTGTCTTTATCCAAGTCTTCCATCAATGCAACTGAGCATGCTGTAAGTCTGGCTTCTGTGTATCTCATTTGAGCTGGCGGATCTCCATCAATAGAACCGAAGTTACCCTGACCATTGATGAGCATATAACGCATCACCCAATTTTGAGCTAAACGGGCAAGAGTTGGATAAATAACCATTTCACCATGAGGGTGAAAATCTCCGGATGTATCGCCACAAATCTTTGCACACTTACGGTGCTTCCCTCCAGGAGAGAGGCTCAGTAATTTCATTGCATAAAGAATACGCCGTTGCGATGGCTTAAGGCCATCTCTCACATCTGGTAAAGCACGAGAGATAATCACAGACATCGAGTAGCGTAAATAGCTCTCTTTCATTTCATCTTCTACATTACGCTGAAGTATATTTTCGAAACTTTTTAAGCTCATATGCTCGTTATTCTCCTAACATTATATATCTAAGTTTTTCACTGAAAGAGCATGGTGCTCAATGAATTCACGTCTTGGTGGGACTTCTTCTCCCATTAATTTAGAGAACATGTGGTCTGCTGCCATAGCATCAGGAATAGTAATCTGAACTAATGTTCTTTTTTCTGGGTCCATAGTAGTTTCCCAAAGCTGGTCAGGGTTCATCTCACCTAAACCTTTATATCGCTGAATAGTTATACCCTTGCGCCCGTTTGCCCTG
>JAAZZY010000117.1 GCA_014239035.1 Chlamydiia bacterium
AGTAAATGGGTTACCATAATATTCAGTATCAGGAATCTCAGAAACAGCATCTACTTGCTGGGTTTGAAAGTGACAGAGCATTTTGTAGCAAGCAGCAGACAGCTCTTTTCTGGATTTTTCTATAGTAACTGCTGAAGAGTGACTCAAGAGATTAATGTTACTTAAAAAGGCTATAATTGAACAATTAGGATCTATTTTTAAAAAATTAGGGTTCTCCTTCAATAAACCAATTCTAGCTAGAAATTTCAGGGTTTCTCTTTGTGATATTAAGAAATTCCACTCCTCTACATAAATTGTAGCTTCTCCTTTCACTAAAGCTTCAGCGTTCTTAAACTTTTCTGTTTCAAATGCATAAAAAAGAGCTGTTCGTCCAAATTCATCTCTTTGAGTAACAGATGCTCCTGCTTCAAGCAGTTTTTTGACATCCTTGGAATGGAAATGCCTAGCAACATAATGCAAAAGAGGTAATCCTTGAATGCGTACGTGATCAAATTTAGCACCTTGAGAGATTAGCTCCTGACAGAAACCCCAAACGTTTTGATGTTCTGGATCAGATATAATTAAATCAAACAAACGTTGGGTACTTAGTCCACTCGATGTAAAATTATAACCCAGATCCATTACTCCTTCTAATGTTGTCCACCATTTATTTTGTACAACCAATTCTAAGAGCTTATTTCCTTCATAAAACAGATTCAAAAGAGATGGGTCGCTACAAACAATAAAAGTCAATAATGATCTCGCCTCTCCTTTTTTTAATTCCTCATTTTCTTTTGCTAATGCAAAAGCTAGAGGAGTGCCATTAACCTCTATTTTTTCATACTCTCTTGAGCATTCGATGAACTGATTAACAAAGTCCCAATTACGCTGTTTAGCCGCCTCTTGCATTATATATTTACCCAATATCACATTCTCCATATCGATAAGCTGTGAATTTTCATTTGCAAGGCTTTCAAGCAAATCAAAACAGCCATTGCATGCAGCATCTGAGGCAAAAAATGCCATCTGATCCTTAATGGGAGCATAGAATAAAGTAATATCTTCTTTCTCGGCGATCTCATGCATTGCAATAATTAAATCCCAATGCATATTCTCATAAGCATAAACAAGAACTGGCTTACCCTCAATTTGAAGATCATAGTGAATTGAAAAATGACCACGCTTTACAAACTCAACAAGCATGCTCAAGCCATCAGGATGACAAGCAAGTTCAATAGCCCTGGAAATATCTTCTTCTGAAGATCTTTGGTCAAGACAAATTTTTACCGTTTCGAGATCTCCAGATTTAACGGCCAATTGCAAAGTAGAATCAACACCTTTATCAAATTCACTAATATAAAATTTAGAATCTAGATATAACTTTAGAAAATCTGAATTACCCTTTGAAACTATATTCCTAAATAACTCCTGCAAGACTTCATAATCATCAATAAAGTTTATTAAAAATTTAAACAGTTTTGTATCAATATTTTGAAATGCAAGCACAAAGAGCTGATCAACATAGCCCTTGTGAGCCTCACCCTCAGAGTCTAAGACAAAGAGCTTAAATAAAACTTTTGCTCTATTTCTATTATCAGACAAATCTATAGACTCTTCTGTTTCAGGATCTTGTAAAAAACCTTCCATTTCAGTTGCTATAAAACTCCGATCTCCTTCTCTTAAGTTTGGATTCTGCATTAGCATATCGAATGGTCTTTGTCCGTCTACGTTTACGCTGCCTTCTGCAACACTTCCAAGTGCATAAATATCTTCTACTTCTGAGTAGCGACAAGCATAATGCAGAGGAGTATTTCCCTGAGAATCTTGCGCTGACAAGTCTAGTAGACCTTTTGAATTAAGAATTCTATAATACAGATCTCCTGGGGGGTTATCGTTTAAATAACATAGGTGCGATGCGCGTCGTCCGTTACTGTCCTCTGTTTCTATATCAGAAACGGGAACTAGCCCTCGGAAAAAAGCTTTATTTCTATGCAAAAGAGATTCATGTAAGGCTGTATTCCCAGCTGCGTTTTTTAAGTTTATATCTACACGAGCCGTGAAAGCCGGTAAGAGCTCAGGAAGCATTTTCTGAACGTATGCATCGGAAGATAAATCCGCTCTAAGTGCCAAATCGTGCAAAATAGAGTTTCCTGTATCTGGATTGACTAATGTAAAACTAAACCCTAGATTAATAAGCACATCGAAATTTCCAATCTGCATATCGCTACAAATCGCTCTAGAGACAACTCCGCGCCCTTGTGCATCTACAGCATCTTTTAGTTCTGGAAATGTGTCCACAAAATGAACTATGGCTTCTTGATTAGCAATAGACGTATCCTTTTCAAGCATCATAAATAAGATATCGATTAAAACATGAGTTTGGTTTAGACCAAACTCTTTTAGAGCAACTAAAAAGGCTTTGAAATTTACGTCTTCAATCACACTACTATCTGAGAAAACTAAAGCTTTTAAGTCTTTGGCCATTTCATGGTTATTGATTTTCAGCTGACTTTGATGGGCCTCTTCTGCAATAAGTTTCAAGGTTACATTGACTGCTCTTTTAACTCTAGCCCTTGCTCCTGGCTCAAAGTTTAAGTAACCATCATTGATACATGAACGCATCTTTTCAAAACCGTCTTTAACAATACCGACCTGCATCGTTTATGAAACCCCTATCAGCGTCAATTTTAGAAATGTGTTCTCTCATAAAAAGTAAATAGTTTATAAAATTCCCAACAACCCATTGTGGATATTGAACAAGTCCCATCTTTAGAGTAAGAGAAATATTCATCTGTAAGCGTTGTATGTTTTCGTGCTGCTTTTTCTGTTATCTCATCAATTATTTCACAAATTGCACTATGTGCCTCTAAATGAAGTCGCTTATTTTCTTCTTCTGAATTTATTTCATTTTCAGCATGAGCAACCTTAGCTCTCTGCTTAGCAACTAAAGCTTTTGACTCTTCGATTCTAGCTGCTTTTGCAGCCACAGCTTTTGGATCCAGCTCAACAACTTTTACAGCCTTTCTATGTTTGAGGCGCATCTCCATCTGAGTTAAATCTGATTTCTCATGAGATAAAACTTCTTTAAGTCTTTTGACTGAAGCTGATAGTCTGAGATACTCTTTGGCCTCTTCCACTTTTCCAGTCCATGCAATCTCACCTTCGATATTATATACTTTCTCACGATCGATAAGCAGGTGAAAGTAGTCTAGAATAAGTTCTCCGCGAGATGTAGGATTTTCCCCGACAAGTTCTCTAGAGCTCACTTCTCTTTTCAAGAATGTAGCCATACTCTTAAAGGCAAATCCAAGGTAAAACAAAAAAAAGCGCACAGAAAGTTCAGCTAAAAGGACTGCGGGAATCTCAACCTGTTTCAAAAATAGAGACAACTGAGTTTTGCCATGAGCATCTATATGCATATCTTTTTCATCAAAGCTTAGTCCAATTGCAGGGCCAAAGTATTTATAGGCCCAATTTCTAGCATGAGTATCAATTTCACCTCTTGCCTCACCCAAAATCTCTCTCATGGCTGTATCTCGCCACTCTAAAACCTT
>JAAZZY010000118.1 GCA_014239035.1 Chlamydiia bacterium
TTTTGTTAAATAAGGCCTATGTTTTTGAAGAGATTCTTGAGAGCTACACACTAGATAAGCATTTTATTCGCAATATTTTGATTAACTTTCACTTGCTTGGAGAAAAACAAGCTTTCAAGAAATATTTGCCTCTCATTGATGAAACTGATCGCCGCCTTGTCCAAATCATAACTAAAAAGGTAACCCAAAAAAGTTTTGATTACCTTCTTCAAGAAAGACCTAAAGTAGTTACCCCATTTGAAGAATGCATCTTTTTTGTTCTCATTGATAAAGTCCTTATTGCAAAGAAATTTAACCTTGCTCAATACATATTTAAAACATGTAAAAACAAGCATTTAGTTTTTAGTAAGAAAGAAGATTTTCTCTATTACAACATCCTAACGCATCTACTTTGTAAAAATGCTCCCGATGCAAAGAGCCTATACAATGAGAGCAAGCAGGCCTTTCAAAAAGCACCTCACCGAACCCTATTTTTAAAAGGCTGCCTATATGCCTCTGAAAATAAAGTAGACCAGGCTATTACAAGTTTTTCTGATGAACTAGAGAGCTCGCTTCCTGATGTGGATATGCTCGCTGCCTTATATATTTCTAAACAGTTGAAAATTAACAAGTGGCAGCTAGATGCTTTTGACTTTGAAAAAGAGCAACTCTACAAACAGCTTTATTTCTTTTACATAATTGCAAATAATGCCGCCAAAGCACAAACCTACTATAAAAAATGGATCACCCAAGCTAAAATATGAGCAATCCCCTAGATTCACAATTACCCGAAGTTTTATCGTCAGAAGTTTTATATGAAAGAAAAGGGCGGAAAATTCAGACAGATCAGCTTCGCCTTCCAACAGGTGAAGAATTCGAATACATCACATTTGTTTCTAGCGATTTTGCTGTCATGGTTATTGCACAAACAGATGAAGGTAAATATGTCATTAATCAAGAGTATCGCCATCCTACAGGTAAAACCCTTCTGAGCCTACCAGGCGGCTGTGTTGATCCTGAGGAACAACCAGCCCATGCTGCAAAGCGTGAATTCTTTGAGGAAACGGGCTACACGGCCTCTGAATATATATACCTTGGCCAAGCACACCCTATGCCAGGAAATAGTGGGCAAGAAACCTATTATTACCTTGCAAAAGGAGCCAAGAAAACCGGAGATCCCAACCGAGAATTCTGTGAGATTATTCAAACCACAGAAATGACTTTAGATGAGCTTCAAAATGACCTGCTTAAAGCCAAAAATATAGACGGGCATGTAACTTCTGCTCTCTGTTATAAGATGCTTCGTGGCCTCTAAAAGAACCTTTGAGGTTGAGCCTCTCCAAAAACCCCCTAAACCACTTATAACTAATATACTACAAAGCATCCTTTGTTTATACTATCTTAATACTACTATTGTATAATTATAGTAGCACTAGAAACTCAAAGGCAAGAAAATGAAAGCTTTAGACATCTTATCGTCTTATGCTCCAGCATCCCTTAGTAGCATCTCTTCATGGACTGAAACAGCCAAAGGATATGCTCAATCGGGCATTGAAACGCTAGATGGTGCAAGAAGAGGAATTACTAATTTTGCATATGAGAATTCAAACGCAATTTTAGGCTCATTGGCACTCTTAGTAACAACCGTTGCAAGCTACTACTTATTATCAGTAATCGAAACTGCTGGTGTTGGCGCTGAACCAACTGACATGGGATGCGAACTTCAAACTTCTCCAAATCAAATAGATAAATTCTATTTCGTCAATATGGATGGAAGTGACAAGAGACTTGCCCATATGGAAACAATGTGCGCAGCTGCAGGGATTGCTTGTCAGCGTTTTGCTGCTGTTATTGGAAAAGAGCTTAATATTGACGCACTAATGAATGCTGGGATTTATAAGCCGCATCCTAAGTATTCAAGTCACTGGTTAAGACCTTCTGAATTAGGCTGTGCTTTAAGTCATCACGGGGTTTGGAAAGATATAGTAGAAACACAAACGCAAGCTGCGGTTATCATGGAAGATGATGTAGTTTTTTCCAGTAATTTTGAAACTGAGGTAAGGCATTTACTTGGATATGTCCCCGAAGACTGGGATATTATGTATTTAGGATGCAATGCCAAGCAAAAAGCTGATTTTTTTGCTCCCTGTAGACCCGAAAACTTAGAGCTAACTCCTGATGGAAGGTTTTCTATTTTGAACGAAAAGTGCATAGCTGGCAATTGGGCCTACGTATTAAATTTGAAAGGAGCTCAGGAGCTCAGATCAAACTTCTTCCCCCTTCAAAGACCTTCAGACTATATGATTCCAGAAAAATTCATTGAAGGTGGCAGACTAAGAAAAGAATTTCCGAAGCAAAGAGCCATTAAAGCATACTGTGCAGTAGATGAACTTGTTAGAACAGGAGGTGATGTGAGCATGGGTTCAGTAATAGGTTCTGCTAGAGGAAAATGCAAAGATATCTATTGTAAATAGAGATTGAGCTTAGATTAAATATTCACCATTATCTGCTATCATAGAAAACTCAGCACTCCTTTCCACATCGTGAACAAGATCTACGTAAGTATCATTGAAATAAAAGCGCACATCATGGTTTGAACCTATTCCATTCTGGGGACGGATAGTAGGAATAGTATCTTGCATCTCAATCCAGGTCGCCTGATCAACCCTCTCTGGGATCATAAGGGTTGCCCATGGCCATTTATCAGCTTCTATCTTAAGATTGGTGAACATCTTCTTTAGCCTCATTTTTTGAGATATTTTGAAGGACTTCTACTTCCTTAGACTCTTCTTTAGAAGTTTTCTCTGCACTTACAACTTTCTCTTCTACTTTAGTTACAGAAGGAGCTGCAGTAGGAGCTCTTGTCTGAGTCACAATGTTAGACTTAAGCGGTGAGCGGCAAATAAGCTCTCCTGCTCGAGTAACTAACACTTCATTAAAGCCTTTGCTATCTCCAACATCTTTTTGGAACTCAATCTTTCCTGTGGCATCTAAGATAAGATCAACTGGGCCTTTAGCATTATCATCAACGTTCACAGTTCCTTGGAAAATAATATTGGCATTTCCTACAGCTGTTAGGTTTGAAGTATTGGTAAAGACAACGTCTCCAGCAAACACAACATTTCCATCTTTAGAGTTCACATCTCCATCCATTTCAATAGTTGATGCCGTCACTTGTAGTGACTCTAAAGCAGTTCCTGATCCTACATGGTTTTCAAAGCAGACCTTAGCTTTTCCAGCGTTAGCTCTAAGCTGCTTAGGACCTTCTACAACCCCTAGGAAGTAGATGTTTTTACCATCTGATTCTTTCGATGTAGAACGAATCGTCGTATTACCGATTACACTCATGTTTCCGATATCGATGGTTTTACCCACTGTCTCTATAGTTCCTCGAGTATCTAGAAGAGAA
>JAAZZY010000119.1 GCA_014239035.1 Chlamydiia bacterium
AGTATCTGCCTCCTTTTGACTATTTTAAAGATAAAGGAGCCTTCAGAGTCCTTATTGCTGATTTTGTGAATACTGAAAATGGCACTGGCATTGTTCATACAGCACCAGGCTTTGGTGAAGATGACTTCTATGTTTGCAAAGAAGCTAAAATAGATCCTGTTTGCCCAGTCGATACAAACTGTAAATTTACAGATGAAGTTCCTGAATATGAAGGTCAATTTGTTAAAGATGCAGATAAAGAGATCATTGCAAGCCTCAAAAGTGCCAACCGCCTATTTTACCGAGGAACCATTCGCCATAGATACCCTTTTTGTTGGAGAACAGATACCCCTTTAATTTATCGTGTGACCACTTCATGGTTTGTCGCTGTTGAAAAAATTAAAGACAAGGTAATAGAGGCCAACAAAGGCATCTACTGGATGCCAAATCACATAAAAAATGGAAGATTTGGAAAGTGGCTAGAAGGAGCCCGCGATTGGGCTGTTAGCCGTAATCGGTACTGGGGAACACCCATCCCTATTTGGGAAGCTGAAGATGGAGAGCGCATTGTCATCGGAAGTTTGGATGAACTCAAAAAGTACACCGGTGAAAAAGTCAACGACCTACACCGTCACTTTATCGACCATCTTGAATTCAAAGATAAAAAGGGAAAGGTTTTTAAGCGAACAACAGGGGTGTTTGATTGTTGGTTTGAATCAGGTTCTATGCCCTATGCGCAGAATCATTATCCTTTCGAAAATAAAAATCTTTTAAATAAAATTTTTCCAGCAGATTTTATTGCTGAGGGGCTAGATCAAACAAGAGGATGGTTTTATACGCTCACTGTTTTAGGCGCTGCTCTTTTTGATAGCCGCGCTTTTAAAAATACCATAGTTAACGGAATTATCTTAGCTGAAGATGGCCAGAAGATGTCCAAACGTCTCAAAAACTATCCCGATCCTATGGAAGTTGTTAATAGCTACGGTGCTGATGCCCTCAGGCTCTACCTTTTGAGCTCGCCTGTTGTCAAAGGTGAGGATATGCGCTTTAAGCAAAAAGGTGTCGAGCAGACCTTTAGGCAGACACTGCTTCCTTTTTGGAATGCACACAACTTTTTTATCACCTATGTAAGAATCTATCAGTGGAAACCAAGCAAAAACTTCAGGAAGCCGCATAAGCTTTTAGATAGATGGGTGATCTCTAGGCTCAACCACCTCATTAATGCTATTGAAAAAGCAATGGATACTTATGACCTAAGTGGTGCTATTGAGCCGATCATTCAGTTTATGGATGAGCTCACTAACTGGTATATTCGAAGATCTCGCAGACGTTTTTGGAATAGTGAAGCCACTGATGATCGAGATGAAGCTTTTTCTACTCTCTATACAGTTTTAGTTGAGGCTTGTAAAATCATTGCCCCATTCGTGCCTTTTTTAAGTGATGTCATTTATAAAAACCTTGTTAACACGGATAAGGAAGTCGAGTCTATTCACCTTTGTGACTATTCTATATATAGAACAGATTGGCGTAGTATCTCTTTAGAAAAGCAAATGAGCGCGTTGCAGTCAGCTGTAAGCTTGGCGCACAGCTTAAGGAAAGAGAATCGCTTAAAAGTTCGCCAACCTTTAGCTAAAATGCATATTGCTATCGGCTCAGAAAATGAAAAAGAATTTTTAGAAAGCCAAGCACACCTTATGCGCGATGAACTCAACGTCAAAGATATTATCTTCTACGAAGATGAAAGAGAGCTCGTTGAACTTAAGCCTATTCCCAATTTTAGAGTGCTCGGCAAAAAAGTAGGGAAGCTGATGAAAGCGGTTCAAGCTAAAATACAAGAGCTTGATCACAACTCTTTGCAAGATCTGTTTGAAGATAAGACCGTCATTTTAACTATAGACGATCAAGAGATAGAGCTTTTAAAAGAAGATATTCAGATTCAAAGAGAAGTCAAAGGGGGGATGGTCGCAGCAAATGTTGGAGATATCACCTTAGCCCTAGATACCCACTTAACAGAAGAACTTTTAATTGAAGGTATCGCTCGAGAGCTCGTTAATAAAATCCAAACGATGAGACGAGATGCTAAACTTGAAAAAACAGATCGCATTCATCTCAAGCTTGCTACAACAGACAGAGTTAAGCAGACTTTTGAAACGTTTAAAGACTACATTCAAGAAGAAGTTTTAGCAACTCGAGTTGAATTCTTAGAAGAAGTAGAAGGAGTAGAGTGGGATGTCAACTCTCAGATGACAACAATTGCTCTTTCTAAAGAAACTTCGCAGGCAGAAGAAGCTTAAAGTTCTTTCTTGCGGTGTTTTCGAGAATATAGCGTTGTTGCACTCAAAGCAAGCAGCGCCACACCCCAGACAACTAGATTAGGGAAGTTGAACCATCTTAGCGAGCTTTGGTTTAGAAGACCAAAGCGAGAGCTTGATGGCCAAATAATTATAGCTGGAGATCCCTGTATATTCTTTTCGGGGATGAGTCCAAAGTCTCTGCAATCACGGCTTCCAGCGTGGTTGTCACCTAAAAATAGGTAATATCCACTAGGAATATGCAGCCCATAGTTGATGATTAGTTCTTTGTTTAGCTTTCCATCGACCATTGGAGATCCGCGGTCTAGAAAGCCTTTGGCTTTGTTTTTTTCGGCAGCAACGAAATTTTCTAAAACAGGATCTTCTTTATTGAAGATTTCATGATTTAGAAGATGAAGCGCTCCGTTTTTAAAGTATGCAAAGCGGTGTGGAATAAAATCTGAGTGGGCGCGATCAGGTTCATATAGAGTGACCATCTCCATACCCAAATTGAAAAGCCTTTGAATCATATAAGGATCCGAGCTGTTTAGGGGATGATCGAGAGGAAGTTTTTTCTGTATTCCTGATCTACCAACGAGATACGCTGTACCATCAATAAATTCATAGGTGCCATCGCTGAGCTCAGAAAAAGCTGGGCTATACTGATGAGGTTTAAAAGCTTTTTGCATTGAATAATTGCCTGCATAACCATTTTTTACGACAAAACGCGCTGTTAGCATAGAGTTTTTTACCTTTTGCAGGTGCTCATCTGTTAGGGCAATCAACGACTTTTCAGGTGTAATCATTGGACGAAATCGTCCAAATAAATCCACGCCTAGGTGTGGTCTTGGATAGTTAGTATGAGGAGAATGGTGAAGCTCTAAAAAGAATTTATTTGTCGCACCTTTAAGATCAAATCCCATTTCAATGGCCTGCTTGCGATCTAGCATTCTTGCCATGGCAAAGTTTTTAATACCCCACAAATCTTGATATTCAAGCTTGGGAGATTCTTCAACCCACTTGTGTCCGTTAGAAAACTTTCCATGAAGGTTTCCGTGGGAGCTTACATAAAGCTTAGCGACTTCTTGCCCCATTTGTGAGAGA
>JAAZZY010000011.1 GCA_014239035.1 Chlamydiia bacterium
CTCTGTTCCACTTTTAGATGTATTTATAAAGAATAATGTATCTGTTGCACTCAAAGTTCTAGCTCTATCTGTTGCAGTTGGTGTAGACATACACTTTGCTCCATAAATTATTTATAAGAGCTAAGATATTAGGAGGTTTGAACAAAATTGAGCAAGAAAATTAAGATGTTTGAGTAGACGGCGTCGTCGCATTATCTGCATCAGCTGCTTGTGCTTCTTCTTCGTTTATCTCAAGATGTGCATGGCTTTCTGTAAGTTTTTTGAATTCAAGTCCTAGTACTTTTACAGCAAGCATCCAAAGACATATGACAATGAGCAAGAATATAGCAATATATGGTGCTGTGACTGCAAAGGTTGTAAAGATCATTAATAGCCCCTGATGGATTACAGATCCGCCGGATTTTCCTAAACGCGATCCCACACCATCAATGGCAGCTTTTCCCTTCTTACGGGATTCTGGGGTGAGCGGTACAAATGCAATTTCCTTTGTAGCGTCAAAGACCGTGTATTTACAGCCTCGACTTAAGCATATTTGCATAGAGCCAAAGAATGCAGCGAGTGCAAGGGGAGTCATTCCAAGGAAGCCCTCTGTAAGGCTCTGCATACTTCCTTTAAACAGTAAACAGCTAAAGAAACCAACGCTTGTTAGAAGAAGCATCGCTGGGGTAATAAATGCTGCTTTGGTCCATCCAAATTTTCTGATGAAAATGGAGGTAAAGACGGCTCCAACAGTGGCTACTATCCCGGTAGCAACAGTAACTTGATTAAGATAAACACTAAAATCACCAGGAGCTGGGTAGAGCTGTCTAACCTGATCTTTCCATAAGACTTCGACCAAATTAATCACTAGGTTAAAAGATACGACTACTATGGCAATACATATTAAATATTTTGATTTTGCTAAGTAGCTAAAGTTCTTTCTAAGTGAGAGTTTAAAGTTATTTTTAGATTTTGGCTTATAATATTTGCAGTCATGGAAAACATTTGTGTGCATCCACCGCAAAACACCAATAATAAGCACTCCAGAAACTGCTATGACAAGTGTGATATAGACAAGGCTGTGAAACCAAGGATTTGCGACCGCACCCATCTTTGAAGGAAGACGTGATAAGTAGATGCAGGCATGACCTGCAGCTATTCCTGAAAAGTTCATTCCTATTCCGAAGAAGCCGTAAAAACGAGTGGCTTCATTTACTGTAGTCGTTTCATTAGCAAATCCCCAAAATAAGATTGAGAGAATAATGCAGCTCCAAAGCTCACACATCACATAAAACAATGTAAATGACCAGTGCCTAACCATGGAGACAAAGCCATGTGCTCCTTTGGGCAAGTGGTTGGTTAAGAAGTCGCCAAAACCATCTAATCGAAGAGAATCACTAATAGGGTACAGAATGAAGGTAAAGGCTAAAAAGTAGACTACAAAGATGCTGATCAGGATATAAAAGACCCTCTCCATGGTGTATTTGTTAGAGAGCCTGGAGAAGAATGCTGTCATTAGAAGAGCTCCTGGTAGCATCACCCAAACTTTAACAAATGGGATGATCTCTGCACCAGAGGACTGACCTGTAATTAATACAGCATCTTTTGTGTTACGTAAAATATTATAGACAAATCCCACGAGGAAAAAGACAATGAACATGGGTATGAATTTCTTCAGTTCATCTCTTCTAATAGGGCAGAGAGCAAGTGCAGCTGATTTCAACTTAGCCCGCATACCCTTTCCCTAAGCACAAAGACTTTTTTCTCGAAAATCTGAAGAGATTCGAAGTGTGAAAAGAAACAAGAAAAGTATTTATTTTCTTAATAGACTTCACTGCCACATATCAGTAAATGATAAAGATTAGGACAATATTAGCAGTGATGTAAGGAATTTGTCAAGATGATATAATAAATTGTTTATAAAGAACTTAAACAAAATATAATAAAGGACTTTTTAGAGAAGAAGTTCTAAAAAGTCCTTTACAGAAAGCCTGGTTTACTACGCAATATGGCTTTGATTTGCTAAAAGTTGATCACTATCATCACTCTTTATTTCAGAGTTATTCATGATTAGATTATATACTGATGAAACACCTTGAGCACCTAGTGATCCAACAGCGTATACAGCTCTAAAAGGAAGCTTTACTGCAAAAACTGTCGCGTTTACAGTTACATCAGCTGCAACTTGAAAACCTTTAGTTGCAAGTGCTGCAGTACCAGCACCCATTACTGTTCCAATAATAGGTCCAGCAACCATCCAGGCAGGATTATCTGTGGCTAAGGTCCATCCTAAACCCGTGATAGATCCTGCTAAGAACCCTAAGCCTCCCGTTTGCATGGTAACAGGGCCCATAGCATTTGCAATACCTCGAGAGATACCACTCTCAGTTTTATTGATGATAGTTATCTGCTGAGGCTGAAGCACAGCCGGGGTTGCTCTTTGAACTTGTTGTACCATAAAAATATCCTCCTAAGACGTAAAGTGTATAATTTAGAACAGCAGTGATTATATGTTCAAAATATTAAGAATATATAAAGAATATAACAAATTGAGGGCTAATCTTTATTTGAAAGAGCGTTGACGCCCGGAAGATGACCTTTCTCAATTAACTCAATCGATGCACCGCCACCTGTTGAGATGTGGTCAAATGAATCTTGTAGGCCTAATTTCTCAATGGCAGCGGCAGAGTCTCCCCCACCAATGACTTTAATGGCATTAATTTGTGAAAGTTTTTGCGCTATCTTTTGGGTCCCGTATGAGAAAGGTTTAATTTCACAAATACCTAAAGGTCCATTCCAAAAAATAATTTGAGAAGGCTCTAAGGCTTTAGAAAAAGCATCGATTGTGAGAGGCCCCATATCGACAGCAATTAAATGCTCCTCTATGGGATCATTTATGCCCAGGATTTGTGTTTGGCCATCTGAGCTAATTTGATCGGTAAAAAGTAGATCTTGAGGCAGAACTAAATTGATTCTTTTACTTTCACATTCTTTGAGGATTTCTTTAGCAGCTTGGATATATTCATCTTCAACAAGTGATTTACCTAATGAGCGACCCTGAGCTTTTAAAAAGGTGTTAGCCATGGCCCCACCTATTAAAAGGGTGTCAACCTTTTGGATTAGGCTCTTTAACACACCTATCTTTGTTGATATTTTGGCTCCTCCAATAATGGCACAAAGATGTTTCTGAGGATTTAAGATATAGTCTTGAAAGTATCTTAGCTCTTTTTCAAGTAAGAGACCAGCTACAGCCTTTTGAGGAAAAAACTTTGGGACATCAACAATAGATGCTTGATTGCGATGACAGCATCCAAATGCATCGTTGATAAAGATATCACATCCCTTTGAAAGTTCTTTAGCAAAATCTTCACCAGATCCATTTGTTTCTTCGGAATGAAAACGCAAGTTTTCGAGCATTAAAATCTCCCCGCACTTGAGGGATTCTTTAAGAGTATTGACCTCTTCTCCTATACAGTCTGGAGCCATTTTGACTTCTTTATTTAAAAGGGTATTCAGTCTTTGTGCACAAACTTTTAGGCTTAGTTTAGATTCAAACTTTCCTTTAGGTCTATTAAGATGACTCATCAAAATGATAGCGCAGTCTTTTTCTAGAAGATATTTTATAGTCAACAGAGCCTCTTGCAATCGATGATCATTTGCAATAACCCCTTCAGGATCAAGGGGCAGATTAAGATCTACCCGCATTAAAATTTTTTGATGATCAACACTTAGATCTTTTAAACTCTTTTTGAGCATGAAGGCCTAAACTAGTTTGATTTTTCATTAGGCTTAGGAAGCATCTTAAGTATGGTTCCCAATTTTTTTTCCTTCGCAATATCAGCAGGGGTCTCACCTAATTTATTTTCTAGGGTTGCATCAGCTTTTTGGCTCAAAAGTGCTCTCACGTTCGCTTGATCACCAAGTGCTACTGCGATATGCATAGGAGTCCTTCCTTCACTATCGGGTTCGTTGACACTCAAACCAGATTTAACAAAGTGATCTATAGTATCAGCAGAGTTAGCTCGCATTGCTGCGTAGTGAAGCGCTCCTAAGCCTCTGTCATCTTTCACGGAGATATCCACGCCCCGAACCTCAAAATGCTCAACTCCCTTAGTGTTGCCATTGAGAATCATATTTAAAAACGCCAAAGATTTTCTCTCATTATTTCTATCTATGAATAGGCTTGCTCCAAAGCTCAGCATTTTATCAACAAATTCCATTTTACCATTTGCCAGAGCCACAGCTAAAGGAGTCTTACCAGCTGAATTGGCAGCATTAAGATTAGCAGCTTTTAGTGAAAATTCTTCAAGAGCTTCGATATTTCCCTTTTTAGCAACTACGTGCAGTGCTGTCTCCCCATTATTATCTCGAGCGTCTAAACTTATTCCCGCATTTATTGCTGCGCTCATAGCTTGTACGTCATTTAATTCTGCTGCGGCATGTAGAAGAGTTTTCTGACTGGCATCGCGCGCATCTAACATACTCTGACCTGCCATACCACTAAGGACCACTGAAGTCGTTTTAGAATCTGCAATTTTCATTAAATCATGCAGACCTGTAGGCCCTTGCCCATCAGTAACAACTAGAGCAGTACTTGTGAGAAGATTGGTAATGTGGGCTGTATCTCGTCTAATGACGGCTTGTTGAAGCTCAATCTGCCCCTCTTGATAAACAAATCCTCCGTTTTCCATTAAGAGTGTCATAGCATCAGTATGCCCATTGACAGCCGCATAGTAGAGAGGCGTATTGCCACTACGATCTTTCCAGTTAATTGCTTCTCCTACATCTTGCAAGAGCTCTCTAACTACTGCAACATCTCCTTGCATTGCCGCATGGTGCACTGCATTTCTACCTTGATTATCAACTATAATGGGGTTTGCGCCAACAGCTAAGAGACCACTGACTCCCTCCGGTTGTCTTTCTATCACAGAGAGATGAAGAGGGGTAAATCCTTGGCCGTCAGCTATGTCAACACCCGAATCATCTGACCCAAGTGCGTAAGGAGCTAATAGTTTAATCGCGTCACCATTTCCCATGGCCGCAGCATAGTGAATGGGAAGTCTACCTTGTCCATCTACTGCTTTTGGATCAGCACCGCGCTGCATAAGCTCGGTAACAATATTATCCTTACCATATGATGCAGCAAAGTGCAGAGCTGTAAGCCCATTATTATCGGCAGCAGCTAAGTCAGTATTAAATAAGCTTCCTATTATTCCCTCTTGCTTAGTAATGAGGGCAAGCATCAGGGCTGATTGTCCATCCGCATCAACCTCATTTAAATTGGTCCCTGAAAGCATTTTTGTTTGAAGATCTACAAAGTCTCCATTAGCAACAGCGACATGTAAAGGTAGATCTTTTTGACCTGCTATCATTGAAGCTCCTACTTCTTTTAAGAGCTCGGCAACATCACTATGCCCTAATTTTACAGCAGTATAACGTGCGGAGCGCCCAGAAAGAGGAACAAGGCTTGGGTCAGCTTTGGCTTCTAAAAGGCGTGCAACAACAGCTGTTTGATTATTGGCTGCTGCTTGATAAAGTGGGGTTTCTAAAGTGTTGTCTAGGCCGTCTACTGGGACGTTATTTGAAAGCAAGGCACCAACGGCAGCTAACTTCCCTCGACCTGCAGCCATGTGTAGGGCTGTGCGACCTGCTTCGTCTTTGGCTGCCCCATCTACTCCATGTGCAAATAGTCGATGTACCACGTTGTCGTGCCCATGGAAGCCAGCTAGATGAAGTGGGCTTGCTTGAGAACCGGAAGAAGGGAGTTTAGCGCCGTAAGATACTAAATTATCTATGGCATTTGGATTGTTACATTCAGCCGCATATTCGAATGGAGAACGACCATATAGATCTATTTGATTTGCGTCATATTCCTTGGAAAATAGAAGTGACATTATTGAGGCTGAATTCTGGTTTGTTGCAGCATAGTGCCAAACACCTGCGCCACTATCATCTTTACTTGTAACAGATCCTCCTCGCTCTAGAAGTAGTTCAAAACAAGTAGCACTATTTGCTGCCGCAAAAAGAATAGGCGTGCGACCTTTTTTATCTGTTTCATCTAGTTTTGCCCCTGCATCAAGTAAAGCCGTTAAGACTTCCTTGTTACCTGAAAGAGCTGCTAAATGAACAGGTGTACGACCCCCGCTATCTTTTGCATCTAAGTTGACATCGGCATCTACAAAAAAGCCAACTGACTCACCAGTTCCTATTGCAGCAATAGCGTGCAAAGGTGCACTCAGATTAGCATCACGTTGCTCTAGAGAAGAGCCCAAGGCATAGACCATAGCTCCGTCTAAATCTCCTCTTTCAAGTGCAGCTGTAAAAGTTGTTCTTCCTACAGCATCCACTTTATTAAGTGAGACTTGTCCTTCTTGAATTTTCTCACAAGCTTTCTCTTTGTCTGTCAAACCCCAAATTAAGTAGTAAATCTCATTGAAAGGTGACTTAATTATTCGAAAAGCATTACTAGGAAAGTTTCGAAGAGCCTGCAGAACTGAAGTATCACTCAAGTCGAAAAGGTTTTGAACAAACTCTACAATCCCTGGAGGGCAAGCCTCTTCAAATTTTTCAGAATACTGAGGAAGGATTTGATTTTGTACTGGTGCTGGATTGGTGCTGGTTGCTCCGATATCTCCCATCTTGACTGCTCCTTGCTTTTTTCAAAAAAGCCTTTTGAATCTCTTTAAATTATTTTCTTGCAACCAATTTAAAGTTCGAGCAAGCAAAAAATCAAGGTTTTTATTGAGAATATGAAATTTATTTATTTACATCTACCTGCTGGCAGCATTTAGCAAAATAATTATGAAGGGAAGTATCCATTGAAATTTCAGGATGAAATGAACAGCCAATGTGTAGGCCCTGCTGCACTATAACCGGATTTTGGCCATGTTTTGCTAGGATTTTGACCGCTGGTCCTACTTTAATAATTTTTGGAGCTCGGATAAAACATCCTTTAATCATAACGCTCTGCCCATCAAGTTGTGCATCAACTGCTGTCTCAAAGGAATCTATTTGAGAGCCGTATGCATTTCGTGATGTGGTTAGATCCATTAACTTTAGGGTGGGAACACTTTGCCCGACAATTTCCTTTGAAAGCAGAATCAGTCCACAACATGTTCCAAAGATGGGCTTATTTTTTCCAAACTCAAGTAGAGCCTGCCAAAAAAGATCCTTTAAAAGTTTGAGGTGAGTAGTTGTTTCACCACCTGGAATAATTAGACCTGAGCACTTCTTTAGATCTTCAGGGTGCTTGACAAAAGCTGCGCTAACTCCAATTTTTTCTAGGCAATCAAAATGTCTTTGAAAGGCTCCTTGAAGAGCTAAAACTCCAATCAATTACCAGCCTCGTGTTGCTAAACGCTCATTAACTGCTAAAAGAGCTGATGAGATGCCGTCCATTCCAGAAGTGAGTCCACGAGACACTTCTACTAGTTTTCCAGGCTCTTGAAAATAAGTTACAGACTCAACGATTGCTTTAGCTCGCTTTTCAGGATCTTGAGATTTAAAAATCCCCGATCCAACAAATACTGTTTCTGCTCCAAGCTGCATCATAAGTGCTGCATCAGCAGGAGTAGCAATTCCTCCAGCAGAGAAATTGGGAACAGGAAGCTTTCCGGTTTGCGCTATTTGTAGAACCAGCTCATAAGGAGCTCCCAGATTTTTAGCTTCTGTCATAAGCTCTTCAGTGCTCAATCCAACGAGTTTGCTGATTTGTCTTTGAAGATCCCTCATATGTTGGACAGCTTCAACAATGTCACCAGTTCCAGGTTCTCCTTTAGTGCGGATCATTGCAGCACCTTCACCAATGCGGCGAAGAGCTTCTCCCAAATTACGGCAGCCGCAAACAAAAGGAACTTTAAAGGGGTGTTTGTTAATATGGAAATGATGGTCTGCAGGAGTTAGGACTTCACTTTCATCAATAAAGTCTACGCCTATTGCTTGAAGCATTTGAGCTTCTACAAAATGTCCTATACGACATTTGGCCATGACAGGAATGGAGACCGCCTTTTGAATGCCTTCTATGAGGTCCACCGAAGACATACGTGCAATTTTTCCATCTTTTCTAATATCAGCTGGGATCCGTTCAAGTGCCATAACAGCAACGGCACCAGATGCCTCTGCAATTTTGGCTTGCTCGGGTGTAACGACATCCATAATGACTCCACCTTTGAGCATCTCTGCCAAACCGACTTTTACCTTTATCGAACCTTTATCCATCACGCAAACCTCAATTATTAAAGGGGCATTTTTACCAAAAAGAGCAATTTTTGTCCTTATAAAAAGGGATAAAGAATATCTTATAAGTTTTGGAAGGGGTTAGCTGAGCCTGAGAAATCTTTTGTTTGACGTCTTCTTTTAATTTCAGATTTGATTGAATAAGATAGATCTTGGTCAAAATTTTTACCGGCTGCCCACTTTAAATACTCTACGGGCACTTCTTTGAGTGGTCTCCCTTTATGCTTTCCTAGTGGCATATTCTTCAAGTAAATGGGTCGCTCTAAAATCTTCTGCAGCTCTTCTACTGTTTTGTATTTTTCAACAAGTCTACGAAACACTTCTATATTGACAATGACATCATTTAAAGCTCGATGAGCTCCTTCATTGTTGATATTAAAATGTTGTCTTAGACTTTGAAGAGAATTTTGGGGGCACTGTCCATATAACCTAGCTAGGCGGAGCGTATCAAAGAAGGGGTTGTTTCTAATGGTACTTGGCAGGCCATGCTTTTTAGCATCGCGATTAATAAGATGAATATCAAAACCGATCCCATGTCCAACAATAATGTGCTTTCCAATCATTTTTAATACTTTAGGGAGAACATCTTGGATTAAAGGCTGCCCTTCAACCATATCCTGAGTGATATTGTGAATTTTAATGGATTCTTCTGGGATTTTAACTTTTGGATCAACTAGCGAATCATAGATCTCAAAATCTTTTTCTATGGTGAAAATTACAACTGCAACTTCGACAATCTTATCTTCTTCGAGATCAAGCCCTGTCGCTTCACAATCCACACAGACAAAGGTCTCTTTTTTAATTAGCCCCATGCTTCAATCTTCCTATTGATTTCAAAGATGAGCTCTTTTCTCCCTACGTTTTTTGTCGTGGAATAATAGACATGTGGGGTTTCAGAGGATCCTAGCTTCTCGATGTTTTTTTTCATCTGCTTGACCTTTTCACTTTTTGAAACTTTATCTACTTTAGTAAAGACAATGAGCATAGGTAAATCTTGATGCTTCACCCATTCAAAAAACTGAATATCTTGCTCGCTTGGATTTCTGCGTATATCTAAGAGCAGCAAGACAAGCTCTAAGGACTCTCTTTTTTCAATATAGGGCTCTATCATCTGCTGCCAGCTAGAGCGCATTTTCTCAGTGACTTTTGCAAATCCATAACCTGGAAGGTCACAAAAAGCTGCAGTCTGATCTACATCGAAAAAGTTAAGCAGGCGTGTTTTCCCCGGTTTAGAGGAAGTTTTGACTAGGTTCTTAGATCTAAAAAGATGATTTAGAAGACTTGATTTTCCTACATTTGAGCGCCCAGCTACAGCTACTTCAAAATAGGGCCTTCCTTGGTCATCTTTTAAAGATGGACTTTTTTTCCAGTCAGAACAGCTTTTGACAAAGCTTATAGATTTAAAAACTAATTTCTTCATGCTCTGATTCAATGATAATTTTCCGTGATTGCCCATGATGTTCTAAAAAAATATCTATACGCCTTTGTGGTAGGATAGCTTGAATACGCTCTGCCCATTCAAGACAGGAAATACCACCTGCGTCAAAATATTCATCAAACCCCATCTGTAAAAACTGGTCTGCTCCCTTCATTCGATAGAGATCAAAATGATAAAACGATTTTAACCCATCATAAATATTTAGAAATGTGAAAGTGGGACTATTGATCTCATCTGGATTTATTCCCCCAATGGCATGTGCCACACCTTTAATAAGCGTCGTTTTACCTACGGCAAGTTCGCCATGCAGCGCAATGAGGCTATTAGAATGTACTCTCTTCCCTAATGAGGCGCCCAGATCAAAAGTCTCTTGGGCGGAGTTCGTGATAAACTCTATTTTCATTTAACTTTCAAGCCACTTCTCAATGTAGGGCATAAATTCTTCATGTTCTGCAAGGCCTTCAATAAAGCTTGAGACTTTGTCTTCTTCAAGCTGCTCTTGAATGTAGGCAAGAAGCCCCTTTTCAATTTCAAATCTATTTTGGTTCTGAATTTCTTCTAATGAAAACGACTTCACGTACTTTTCTTTAAATTCTTTTAAAATCGTTTCTTTATCTTGGTATAGGGCTCCTGTCAGAGCTGAAGAATAAACAACTTTTGTAATGGGCTCTTTAGTCTCTTCAATATAATTTGAAATAATACCTGGATCTTCTGAAACAAAAAATCTTTTGACAACCAGCCCATCTTTGCGTTCTGTATTTTGGGAACACTTAGCCACCCAATCATAAATGGCATCTTGTGGGTTAGGGTGAGTGTTATCAGCAAACACCTTGCCTGAGAATGGGCAGATATAGATTTTTCTAGTTTGTTCGTTGACTACAGCAGTCTCTTGACCGATATGAATGCGGGTTTCTCTCCATATACGCCCATCTTTCTCGAGAGTTTTCAAAGCATCTTCTAGAGATTTAAAAATAAGTTTATATCTTGGGCAAACTATAGGAGAAATGATATCCCGTTTCCCAATATAGTGGAGGTAACTTGTAATTAAGTCCGGCTTGCGCTTTGGCTTCAAATAAGATAAAAAATCTTTTTTTAAAGCATCCAGATTAGATTTTTTGGGCATGAGTACCTCAGTCATTGGTCCTGGTCAATTAAAAATTAAAAAAATATGATTTAAGATAACTCAGGTATAGATTTTACTTCAAGCTCAATCACTTCTGCCTTTACTAAATTGCATAAAAATATTACTATAGAAGTGATTTTATTTTAATGTTTTCGACAGAGGCTACCCCGTTACAATAGTGACAGACTCTCTAGGACGTATTCAAAAAAAGATTAGAGGCTAAGAATGAGTTTACACATCAAGAAATTAGACATTCCTGATTTTGAAGAAGTCATCGAAGTTAAAGACCCTAGTTGCGGCCTACACGCTTTTATAGCTGTACATGACACGACTTTTGGTCCAGCGCTTGGAGGCACTCGATTCTTACCATACGACACTCGAGAAGAGGCTTTAGAAGACGTTTTGCGTCTTGCCCGTGGAATGACATATAAATCGACTCTTGCTCACCTTAAAGTTGGCGGAGGGAAAAGCACTGTTATCTACGATCCAAAAAATCCTAAGTCCAAAGAGCTACTGCATTCCTTTGGGGAAGCGGTCAATTACCTTGGAGGCCGCTACATTTGCGCAGAAGACATGAACTGCCACCTTAGTGACCTAACAACTATTCTTGAAGTTTCTCCTCATGTTTTGGGCCTTCCTGGAGATGGCACAGGCTCTCCTGCTCCCTACACTGCAAGAGGAGTTTTTATTGCTATCCAAGCTACAGCTCAATACCTTTGGGGAAATACTTCACTAAAGGGTAAAAAAATTCTTTTACAGGGTATTGGAGGAGTTGGATCTAGGCTTTTAGAACATCTTTTCTGGGCAGGGGCTGACCTCTACATTTCTGATCTAAGAGATGACGCTCTAAAGAAAGCTTCCCATGAATTTGGAGCTCACATTGTTAAACCCGAAGATGTTTATGATTTTGAATGTGACATTTTTGCTCCTTGTGCAAGAGGTGGTACTTTGAATGCTGAAAATATCAATCGACTTCGTTGCTGCGCTGTTGTAGGCGCTGCCAACAACCAGCTTGCCACCCCAAAAGACGGCTTGCTTTTGGTGGAAAGAAACATCCTTTATGCCCATGACGGCTTAATCAACTCAGGAGGAGTAATTAGCGTAGCTTCTGCTATCAACCCTGAAGACACTCATCCTCAAAAAGTTTTATTTCTCACAGAACGAATATTTGATCGCCTACTTGAGATCTACGAGCTTGCTGAAAGAGAGCAAACTTGCCCATCTCTAGTTGCCGATAAGCTGGCTCAATCTCTTATTATGGAAGAAAAAGAAAAACAAAATGCAATGGTCTAATAGCTCGCTGCTCACCTCTCAGCTTTCTGAAGTTTTTAAAGATCTAATTGAAAAGACATACCCAGAGCTTTCCAAAGATCAAATCTTAGCGTCCCTAGAAATTACTCCCTGCAGGCAAAGCTCGCTTGGCCATTATCAATGCAATAGCGCTCTAAAGCTGAGTAAACTCCTTAAGGACAATCCTCGTTCTATTGCAGAAAAGCTTTCCCCTAAAGCCTCTAATTTTATTGCATCTTGCGACATTGCTGGACCTGGATTTATCAACGTCACCTTATCTAATGCCTTTTTAGAAAATGCTCTTAACACTCTTATTGAGGATCCAAGACTTGGTATCAAACCAACATCAAACTCTAAACGCGTCGTTGTTGAGTTCTCTTCACCAAATACTGCTAAAGAGCTGCATGTAGGACATCTTAGATCTACAATTATAGGCGATAGCTTAGCTCGCTTATTTGAATTTTTAGGCCATGATGTATTGCGACTTAACCATATTGGGAACTGGGGCACACCTTTTGGCATGCTCATTCAATATTTAAGGATTCATCAACCAGAGGTTCTTTCAGGAAAAGAAAAAACAAATCTTTCCCATTTAGCTAACTGGTATAAGGAAAGTAGAAAGCTCTTCGACAACGATGAAGAATTTAAAAAAAGTTCTCAGAAACAGGTTGTCAAACTGCAGGCTCATGATCCTGATGCAATATCCGCTTGGAACAAAATCTGTGAGATCTCTAGATCGGGCTACCAAGAAATTTACGACCTCCTTGATGTAAAAATTACAGAACGAGGAGAATCGTATTATCACAAACTGTTACCCAAAGTCGTCAAACTTTTTGAAGAGAAAAAATTAGTTGAAGTCTCAGATGGAGCAAAGTGTATTTTTCTAGATAATTTTGTTACAAAAGAAGGTTCTCCTCTTCCCATCATCATACAAAAAACTGATGGTGGGTATAACTATGCTACAACAGATTTATCCGCCCTTTATCAACGTATCAACGAAGAGAAAGCCGATCGCATCATCTACGTTGTTGACAATGGTCAAAGCTTGCACTTTCAGATGGTTTTTAGAGCAGCAAAGCTTGCTGGTTACTATAAACCCGATAAGATCGAAGTTGATCATGTCCCTTTTGGTTTAGTACTTGGCTCAGATGGAAAGAAATTTAAAACACGCAGCGGTGATTCTGAGAAGCTCATTGATCTTTTAAACAATGCAATAGCTAAAGCGGCCGATATTTTAAAAGAACGCGAGAGTTCATCTTCTCACATAGATGAGGCTTCAAAAGTTTTAGGTATTAACGCTGTTAAATATGCTGACCTTTCCAGTTTGCGTACAAAAGACTATATGTTTAGCTATGAGAAAATGCTTCAATTTGAAGGCAACACAGCAGCCTTTTTACTTTATGCTTATGTTCGCATAGTCAGCATCCAAAAAAAGGCATCCTTTGATTTTGCATCTCTTAAGTCTGAGAAGATTGTCTTAAGTGACCCCACTGAGGTTGAACTTGCCCTAATGGTTCTTCAGCTTAGAGAAATCTTAGAGGCCGTTGCTTACTCGCTATTACCTAATAGGCTTTGTGATTTCCTCTATCAACTAGCTGAGAAGTTTAATAGTTTCTTTAGAGACTGCCCTGTTATAAACTCAGAGCATCAGAATTCTCGTCTACTTTTGTGTGAGCTTGTTAAGCGCACCTTTGAGATTGGTTTCTCAATACTTGGGCTTCGCACTGTCTCTAGAATGTAAATTAAGGCTTTCTGGAATGCTTAAAATTTCTATAAAGGGCTATGACTGTCATGACTCCTAAAGGAATAAATAGAGCATAGACATACCAGGGAAGAAAAACCCCTAGGACGACTAAGATTAAGACTATAAATTGTGCTACGGTTGTCGCCTTCCCCCAGATAATCGACTTGAACTCTAGTTCATTCCAACCTCCAGAAATGGTCAGGTAGATTCCAAAACAGATTAAACAGATATCTCTTGTCAGCATACAGGCCATGGCCCAAATTGGCATATAATCTGTTGCTACCAAGATGCCTAACGAGAAAAAGACAAAAAACTTATCCATTATGGGGTCTAAAGCGGCCCCTAACTGACTCACCGTTTCATTTTTTCTGGCAAAGTAACCATCTAAAACATCACTAAAAATTGCCAGAGCTAAAGCAAACAGTCGAACAGGGACACTATCGACAATGAAGATAAATGCGGCCGGAAGCCTAAGAAGAGTTAAAGCATTTGATAATGTGACCATCAGGGAATTACATCTTTAGAATCTTTCTTTCTTTTATAAATTTTATATCCAACAATGCTCAATATAACAAGAAGAAAAATTCCAAAAATAACGATGTTGGCACGCTTCATATATGAGAGAACGACTTTATAGTTTTCAGCAAGAGAATAGGCTAGTGTAAACCAAATAGTATTGGAGAGTAGACAAGCAATTCCATCTATTATAATAAATTTAACAAAGTTCATTCGAACCATGCCAGCAGACATAAACAGAAAGTTACGTACTCCAAACGGTATGAACCGTCCAAAAAGTAGTGTTAGAACACCGTACTTCTCATAAAAACGGTTAATTTTGACAATTCGTCTATTATCAACGATTTTTACAAGCATTTTTTTCTTCCGAAGCCAAGGAGAAACGACCCTACCAATCCAATAAGAGAGCCAATCTGAAAAGTAGCACCCCACGAAAATAAAGGCGAAAATTTTGTAAGCATTTTCAGGTACGACAGTTGCAGCAACAACGGCTCCAGACAAAACAACGAGATCTTCGCTAATAGGCAGATTAAAGCCCGCGAGCATCAATAAAGAGAAAAAGACCCAATGAGCATGGGCCGCATTCTGCACAAGAAGATCTAAAAATGATTCTAACATTTTATTTATAGTAACTTAGCGAATTAATCCTACTCGGCCTTTTAACCAAGGGCATAATCTCTTTATTTAGCTTCCTTTAGATTATTTATTGTTTATATGTAAAGTAGAAGTTGGGTATGCAATCTCAGCGCCATGCTTCTCAATGATTTTACCCACTGCAATCAAGACGTTTTGTTGAGCTTGCAACCACTCTTTCCATACAATAGTCTTAGTAAACGCATAGAGCAATATGTTGAGCGAAGATGCACCAAATTCTATAAAATCAACAAGTTGTGCTTGTTTATCATCAATTTCAGGGTCTTCTTTAAGCATAGTGCGAATATCATCGACGATCGCTTCAATCACGTGAAAGTCATCATAACGCACTCCAATAGTTGTTTTAATGCGTCTATTTGACATTCTGGAGGCATTTACAGTGATCTGTGAAGAAAACATGGAATTTGGCACATAAAATGGTCGTTTATCAAATCCTCTTATCCGAGTAAGATAAAATCCAATATGCTCGACTGTTCCTTGCATTGTAGCGTCTAGATTGTGGACCCAGTTCCCCACTTCAAATGGCTTGGTTACGTGAAGCATAAAACCGCTAAAGAAGTTCGCAAACACATCTTTTGCAGCAAAACCTAATGCTAAGCCTCCCACTCCACCAAGAGCAAGGAGCGCCCCGATATGCACCCCGAGGGTGTCTAGGATAATCAAACCAGAGACGAGAAGAAGTGTTAAAGAAATAAGTTTAGAGATTAAGCCCATCCTGGCTTTTTCTGCAGCTCGACTACTTTTAGTCCAGGAATGCATCAGCTGCTTTTTAATCTCAAAACAGAGCCAAGTTGAGCAAATAATGATGACTAGATTACGAAATTGGCCAAAGCTTGACTGAAAGCTATTTTCCTGCTGCAGGCGAACCACAAAGATATAAACCAAGTAAGAGCCGCCTACAAGCCAGATCAGGAACCTGATGGGCCTCATTACCTTAGCCGTAAAGTCTTTCTTTAAAAGATCTCCTTTAACCTTCTTTGTCTGTTTATAGATATTTCGAATGATCTGCTTAGCTATGATTGTTAGAGCAATGGCCAAAACGAGGATAAATCCCCCTTCGATGATCACGCCTAAACTCTGCTGTAAAAAATTTCTTAGGAAGTCCATGATAGCAAAAAATTTATTTTCATTGATTAAAAATATTATAAATAGGATACACTACCGAAGTTTATTTGTATACTTGGGATTACCTAATGAAGTTAGTAAGAGAGTCTTTATTTAGTTCAGTTTTGCGCTCCTTTTGCGTCTCGTTTTTTGCTGTAATTGGAATAGTTATAGCCTTTTTTCTGGTCTTACTTGTCTTTGGTGCAGGTAAGAGTTCAAAGGCTTTAGATACATCTATGTATGATGTAATTATTCCTGATACAAACGGTCGAAAATATGCTTTTGCATCCAATCAGCCTCTTCTTTTAAGAATCAATATAACAGGGGTTATAGGAACACCGCCACTTACTGCAGAATCATTGCGCTCTGTTTTAAATGAATCCCGATCTGGACCTTTTAAAAATAACTCTATCAAAGGAATTTTACTCTACATAAATTCTCCAGGAGGCACAGCTACAGATTCTGAATCAATGTATTATGCTCTTAAAGACTATGCTCTAAAGTATCAGGTGCCAATTTATGCTTATGTCGAAGGACTCTGCGCATCTGGAGGGATGTATATTGCATGTACTGCAGATAAAATTTATTCCTCAGAGAGCAGCATTATTGGTTCTGTTGGGGTTATCTGGAGTTTCTTTAACGTTTCAGAGGGCATGCAAAAAGTGGGAGTACAAAACCAAACAATCACTGCTGGAACGGGCAAGTCTGATATGAATCCGTTCCAACCTTGGACAGCCGATAGCGCAGACTCTTTCAAGCAAATGGCAAATTTAAACTACAATCAGTTCATTGCAGTTGTGTCACAAGCTAGACCAAAACTTACTCCTGAGTTGTTAAGAAACAAATATGGCGCACACGTTTTTTACTCTACTGAAGCTGAACAATACGGTTACATCGACGGTGCTGGGTATCAATATGACGAAGTTGTGCAAATGCTTGCAAAAGCATCTGACCTAGAGGGCAACAATTATCAGCTCGTTGAGCTTCAACCCAAAGTTCACCTCTCTGATTTTCTAAGAATGAGCAATAAAATGATGACAAAGCAAAATAAATTGACCTCTTTCTTAAAGAATCCTCTGTTATTTATGAGTCCAAATAAAGAAGAGTTGCTTAGACAGCATCTCTCTTCTCAAAACTAAATAAGCTATGGAAAAAATATTTATCCTAGATGCTTTAGGATATCTTTTTAGATCGTATTACGCGATTCGTCATTTAAGTCGGCCAACTGGAGAATCAACCAACGCTCTTTATGGTTTTATTCGAGCTATTTTAAAGCTAAGGAATGATTTTTCTCCGACCCATTTAATTGTCGTATTTGATGGACCCAATAATACCAAGAAAAGAACCGCTATCTATCCCGAATATAAAGCAAATCGTTTGCATCCTCCTGAAGATCTTCCACACCAACTCGAGTGGGCTTATGAATTTTGTGAGATAGCAAATATTCCTAGGCTTCGAGTACCCGATGTAGAGGCAGATGATGTGATGGCAGCTATTGCCCTTTGGGCAGAAAAAAACAATCATCAAGCCTTCGTCTGTAGTAGTGACAAAGACCTCTTTCAGCTTGTTAGAGAAAACATTTCCATCTTAAATACTAGCAAAAACAATTTGCTCTACGATGCAAATGAAGTCAAAGCACACTTTGGTGTTTGGCCCTCTCAAATACGAGACTACTTAGCCATAGTTGGAGATGCATCAGATAATGTTCCCGGAGTAAAAGGTTTTGGACCAAAAACAGCTCAGAGTCTGCTTTCACAGTCTGAGAATCTTGATGAGCTCATAGCTCATCCAGAAAAATATTTAAGCGGCAAAAAGATAGAGACTTTCTTAGACTCTCAAGATCAACTAGCGCTTAGTAGACGTCTTGTAACTTTAGACTTGAATGTAGAATTTCCTCAAGATCTAGACTATTACCGTCTAAATGCTCCTGATAGAGAGGAACTAGCAGTGTTTTTTGAAGACATGAACTTCAAATCCCTGCTCAAGGAATTTCAAACTCAGTCAAGTCAAAAAAAACCAGCGTCCTCTATAAAACTAGAAATCCCGATTATCAATGATAGTGTGCAGCTTGATGCACTAATTGAAGAGCTTTCAAAACAAAAAGAGATTTGCTTTGATACTGAAACTTCGCATCTAGCTCCCATTTCTGCACAAATTGTAGGCCTTGGCATTGGCTATAGCGAAGATAAAATCTGGTATATCCCCTTTAACGGTCGCATTGAAAAAAAAGAGCTTCTTGAAAAACTGAAACCTCTTTTTGAAAACCCTAATATTGGTTTTTATGCCCACCATATTAAATATGACATGCATGTTCTACTTAATGTTGGCATAGAATTAAAAAATATCTCTGATGATACGATTTTACAATCGTATTTGCTCACTCCCAATACTCATCAACACTCACTAGACCATCTTTCACTAGAGTATTTTAACTATCAAAAAATCCCCATTAAAGAGCTCATTGGTAGTGGAAAAAATGAAATTAGCATGAAGGATGTTGAAATTGAAACTGTTGCCAACTATTGCGGTGAAGATGTTTTGATGACCATTAAGCTCAACCACCTTCTAAAAGAGAAAATTGTTCAAGAAGATCTACTTGATGTTTACCAAAATATAGAGATCCCTCTCATCCCTGTTCTCTTAGACATGGAGCGAAGGGGTATCTATGTAGATGTAGAAGAACTCAAAGTGATGAAAAAATCACTCAATGAACAGCTACAGTGCATTGAAGAAGAAACTTATGCTCTTGCTGGGGAGACTTTTAATTTAAAATCTCCCAAGCAACTGGGAGAGGTGTTATTTCAAAAGCTACTCATTGCTCCAACTAAAAAAACTAAAACGGGCTACTCAACTAGTGCTGATGCTTTAGAGATGATTGAAAAGGATCACCCCATCATTGAAAAGATCCTTAGCTTTCGAACTCTGGAGAAGCTGCGCTCAACGTATGTTGAGTCACTTGTAGAAGAACCTTTTGATCAGACCAAACGCGTCCACTGTAGCTTCAATCAAACGATAGCAGCAACTGGACGTCTATCTTGCCAAAGTCCCAATTTGCAGAACATTCCTGTAAAGACGGAGCAAGGTAAAATGATCAGAAAAGCCTTTAGACCTCAAAAAGAAAATTGGTCTTTCCTATCAGCTGATTATTCTCAAATTGAACTTCGACTCTTAGCCCATTATAGTGAAGATCCACACCTTATTGAGATCTTCTCTCAAAATGGTGATATCCACTCATCTACTGCATCCAAAATCTTTAATCTGCCCCTTCAAGAAGTGACTAAAGAGCACCGCTATTTAGCCAAAGCAGTAAATTTTGGGATTATCTATGGACAGCAGGCTTTTGGCCTTTCCAAGCAGCTCAAAGTTAGTGTAGGGCAAGCCAAAGAATTTATTGAGACCTACCTCAATCAATACCCAATGGTCTCTCAATATATTGAGAGATGTAAAGAAGAAGCAGCGAAGAAACAATACACAGAGACGCTTTTTGGAAGAAAAAGGCCACTGCATGAGATCAACAGTAAAAACAAGCTTTTAAAGCAAGCTGCTGAGCGCCTAGCTGTCAATTCTCCCTTTCAAGGAAGTAATGCAGATATCATCAAAATAGCCATGGCTAAAATTTACCACTATTTAAAAGATCAAAATAAAAAAAGTTTTATGATCCTGCAGATTCATGACGAACTTCTTTTTGAAGTAGAGGACTCTGAAATAGTAGAGGTCACCTCAAATGTCAAAAAAATAATGGAAAATGTTATTCCATTAAAAGTCCCCTTAACAGTTGATATAAAGATTGGCAAAAATTGGAAAGAATGTTAGCTTTAATGAAAGTAGCTATTACAGGCGGACTTTCAACAGGTAAAAGTACGGTTGGGAGCCTGTTTAGGGACATGGGGGCATACGTCCTTGATACTGACGATATTGTTCATCAATTAATCAAAACTCCTCATGTACAGTCGCAAATTACCCAGCTCCTCGGCCCTCAGATACTGCAAGACGGAAGCATTAGTCGCCAAAAAGTAGCACAAATAGTATTCAATGATCCTAAGAAATTAGATCACCTAGAAAAAATCCTACACCCTCTTGTACGAGAAGAAGTAGAAAAAGAATTTAAAGAAATTTACAGAGAAAAAAAATGGACCCTGTTTGTGGTTGAAATTCCCCTTTTATTTGAAAGCAAATCCGATCAATTTTACGATGTTACGCTTGCAGTTGTTTCTCCTTCTTCAGTTTGTGAAGAGCGCTATGCGCGCATGCACCCACTAACCGCAAAAAACTATCGATTAAGAGCTCAGAGGCAGCTCTCACAAGAAGAAAAGGCCAAACGAGCAAAGTATGTCCTCCAAAATGATGGAAACTTAGCGAAGCTCAAAGAGGCATTTAACAAAATCTATTTACAAATTATCCAATAGATTCTATTTATTAACCCCCCAATTATTTTAAGAGACAATTGAGTTATGAACGAAGAAGGTAACCACCCAAAAGAGAAGTCAAATTCTGCAAAAAATGAACCGGCAAAAGCACCTGTAGCTGTTGGCTCTGAGAAAGAATCGCAAACCTCTAAACCTCACAACGGACCGAAACGTCCTCCTTTAAAGCAACCAAAGCCCCCTGCTGTTAGTAATCTCAATGAGCAAATGAGCAACTCTCAAAATGGAAATAATTCTCCTGATGCCTCTCCACCTATCACCATGGTCTCTGAATTGCAGCGCATGAATGTTGAAGAGCTCAACAGGTATGCAAAGGGATTTGGAATCAAAAACCTAGGAGCTCTATCAAAATCGCAAGTTGTTTTTGAAATTGTAAAATATAAGTCAGATAAATTTAGAGAGATCCTTTTTGGAGAAGGTGTTTTAGAAGTTCTACCTGATGGATTTGGATTTCTAAGATCTCCTGCCTACAACTACCTGCCTTCTGCTGAAGACATTTATGTATCCCCTGCTCAAATCCGTAGATTTGAGTTAAAAAAAGGAGATAGCGTCACAGGATCTATTCGAGCACCTAAAGATAAAGAAAAATATTTTGCCCTCTTAAAAGTAGAGTCAATTAATGACACTCCTCCAGAAAAAGCTAAAGAGCGTGTACGCTTTGAAAACTTGACTCCGCTTTACCCCGAAGAGCGACTTGTCATGGAAACTGCTAAAGAAAATATCACGACTCGAGTACTCGATCTAGCAGCACCTATCGGTAAAGGACAACGCGCCCTAATTGTAGCTCCTCCTCGAACAGGTAAAACAGTGATTATGGAAAAAATAATCAACTCGATTGCTAAAAATAATCCTAAAGTCAAAATCATGGTTCTTCTTGTAGGAGAACGCCCAGAAGAAGTTACTGACATGGCTCGCCATGTTAAGTCTGGAGAAGTGGTCGCATCAACTTTTGATGAACCACCTGAGCGTCACGTGCAAGTTGCTGAGATGGTTCTAGAGAAATCTCGTAGACTTGTTGAATACGGACATGATGTTGTCATTCTTCTAGATTCTATTACACGTCTTGCTCGAGCCTACAACACAGTAGAACCCCACTCTGGTAAAATTCTTTCTGGTGGTGTAGATGCAAATGCCCTTCATAAGCCTAAACGCTTCTTTGGAGCAGCAAGAAATATTGAGTTTGGCGGCTCTTTAACTATTATTGCTACAGCGCTAATCGACACAGGATCTCGTATGGACGAGGTGATCTTTGAAGAGTTTAAGGGAACCGGTAAT
>JAAZZY010000120.1 GCA_014239035.1 Chlamydiia bacterium
CAGCAGAAAGTGCTGTAGGAAAGTATCCCATTGAAACAGTAGATACGCTTAAAGAAATAATAAAAAATACAGAGGCTTATTTTAACTTCAAAGATTTCTTCTATTCTCATATCCAAAAAAATAGTAGTGACATTCCTTTAGCTGTGACTTTTGCGACAGTAAACACTGCATATGCAACTAAAGCCAAAGCCATTTTTGTTTTTACTTCGTCGGGATATACTTCTAGATTGATTTCAAAATGGCGTAGTGAGATCCCAATCATTGTTTTAACCAATAATAAGAAAGTCTATCATCAGCTTGCCCTTAATTGGGGAATTACTCCTCTATACCATTCAACGTTTGGGAGTACAAAAGAAGCCTTTAAAATCCTCTGCGACTATTCTTTAGAAAGAAAAATAGTATCACTTGGTGATGTTGTTATTGTCACAGCAGGCTCCGCTTTTGGTGTCACAGGCTCCACGAACATGATGCTAGTTGAAAGCATTGGAGATGTGCTTATCCGAGCTAAATTTGGTTATGGAGAGCCCGTTTCTGATAAGGTTTCAGTTATGGCCTCTCTTGATGAAGGGGTGCAGTGTCCTGTCCGTAACAATATATTGGTCATTACCCGCTGTGACGACACATATTTAAAGTTCTTCAAAGAAGCTAGAGGCATTATCTTAGAAAATCATCCAGATGATGTGGACTCTGAAAAATATGCAATGCTCGTTTCTAAAACATTAAATATTCCTGTGGTCGTTCGAGCAGAAGGAGCAACGGCTATCTTAAAAGAAGGGCAGACTGTTACCCTTGATCCAACGGAATTCTTAGTTTACAATGGAACCGTCACTCTCAGTTAGAAACTTTTGAAAGGCTATACTTAAAAAAGCAAGAGGAGCCGTCTCAGTCCTCAAAACATTAGTGTGTAGGCTCACACCGTTGAATTTTTTTTGTCTTAATAGTTTAAGTTCTTTTTTTGTAAAACCAGCCTCTGGGCCATTGCAGAAATAGAGTTTCTTTATACCTTGGATCTCTCCAAGTGCGTTGAAAAGTAGGGGAGCTCCTTCTCCTAAATCACCAAAAAAAGCATTGGAAGGGGCATCTGGCCATTTTGAGATGGGAGAGATCACTTTTATCTGAGGTAGATAGAGCCGAGCAGATTGTTTGAGAGCAGAAGTGGCTATTGTTTGTAAGCGTCCTAGTTTTTCTAAAGGGAGCTTTTGAATGCTTTTTTCTCCCATAAAGATGTGAATCTCAGTGAGTCCAAGTTCAACTCCCTTTTCAAGAATCAGATCCAATTTGCTAGCCTTTGGCATAGCCTGCAATAAGATCAAGTCGTGCTCTTTAGGAAAGAAAGTGAGTGTGGTAATCTCAACGGTTGTTGAACTTTTTTCGCATACGCAAATTTTAGCTAACGCTAAATTTCCCTTCCCATCTGTAACCTCAATCTCATTGCCCACATCTAGGCGCATCACCTGTTTGATATGTTTATGTTCAAAGCCCTCTAAGGTTATTTCTTTTTTTTCTTTGAGAACTTGGTCTGTAAAAAATCGATAGGCTGGCATATAAATTTCTTAATTTGATATAAAATAGGGATTAATTTTAAATTAGAGGTTTCAATTGAAACGGTTTTTATTCTTCATCATTATCATTTTAATTGCATTACTTTTCATTTTGAATTGGAATCAAAGGAAAAAAATTATTTCCTGTGCTAAAGTGAAGTCTCAAGAGGTGCAATGCTGTGCAAAAGAAAAGTATCAGCAAAGTAAAAAGTGGGCACAAGAAAAGACAAATATCAATTAGACTGGAGCCTTAAAATGCGCTTCGGACAGGCAAAGAACACTTGCTAATAAGGTTGAAAAAGACTCTTGCTTGGTGAAGTCCTCTTTTCTCTTGATAAGTTCATCTAGAGAGTAGAGTTTGTGGGCTCCTAATTTGAAGAAATGCTTCCCTATTTTGGGTTGATTGCAAAAATCATAGATGAGCTGAAAACGATAATCGCGCACTGTAATATCACTAAATTTTTTATAGGTTAAAACCTCATGCTTGGTATCTTTCCACCTATTCTTAAACTTCTCAGGAATCATAAAAGTTAGAAATGAGCGAGTGTAGATCTGCTCAATGATCCAAATTCCTTCATTGATCCAATTAAAGACAGACTCTTCTTCAGGTAAAACAATCAAAATAGAATCTGCTTTATATTCGTGAATAATATAGTTATAGCCTTCTTGCTTCCATCTTTTATGTTGCCATAGCCACTGTCCTGGTTCTTCTTTGACCTTGCTCTCTAGTGCCTCCAAAACGCCATCCATGAGCCTTTTAACTTCTTGTTTGAGTGGTTTAGAAGTATCAGGCCAGATGGCCTTAAGCAGTGAAAACTCATATCTTCCACCTTTTAATCTCTTTGTAACCACAGGAATCAGCGGAACGCTTGCTTTGTAGGCCATTAGAGCAGGGGCAGCTGAAGTCCAAGCTCTTGCTCCTAAGAAAGGATAGCTATATGAGGAAGATGTATATGCTTGGTCATTAACCATAGCATAAGCAACGCCTTTTCTAAGTTCTTTGATGCCATCTGAAATAGCATTCTTCATTTCCACAATTTTGCCTTTATGCATTTGGCGAATAGATTGAATGTAATTGTATAGTTTAGGATTTTTTATTTGCTTGCCAATCGCTATTGCAGGACTATTTTGAGTGTGCTTTAAAAAGCAAAGCTCCCAGTTGCTAATATGGCCTGTTACGCAAATGGAGCCTTGCCCCTCTTCGTAAAACTTATCTAAGATTTCTAAGTTGTAGGAAGTGACAAAGCGATTCATTTTATAACGGCTGCCTTTGAGTCTAAAATACTCAAGGCTATTAATGATAAGGTTTTGAAAAGACTCTTTAGCGATCTTTTTGATTTGTTTTTCGTTTAAATCAAGGGTCTTGGCAAGAGCTAAATTGTTGTAGGTGATTTTTTTTATTTTTGATGGAGCAAACCAATAAACAACTGTGCCCAGGCCTTTGCCAAGAACATGGATTGCGCGATAAGGAAGGAGGCTAATTGGGAAAAAAAAGCCTCGGATTAGATAATATGCAAAAGAACTATAAAAAAATGACTTCATCATTGTCGTGAGTTTAACGTAAGGTCAACAATTCTATTTATTTGGGAATTAATATCCAAGTGTTGAATCGTTTTTCTTATACTTTGTCTCATCTGAAAATCCATTTTTAGCTTTTTAAACTTGATGAGTGCGCATCTAAGTTCTGGAGGCGAATTTAAATTTTTTAAAATTGTTCCGGTCTCAGCTGTCAAAACTTCTCCTCCTCCGTTGAATTGAGAAGTAATGACAAAAAGCCCCA
>JAAZZY010000121.1 GCA_014239035.1 Chlamydiia bacterium
AGAAAAATTCAGAGATTTTTTCACAAACCCTATTGAAAGGGACAAAGATCCTCAAAAAAGAAATATCCTTAAAAAGATGATTGAACCCTTTCTTCTAAGGCGAAAAAAAGAAGAAGTTCTTAAAGACCTCCCTAAAAAAACAGAGCAGGTTGCTCACTGTGAACTCTCTGCTGACCAAGCTAAGCTCTATCAATTTTTACTCAATCAATCTAAAGACAAACTCTTAAAAGAGTTGGAAGATTCTTCAAAACCAATCCCCTATATCCATGTCTTTGCCTTGCTTAACCAACTCAAGCAAGTCTGTAATCACCCAGCATCACTTGACCCAAAAAAATATGGGAAGCATAGCTCTGGGAAATGGGACCTTTTTGTAGAGCTTCTTCAAGAAGCTAGAGAAAGCGGACAAAAAGTTGTTGTCTTTTCACAATATTTAAAGATGCTTGATCTCATAGTAGAGCACCTCAAGCTCAATAGAGTTGGTTTTGCCACTATTCGAGGCGCTACAAAAAATCGAAGAGAGGAGCTTGAGAGGTTTCAAAAGGATCCTAAATGTGAAGTTTTCGTCGCATCTTTAAAAGCAGTAGGTCTAGGAGTCGATTTAACATCCGCATCTGTTGTGATTCACTACGACCGTTGGTGGAATGCCGCTAGAGAAAATCAAGCTACAGACCGTGTTCACAGAATAGGTCAACAAAGAGGTGTTCAGGTTTTTAAGATGGTTACTCTAAATACATTAGAGGAAGCCATCGATAAAATTATTAGTTCTAAAGGCAAGCTAATGGAAGAAGTGGTCGGCTCTGCTGATCAAAATCAAATTAAGCTCTTCTCTAGAAAAGATCTCATCGAGATCTTGCAATCTGTGCATAAAGACATCTATGAAAATGCCTAGACAAACGAGAGTGAGCCCTTAACGCTTTTATCTTTCTTAGCTTTATTTTTGCTTCTTAAAAAGAATTTTATGGGTGTTGCTGTAAAATCAAATGCTTGACGCATCTGATTGAGCAAATACCTTTTGTAGGTAGGCGTTAATAAAGTAGAAGAATTAACGAAGAATAAAAAACAAGGAGGCCCTGCTTTAATCTGTGTCATGTAATAGACTCTGAGGCGCTTTCCTAAGACCATAGGAGGAGAACATTTTTGGACAGCATCCAAGATAAATCTATTGAGAGCTGAAGTTTCGATTTTTCTGTTACGACACTCACTAACTTGCTTAATTAGCGGAAAGAGCTTTTCAATATTTCTACCCGTTTGCGCTGATATAAAGACTACAGGATAGATGGCCAGAAAAGGACTATCTTTTATAAGAGCTTGGTGAGCATGCTCCATTCGAAAGCCTTGGGCTAAATCCCATTTATTAACAACAACAATGCAACTTTTTCCCTGCTCGTATATTTCTGACAAAAACTTCTTCTCTTGAGCAGTAAGTCCTTCTTGTGCATCGATTAGAAATAAGCAAATCTCAGATTTTTCTATCGCCCCAAACGTGCGGATATGAGCAAATTTCTCAACGACAACCTTTTCTTTATTTTTTCTTCTAATCCCTGCAGTGTCGATAAAGACATAAGACTTGTCTTCAAAATCAATTTCTACTTCAATAGCATCACGTGTGGTTCCAGCAATTGGACTAACCACGCAGCGTGGCTGCTTTGATAAATAGTTCATTAAAGTAGACTTTCCAACATTTGTTCTACCCACAATTGAAATTGTCTCTTTGTCTAAAGCAGGATCTTCATCTAGAGAAATTTCAGGTAAATTTTGAAAAGCTATTTCCATGAGCTCGTAGATATTGCGCCCGTGCTCAGCAGAGACTCCTAAACAATTTTCAAAACCTAGAGCATAAAAAGGATAGATCATATCTTCGTGCTGATCTATATCAATTTTATTGACGGCTAAGCAAACTGGTTTTTTCTTTTGTCTTAAAATTTTCGCAATTTCTTGATCCATTCTTGTAATGCCTATTTGGGCATCTACTACAAAAATACAGAAATCAGCTTCTTCAATTGCTAATTTACTTTGATTTAAAATGTCGATGTTGAGCTGGCTATGATCTGTTGTTTCAATCCCTGCAGTGTCTATTAGGATGTAAGATTCTGCTTCAAACTCCCCCTCTCCGTAAATTCGATCGCGAGTTACGCCTTCCATCTCATCAACAATAGCAATTCTTTTTTTCAAAAGGCGATTGAAGAGAGCAGATTTACCAACATTTGGTCTGCCTACGAGTGCAATTTTAGGAAAAGTCATGGATTGTTACACTTTGGTTTTCGAAAGTATTTCAATATAATCTATAATACGCTAAATGAAAATTAAAGCCACTATTTATAATAGTAATATATAGTAAAATTTATTATGAAAAACAATTTTTTAAATAAAATTTTTTATAGCATAAAAGGAAAATATAGTTATCTAAACATGAAATCTGATTTACTAAGCGGATTTTCTGTTGCACTGCTTTCTCTTCCTCAGTCGATTGCTTATGCACTGCTCTTAGGATTACCTCCTCAAGCTGGGATTATAGCCTCTATTTCCGGAAGTATTCTAACTTCTTCATTTGGATCTTCAAGATATTTAATTGCTGGGCCAACTAACGCCACATCCCTTCTTTTGCAAGCTGGAACAAGTCAAATTTTATATACCCATTTTTCAGCTGTTCCTGATCATCTAAAGAGCGGAATTGCCCTACAAATAATTTCTCAAATAATTTTATTTGTTGGACTTATGCAGATTGCCATTGGAGTGTTGAAACTAGGAAGACTCACACAATTTATCAGTAGATCCGTGATGATGGGATACATCTTAGGACTTGCTATCACCATTATTATTTCACAAGCGTTTAACTTGTTGTCTATCGAAAAGCCTCAAGGAATTTTTTCTCTCATCCACCAAGGTGGCTACCTACTTTCACATTTAAACCATTTAAACCCTCTAACTTTGCTCATTGGGTCCATGGGCTTGCTAACACTGGTATTTTTGAGAAAAGAGCGCAAAACAGTCCCTCGCCCTTTGATTATGCTCATATTAACAGCCCTGATTGCCAGTTTTCTAAATCAATATATTAGCGGCAAAACACCTTGGGATATCCCTGTTATAGCAGCTCCTTACTTTGACCTTAGAGGTTTATTTGATTTTCACTTTGTATATTTCAACAGCGGAATCATACACGATGTCTTGTTCATAGCATTTGCTATTGCTCTGCTCACAATTTTTGAGCTCAACTCTATTATACGACTGCTCTCAGAAAAGAAAGGACACACGACCAACACCAATCGAGATATCCTAGGTT
>JAAZZY010000122.1 GCA_014239035.1 Chlamydiia bacterium
AGGCAGGGCCAGTTTAATTCAGCTTTTGAAATTATGAACAATTATAATTAATATAATCATCATTTAATATTAATCTTGTTCTTTTTGCAATATAGCTTTATTTCATTAAAAGTCCCGAGATTTTAAATTACTTAAATGGGTCATAGTACTCGGTGGGTTCATTCCTCTTATCATTTATGTAATCTGGGAATGGTTTGTGCTAGGTATTGTTCCTGTTGATGGACCGGTTAGCATACACTCGATGCTCAGAAATGGCCAACCAGCATCACAAGCATTAAAAGCTGTGATACAAAGTGACTCTGTGGTCGCTTTTAGTCAAACTTTTGCATTTTGCGCGATTGCCACTTCATATCTTGGGGTCATCTTAGGTCTATTTGATTTTTTAGCAGATGGCTTCAACATCAAAAAGACGGGGCATGGCAAAATTATCTTATGCTCATTTATCTTTATTCCGCCTTTTATCATGGCAATTTTATTCCCAAAAATTTTCTTGTCAGCTCTTAGTTATGCAGGAAGCTTTGGTTGTGTGATTTTATTTGTCATTCTTCCAGCGCTTATGCTTTGGAGCAACCGCTACAGACATAAGCTCAAAAGTGCTTTCACAACCTTTGGTGGAAAGCCTTCACTTATTTTCATGGTTCTCTTAGGGCTAGCAGTAATTGTGCTACAGTTCCTTTTGACCTTTAAGGTTATTCCAACAAGCTAAAAACCAAATACATTTTCAAATACTCTTGATAGGAACTTAGATACCTCCTTTAAAGGACCTTGATCTGCTTCTCTCTTTTCATCATAGACTGAGCGGGCCAAATCTGCTGCTTCTAGTTCTCAAGAAATGATCATTTAAAAGGCAAAGTCTTCATCTTCAGCAGAGACGAGCTCTCCACCATCCGCTTCTGGGGTGTACACATTACATATTTTATCTTGCAAATGACGAAGTTAAAAAATCAAAAGCTCATTTTGAATCAAGAATGGCAGCAGCTACTGAGAAGGCTCTTGAGGATTTTCTGATGATCCTTCCTCATTGTGCTCATCTACTGCGCCTTCAGCGCTTTTGGTTTTCTCTTTAGTTTTACCTTTAGAAGCTTGTTTTTTCCAGATTTTACCTTCAATAATTGTTCGGAGTTGGTCTATGGAGATATATTCTCCACGAGTGGTGTATCCTCCATCTTCCTGAAGCTCATAGATTTCAAAACCTTCAAAACCAAGCTCTTTATTAGAAAATTCCCAAGCAACTGTTTTATCGTCATAGACTCCCTTGCCAACAACCTTTCCAAGACTCTCGTTTTCTAAGGTAATAATAAAAGAGTTATTTTTGATCTCACTAAGAATAAATTTGTTTTCGGTCTTATCCATAAGACCTTCAACTTCTATCTCTTGAGTGCATTTAGCATGATCTTCTGACTGCTCAGAGACATTCCAATGAGTATAAAATTTTAAGCCATGGCCAAATTCATTAAAAGTAATGGTTCCATCTCCCACCCATTTCTCTGGATGAAATAAAAATGTATGTTTAGTTGAATCCTTCAAAACATAAACCTCCGGCTATAAACGCTTTGTAATATTCCCAAAGCTCCCATAGTTACAATACTCGAAGAGCCTCCATAGGTCACTAGAATTAGTGGAACTCCCGTAATGGGCAACATTCCGCACATCATGCCTATATTAATCAGAATATGCATTGCCAGATAAACTGCAACTCCTGTTGAGAGAAGCTGGCCAAAATGGTCCTTTGCAACTGTTGATACTTTGAAACTTAGATGCAATAAAATATAAAAAATAAACAATAAAAAAACTAGGCCAAAAAAACCATAGTGTTCCCCCCAGTTGGGAAATACAGAGTCTGTTTGAGGAGCAGGAAGCCAACCACCACTTGTGTAGTCACCACGCCTCCAACCACTTCCTCTCCATCCTCCAATTGAAATGGCAGATGCTGCAGATTTATGATGGTAATCATCAGGATCTAATCTTTGATACTGATATTCCTTCATAAAGACAGTAGCAACAGGTTTGACTTTTTCATAAGAGAGAACCCCCATTAAGATAGATGAAAATAACACAACACCAATTACTAGCCCGACTGTCATCAATTTGACTATTGGAGAATAGAGATCAGCAAAATAAAACATCACAAGTGCAATAGGGTATAAAACAAGGGCAGAACCTAAATCTGGCTGCAATAAGATCAGCAAGAAAGGTACTCCTATGATTATGCCTGCATAGAAGGCCGTGGAGATGCGAGAGGCATTACTTTTTTGTTTTTCTAGATACCAGCTCAGGGCAATGACAACAATCAGCTTAGCAAGCTCAGACGGCTGTACATAAAACAGTCCCGGAATGCGGTACCAACGGTGGACATTATGACTCTCCGATGTAAAAAATAGGCCTACAAGTGCAAGCAGCATGATAACATACAAAATCCATGCCCATTCTCGAAGTTTGTTATAATCAAAAGAAGCTGACATAAAGTAGACGACAAGACCCATACAAAACCATTTCAATTGGCTCAAAGCAAGGGGTGTCCAAAAAGGTTCATCAATAATTTCTTCAATATTATTTAAAGAATGGGCCTCCGACATGATTATCAAACTGATCGCCATTAAAGCAATAGTAACGAAGAGGATGCGTAAGTCTATCCTTCTTAGATATTTCAACTCAAATAACTTCATGTATGAATAAAATTTCCTTTTTAGTAACCTGTGGCAAACAACCGCTAGGTAAGAAGTTTGGAAATATATATGAAGACAGAGGAAGCCTTCAACGTTTTTCTCGATGAATTTATTGAAAAAGTAAAAATTAAGAGCATCGCTTTAAAAACAGCATCTTGGAAACTTGCTACAACAGGCTCTACTGATGTTGCAAAAGATCTAGCTAGGCTTAGTAAAGAATTCAAACTTCTTTTTAGCAATGAAGAGACTTATCAGAGTTTACTGGATTGGAAGAACGAAGGAACTATTACAAGCCCAGACTTGCTTAGAGTTTTAAATCTCTTGATTAAAAAACACAAAGTAAACCAAGTGCCTGCAGAGCTTTTGGAATCTATCTCAAATTTAGAGGCGCAAGTTGTACAGTCCTATACAACCTTTAGAGCAAATTTTGAAGGAAAAGAAGTCACAGAGAACGATCTTCTAGACACTCTGAAAACTGAGCAGGATGTAGAAAGAAGAAAGGCTGCTTGGGCTGCCACAAAAGGGGTAGGAGAAAAAATGGCTCCCCTTCTTTTGGAACTTGTTAA
>JAAZZY010000123.1 GCA_014239035.1 Chlamydiia bacterium
TCCCATTCCATAGTAGGAGCAAGCCTTGGATAAATACCAGCTGTGCCCTCTGCCACCATCAAAAGCTTTAATGAGCTTCCAGCAGAGACAAGATGTGGATCTCTAAATTGTGAGACAAAGGCATCTGTTTCTTTTGAAGGATGAGATACCGAGACGACAAGCCTTAAGCTGCGATCTTTTTTAGAAAATGTTGCAACGTGAAGGGGAGTGATTTGGCCTGTTTTGTGATCTAGTTTAAACGCTCCTTTTCCAGTCGCTGCAAAATATGTAAGATTTTGAGCTGGTACATTAACAACGCCAAGTATGGGAAGTCCATTTTCACAAAGGCCAATATTTACCGTAAATTCTCCCGTTTTTTTTATAAATTCTTTGGTTCCATCTAAAGGATCTACTGACCAAATATATGTTTCATCTGCTCTTTCAGAGTATGGCAGCTGAGTTGATTCTTCAGAAATTATTTTTATGTTAGGGTAAGTAGACCCAAGCTTTTGGCAGATGATAGTATTACTTGCAGTGTCTGCTGTTGTTAAAGGTGAAGAGTCTCCTTTATATTCTATTTTAAAATCTCCACTATAGATCCCCATGATTTTGTCACCTGCATTTTGAGCAATGTGAACAAGTTGCTGCAGGTCAATTGAAGTTCCATCTTTTAATAAGAGAGAATCAAGTCGCAGGGGAATTGTTGAAAAGCCTTTTTGAGCGTTAAGTGAGTGCACTAAGCCTGGCGGTGAAGCGTCTGCTTGAGAGATCATTATCATCCTTTAAATTATGTGATTTTAAAAAATTAAAGAATATTCTTTCAGGTCAATTTTTGTTAAGAGCTATCTTTCTTTTGGAATCTATTCAATATAGTAGACTTAAGAACAACGGTGACTTTATTAGAGTTGTATGCTTGGCGTTACACATATTATAGAAATATGCCCCAGCATCCAATAAATGATTGGATGACGGATCTTTTCAATTCAGGTTTATTTTAAAGCAGAGTAAAAATATCGTTTAGACCTTCTTTTTCCAGTAGGAATTTCAAAAAATAATTTGTTTTTATTTCTGAAAATGTTTAGAAAAATAATAAAATCAACAGGAAGAAAACATGCAAAAATCTTTTGCTTTTGCTTTTGCTTTATCTCTTTTACTTGCCCTGTCAAGTTGTGAGAATCGAAATCACCCCGCCTGCAATTCTAATTGTAATACTAAGGTCTCCAATCCTAATAATAACAACTCAACAACCAAGAATGAGAAACCCTCTTATCTCTTCGTGATTCTCTCTAACCATGGGCAGATTCAAAAAGCATCTGATGGAAGTTATCAACTTATCTTAGATCATGGAGAGATTGAAAAAATCCTTGCTTTTTCTAACCGCCCATATAGGATTGTAAAACACATGACCGGAAAGGAACTGCAAACAATCTGGACTGAAGGTGCCAATTCCTTTGCAGAAGATCCTCCCAATGCCACAGTTATTATTAATCAACATCTGCAAACTATTGTTCTACTCAATGTGAAAGTTGTAGGTGATCAAACTATCTTTACAATTCGCGCTGATGGAGCGCAGAGCTTGCTTGAAATGGATGGGCTTGTTCAGTTATTTGTGGATATGGAAACATATACTTCGGATAGTGACGAAAATGAAAAACTGCGCTCACCTAAATAGGTGGTTTAATTAGGTCAATTCATTTGATGACCGATTCCTTCAATCCCATTTTGTTTTAAAGCACCAAACTTATTTGATTAATCCTGGTCGTAGTAAAAAATAAATAGTTTATTACCTGTACAGATATTTTGAACTCCTTCATTCTATTTTTATTTAAGAATCTAATTTCCCCGCATATGAAAAAGAAAAAGTATTTAGAGATCGACTATTTTGATTATAATTTAGTTCTATCAGCTCTTTTAAACAAGGGCTCAGCTTTTACAGAAAAAGAACGTGATGATTTTAATCTCCATGGTCTGATTCCCCCTCAGATTGGGTCTATGCAACAACAGCTTAATCGATCTTACAAAGCTTTCTCCAATAAGCATTCGAATATTGAAAAATATATATATCTTAGAGATCTTCAAGACTCTAACGAAACTCTTTTTTATAACTTACTTTGTCATCACTTAGATGAAATGCTTCCCATAGTCTATACTCCGACGGTTGGAGAAGGATGCAAGCGTTTCAGTCAAATCTACAGAAGGCCTCGTGGTGTTTTCATTTCCTATCCTCTAAGACTCCAGATGGATAAGATTTTAAGTAATGCTCGGTTTTATTCAGTAGAAGTAATTGTCGCATCAGACGGAGAGAGAATCTTAGGCCTAGGAGATCAAGGTGCTGGGGGAATGGGGATCCCCATTGGGAAGTTAACGCTCTATACAGCCTGCTCTGGGATCCATCCAAGATCTACACTGCCTGTTTTACTCGATGCAGGTACCGACAATGAAGATCTCTTAAATGACCCCTTATATCTTGGCTGGAAACATAAGAGAATTCGTGGAAGCAGGTATGATGAATTTATAGATCTTTTTGTCAAAGCAGCCAAAAAAAGATGGCCTGATATTTTGATTCAATGGGAAGATTTTTCTCAAAAAAATGCTTTTTCTATCCTTCATAAATACAAAGATAAAATTTGCACATTTAATGATGACATTCAAGGAACGGCTTCTATTGTTTTGGCGACTCTTTTAGCTGCACTTCGTGCCTCTAAACTTGCTTTGAAAGAACATCGATTCGTTGTAATGGGCGCGGGCTCCGCAGCTTGCGGTATTTGCAATTTAATTGCTGAAGAGTTGATTTCAAAAGGGGAGAGTCCAGAGGAGGTATGCTCCAAATTCTACCTAATTTCGAGTCAGGGTCTTTTAAATAAGCAAAATGCAAAGAACTACAAATTTCAAAAGCCCTATTGTAAAACAAAAAAAGATATCGAAGGGTGGAAGTGCCATAGTAAAGATAAAATAACCCTTGAAGAAGTTGTCGAGAATGTCAAACCGACTGTCTTAATCGGAGTCTGTGGTCAAAAAGGAGTCTTTACAAAAAGTATTATCAAAAAAATGGCAAAGTTCTCCGAGCGGCCCATTATTTTCCCCTTATCAAACCCGACATCTTGCTCCGAGGCAGAGCCTGCAGATATATATAACTGGACGGATGGAAAAGCTCTCATTGGAACGGGCAGTCCATTTCCACCAGTTATGAAAAATGGAAAACCTTTTAGAGTAGATCAAACGAACA
>JAAZZY010000124.1 GCA_014239035.1 Chlamydiia bacterium
CGCATCTCACGCTATGGCCTTGTTGCTTTTGGCTCATCACTGGATCAAATTGGTATCTTTGCACAAGATGCAAGAGATATGGCCTTAAGTGCTGAAGTACTCGGCGTTCACTGCAAACATGATGCGACATCAGCAGATCACCCCAAAGAAAAATTTTTGAAGCACCTTCGAAAAGACTTTAAAGGTCTAAAAGTTGGTGTTCCTTTTAAGTTTATTGAAGACCTTTCAGAAGATGCCAAAAAGTCTTTTGAGGGCTCTATAGAAATTTTGAAAAAAAGCGGCGCTCAAATTGTTGATGTAGATCTCACTATTTTAAAATACTCCATTGCAACCTACTACATCTTAGCCACGGCAGAAGCATCTACAAATCTTGCTCGCTTTGATGGGGTGCGCTATGGGAACCGTGATCCACATGCTTTGACATTAGATGAGGTATATGATCTTACTCGAGAGTTTGGATTTGGATTTGAAGTCAAAAGAAGAATTCTACTTGGAACATATGTGCTCTCTTCTGGACATGCCACTTCTTACTATAAGAAGGCCCAAAAAGTTAGAACCAAAATTATCGAGAGTTTTGAAAACGCATTTACTGGCTGTGATATAATTGCTTTTCCAACAACACCGACTCCTGCTTTTGAACTAGGTTCTGTTCAAGATCCTGTTTCGATGTATTTGATGGATTTATATACAACTACTGCAAACCTTTCAGGCCTGCCTGCTGTTAGTGTTCCATCCGACATCACTGCCGACAATAAACCGATTGGAATACAATTTATAGCGCCCGCTATGAAAGACGCCTTTTTAATTGGATGTGCACATGCTTTTGAGAAAGCTCACCCTATAAATAAAAAACTTCCAGAGATTGCTAAGGAGGAAGTATGAGTGCTAGTGATTGGGAAACGGTTGTAGGAATTGAAGTACACGCTCAGCTCAACACCACCTCTAAACTATTTAGTTCTGCTCCCAACAGCTTTGGAGATGAGCCAAACACCAACATCTCTGTTGTCTGCACAGGCCAGCCTGGCTCGCTTCCTATTTTAAATGAAGAAGCTGTAAAAAAAGCTGTGCTTTGGGGACATGCTTCTCATGCTGAAGTTGCCCTATATAGCAAATTTGATCGTAAATCCTATTTCTATCCAGATGCACCAAGAAATTTTCAAATTACTCAGTTTGACAAGCCTATTGTTAAAGGTGGCTACATTAAATGTGAGGTAGATGGAAAAATCAAGACCTTAGAGTTAGATCACACCCACCTTGAAGATGATGCTGGGAACTGTCGTCATTTTAGTAATTTTGGTGGAATTGACTACAATAGAGCAGGTGTTCCTCTCATTGAGATTGTGACCAAACCTCTAATTGGTACAAATGCGAAAGAAGTGACAGCCTTTGCAGCTATGATTCGCGCTATTTTACAATACATTGATGTATGTGACTGCAACATGGAAGAAGGATCTCTTCGTATAGACTGCAATGTCTCTGTAAAAAAGAAAGAAGAAAAAGAATTTCGCACCAAAGTAGAGATCAAAAACATGAACTCTTTTTCCAATATGCGTCTTGCCATTGATCAAGAGGTGCAGCGCCAAATTAAAATCTACTCTGCAAATCCTGACCAAGACCCTAAAGAGCTTATTATTCAGTCGACATACCGCTGGGATCCTGAATCAAAGATTATTCGCCTAATGCGTATGAAAGAACATGCCGATGACTACCGCTATTTCCCAGAGCCAGATTTACCTCCTCTTATATTGAAACAAAGCTATGTGAATGAGGTCAAAAAAGAGCTACCTGAGCTACCCTTTGAACGAAGGAAGCGCTACATCGAAAAAGTGAAATTAGCACGAGATATTGCTGATATTTTAATTAATGATAAGAAGCTCTCAGACTACTTTGAAAAGGCTTTAAAAGTTTGTCCAAATGCACGTGCTCTGAGTAATTGGATCGTTGTTGAGTTTTTAGGCCGCTTTAAAGACTCAGGAGTAGAGCTTTCAGAATCTGAAATAGATCCTGAAAATATTGCTAGACTTGTCAACATGATCGATAAAAAAATCATCACGGGCAAAATCGCCAAAAAAGTTGCAGATGACATGGTTACAATGAGCGGCAAGGATTGTGAGAAAATTGTCTCTGAAAACACTGACTATCGCCCTGTTGACAATGAATCTGAAATCGAAAAGTTAGTTGATCAGGTGCTAAGTGAAAATGAGCAGTCTGTCCAAGACTTTAAAAATGGAAAAGAAAAGGCTTTTGGTTTTTTAGTAGGCCAGGTGATGAAACTTTCTAAGGGCAAAGCCTCTCCAGAAATTGTTAATAAGCTCCTCAAAAAGAAGCTATAGCCTTGGATGGAAATTCTTAAAAGCATTTTTTAGATGCTTTTGGCTTACCTGTGTGTAGCGGTCTGTTGTTGCAATATTTGCATGCCCTAACATCTCTTGAATAATCCTAAGATCAGCCCCATTTTCTAAAAGATGAGTAGCAAATGAGTGGCGAAGGGTGTGTGGAGATAAACTTTGAGAAATACATGCTCTTTTGGCATAAAATTTCATTCTCTTCCAGATAAGCACCCGATCCACTTGTTTTCCACTTCTGCTCAAAAATAAATAGGGAATTTTCTTCCTTTCTTGATCAAACTGACATAAATAATGATCAATGGCCTCAATTGCTTTCTTTCCTATTGGAACAATGCGCTCTTTGCCCCCTTTTCCTTTTACCCTTATAAAATCATCATCGACATCATTGATTTTCAAGTTGCAGACCTCTGAGACTCGCAAACCACTACCATATAGAATTTCTATGATAGCCTTATCGCGGGCTTCTAGTTCCATGGACACATTTGGCGCATTAAGAAGTTTTTCTACAGACTGAGGGCTGAGCACTTCTGGGACCACCTGCCAAATTTTCGGGCTGCTTAAGTAATGAGAAATATTGCTGTCAATATGCCCTTCTCTTTTTAAAAACCTAAAGAAGACTTTAAGGGCCATCAAAAGCCTGCTAATACTTGATGAGGCATATCCTTTTTTTTGACACTGATCTAAAAACGAGAGAAAATGCTTTTGCTCAACCTTTTTGAGGTCTTTAATGTTGCTTTGAAGTAAAAAAGTAACAAAGCGTTCGATGTCGTACTTGTAGGCCTCTTGAGTATTTTT
>JAAZZY010000125.1 GCA_014239035.1 Chlamydiia bacterium
AAAAGATCGTTATAATTTTATCCACAATAAGCTTCCTTCTTCGCATGACTCTAAGAAGAAAGATAAGATAGCTGCATCAGACCTAGAAGGTGAAGTCGTTAAAAACCTTAAACTCTTAAAAGGTCTTATTCGGAGTGAAAAGGTTAAAGGGCAACTTTTTGCTCCCGATGCGGAGTCAGTTAGCTCAAGAGCTCCTTTAGAAACGGTTCAAAACAAAATAATCGAAGAGCTCTTTTCTTTGGGTTTAAACACGTTAGCTCTTTTTTCAGTCCCCAAAAAATACTTCGACGAGTGTTTTGAGCTACTTATCTCAGCTTGGCGCCGTAAAATTCAGCACCACTACCCTCAGACTCTTACCTTTGAAGATGTCAAATTTTCTAAGGAATCTTTTCGGGCTTTCATTATTGCTCTATCACTAAATGTTTCTCTAAAAGCTCTCAGGCTCCAGCATTGTAGGCTAAGGACTTTTGAGATCAAGCTGCTAGCAGTTTTAATTAAAGTTCATCCAACTCTGATATTTTTGCACCTAGACCACAACCCTTTTGGAGATGAAGGCCTATACTCTGTTATCGCAGCTCTTAGGCTCAATGAGAAGATTGAGCATCTAAGCTTAATTGATACTGATATTACTGATGTGGGGGCTTTAAAGCTGTGCTCATTGATTTCAAGTAGGCCTTTAAAGAGTCTTCATTTAGATAAAAATAATCTCACAAAAAAATCTATAGAAGAGCTTTCAAAGATCAACGAAGGGTCTCAAGATGTAATCACTTTTGATGAGCCTATTGACCTGCAATAATCTCTTGGATAGGCATATCAGAGGCGGCTTGAGAAAAAGAGTCATCCGTTTGTGAGACAACCTCTTCTTCTGAAGCACTTACTTGTTCGACCTTGGGAGGCTCAATAGTTTCAATGAGCTTTTCTGCAAGCTCATTAACCATTTCTACAACCTTCCCTTTAGTGTCTAATGAGAGGTTTTGAGCTCCCTCTAGAACTTCCTTAAGTTGGTCACGTACTTGATCTACTCGATTTAAAGCTTGATCAATACATTTATTTATTTCATCTTGGACATGCACAATTTTTTCATCTACTTCAATAGTTGTAGTTCGAATGTATTGAACAGCCTCTTCTGTTTGTTTGTCGATAACTTCGGAGTTTTGCGCGGCGGCATTTGTTAGAGCAACAGAAGCTTCAGAACTTGGCACCTCTATTTCATCCCTAATTTCTTTTGTGGCAATTTCTTCTAGGAATTCAACTACATTTTCTATTTCTTGCTCAACTGAAGGAGGAGAATCAACTGGCTCTTCAAGTGTCAGGAACGTCTCTTGAGAAGTGCTCTCTACAGCTTCTTCTATTCGTGATCGAGATAGCGAATCCTCGTGTGTAATCTCGGGTGCCATCTCTGCAATTCCTTGATCTTCTTGGAGTGCATTTACGGCAACCTCTTCTTCTAAAACTGGTTTTTGCTCTACATCATCGTTAAGGGTCTCTGCTGCAATGGCATCTATGGAGTAGTCGATTAAGAGGTTTAGCGCGCGGTCAGCAAAACCTTGCGTTTCACTACTACGGTTGAGCGTCATCACATGGTGAATAATACCGGCAGCTATATCCTTGCGACGAGTCTCACTTAAGCTTGAGGATACCTCATCTAAGGCAGTGAAAACCTGTTTCATCACATCAAAGACATTCTTCACATTGATTTGGTCCCCTTCAAAATCCTTGGCTACATCTGCTGCAATACTTTGAAGATCTTCAACTGAGACACCTCCATTAATGTCCTCACGAACCCCAGAAAAAAAAGATCTCCCCATCTCTAAATGACCCACTATTTGCACCATACCAATCCCCTAAAAGAAGTGTATTATTAAAAAAAAGAATGCGAAGAATACAACGGAATTGAAAAAGTGTAAATAAAAAAATAAAAAAAGCCTAGAAACAAGTTCTAGGCTTTAATAAGTAAATATACTTCTAGAGAATACAACTTAAGCTTTGATTGCGTCTTCGGTTAATGGCGCTGCAATAACTTCTGCAGTATCTGCAACCACTGCTGGCGTTTCAGCATCAGTGTTTGCTTGAGCAATTAAAGTATTAAGATCAGTTTTTGGCTTTTTCTCTAGTTTTTTTTCAGTGTTTACATCAGTAGGCTGTGTGAAAACTGGTGTAGTTGCAGCTGCTGTTACTTCAGTCATTTTATTTCTCCTTAATATTTGGATTGATTATTAAAATTGATCGTTAAATATCAATTAATGAGCGTTTTTTTTGCAACCTAGAATTTAAAAATCACTTGATTTTGCTTGACTTTTAATGTTTTTTTTGCTATAATATGTGTATGAGCTTTGAACATTACTTAAAGAATATCAAGAATTTAGCTACATCATTTGGCCTAACTGACCCCATTGAGTTAGACGATGTTTTAGGGGCTACTTTTATTTACAATCGCGAGAGTCCTATCTTAGTCAATATCAACTACAATATCGAAAAAAATACGGTTACTGTTGATACTCTCATTGCAACAAACATGCCTAGTTCTCGCCTTGGTATCCAGACCCTTATGAATCAATTAATCGGTGACCTTTTAACTCAGGATCGCTCTATTGGTAAACTTGTGGCAGTTCCTGAAGAGATGGCCGTAAAATATACCAAAGAAATCGATTTAAGAAGGATTTCTGAGAATGGACTTGCTGAATTTATCCCTGTATTTGTAAATGAAGCACTTAAATGGAAGCAGAAGTTTAAAGATGTTTCCTCACAAGAGAACTGCTCTAGCTTTGTTTCAAAACCTAGAGAAGTCGTCTCTTTTCAATACCCTTAATTTCCTATAGGTATAAAAAAGACCCCATTTAGTAACGGAGCCATTTTTTTAATTATTTCACTAATTTTCAACTTAAGCTGTTTTCTCAAAAGGCGCTCTTTCAATGGTATTATACCTTGGAAGGCGAGATATCTTTCTTCTATTTATAGAAGAGACTCTCACAGCTTTTGCTAGAATTGCTATACCCTTTTTACTAAGTTTGACATCAGTCTTTGTTGAGCTTTTAAGAGCTAGACGAACAAATCTTCTCGTAAACAGATCTCTAGCACGGGAGAGAATCCCCCCACTACTTGGATTAAATTCAATTCCCTTCTCTAAGATATCAAAGC
>JAAZZY010000126.1 GCA_014239035.1 Chlamydiia bacterium
AGTAAATATTTTAGCTTGCTCTATTGGGAAAAATCTAGGTTGCGAAAAAAGTATTGCAACTATCGCTGAGGCTAATTTTAGTAATATTTTAGAACAAGTTCATTTAGACCATTATGTCTCAGCTAAAGAGGCTATGACAAACCGTATTCTCTCTATATTACAAAAACAAAAAATTATTGCTGTAGCTTCTCTTTATGAGAACAGAGCAAAAATTATGGAACTGAAAGTATCGCATACTTCTCCTCTTTCTGGGATTCCTATTTTTGAACTAGGTAATTATTTACCCAGCGACTTTCTATTCGCTGCAATTCAAAATAGAGGAAGAATCATGATTGCAGATGGTAATAAGGTTTTATGCCCTGGAGATACAGTCATTATTGTTACTCACCCTAGACATTACAATGCCCTCCAAAGGTTGTTCTAATGCATAAAAAGGAAATCAGCAAATTTATTTCGGGTTACTTTTTTATCTTTGCCGGGGTGATGTGCATTCCTCTTTTAATTGCTTTTTACTACCAATTTTTGGTCCCTAAACATCTCCATCCTCAGCCCCACTCAACCCTCGCCTTTTTGATCACACTGATATTCTGTTTAGGTCTTGGGTTTGTTTTCCGATTTTTTGGCAAAGAGGCAGATGGACGAAGATTTTTTAGGAAGGAAGGCTTTGTATCTCTCTGTATTATTTGGTTTCTAACTGGAATTATTGGGGGAATGCCATTTACTCTAAGTCAAACTCTTAGAAACCCAATTGACGCATATTTTGAGGCGATGTCTGGAATTACGACTACCGGCTCTTCAGTAATGTATCCTAAAAACATCGATCCAATCACCAAACTGAATAAGCCAATTCATATTGTTGTTTCTGAAAGACTTAGAATCAAATATACATTCTATGGCAATATTGATCCTATTATCGACCACCAATCTGGACTAGTTCTTTATGCTGGAACAGATGCTATTAGCAAAGCTATCTTATTTTGGCGATCTTTGCTGCAATGGCTTGGCGGGATGGGAATTGTTGTACTATTCATCGCTGTCCTACCTGCTTATGGATTGGGAGGCAACAAACTTTTGGTTCAGGCAGAACTTCCAGGACCATCGAGTGAGGATTTAGCTCCAAGAGCTCGCGATGCAGCTACTTTGTTATGGAAAACGTACTTAATGATTTCAATATTTGCAATTTTACTTTTGAAAATCACCGATAGAGACCTCACATTTTTGGATGCCATGTACATAGTTATGGGCACGGTCTCAACGGGAGGGTTTATCCCTTATCGACAATCTATGCATGTTTTCAACAATCCAGCCATTCAGTGGGTGATGATCTTATATATGCTCATTGGAAGTATTAACTTTTCTATTTTTTTTCAGCTGATTAAAGGTAAGCTCTACCGCCTTTTTGATCCCGAACTACTGTTATATGGGTTGACCATCTTTGTAGGAAGTAGCTTTATCATTGGAAGTTTAGTAGGTAAACAAGAAATTCTTTTAGCTGGTATTTCTGAACACCTGAATTTTTTACAAGCACTTAGGCTTGGCTTATTTCAGTATGTCTCCTGCCAAAGTTCTACAGGATTTGTCTTGTTAGATTATGATCAGTGGCCTCACTTTGCGCAAGCAATCTTAATCACCTCAATGTTTATTGGAGCCATGTCCTGTTCCACCGGAGGGGGGCTTAAGGTCATGCGTTACTATATTTTGATGAGAAGTGCTCTCTTTAGAACAGAGGCCATTTTCAAGCCTGAAGTTATTAGGACTTTTAAAATAAGAAAGCAGCCTGTTAACCCAACCATTAAAGAAACCACCTTAAGCTTCTTTTTCATTGCTATCTCTTTTGCGCTAATTAGCACCATAGTATATATTGCAGATGGACTAGACTTTAGGACAGCCTTTAGCGCTGCATGCACTATGATCAATAATGTAGGCGTAGCTTACGGCCCTGGTGGACCAACGCAGACGTTTGCTTTTATGAGCAATTTCTCAAAATTTATTTCTACATTTTGGATGGTATTGGGCAGGCTGGAATATTATATGATTCTCATCTTGTTGACGCGCACTTTCTGGAAGAAAGCCTAATTGCACTTATTTGTTTTCAGAAGAGTTTTTTGAGTTTTTAGATTCAGTCTTTTTTACATAATCAGTAATATAAAAACCAGATCCCTTAAAGTTCAGCTGCGCATTTTTTCCACCAATACAACGCTTAAGGCTTTCTTTTGAGCACTTAGGGCACGTTTTTAGTGGATCTTGGGAAATTTTATGAAAGACTTCATAAAAATAACCACAGCCAGAACATCTATATTCATAAGTTGGCATTTTGAAACCCCACAACAATAAGAGCTTGGGAGAAAAAAATCTCCCAAGCTATCCTTTGACTACATTAAACCGCCCATACCAGGCATGCCGCCCATGCCGCCCATACCGGGCATTCCACCCATGCCACCCATTCCAGGCATTCCGCCCATACCGGGCATTCCACCCATATCAGGCATGCCCGAGCTTTTCTTAGGCTGAGGTTTGTCAGTAATTAACGTTGCTGTGGTTAGAAGTAGCCCAGAAACCGAACTTGCATTTTTTAGGGCATTTTTAGTCACCATAACTGGATCTATAACTCCTGTTTTGACCAGATCGGTAAACTCATCTGTAAGTCCATTATAACCAAAATTTTTCTCTTTGCTTTCAGATATTTTCTCTGCAACAACATTCCCTTCACGACCGCAGTTATTAGCAATAGCAGTTGCTGGAGCAAAACAAACTTTTTGAAGGATTTTGATGCCGACTTGTTCATCTTCAGATTCCATCTTCACATTATCTAAAGCTTGGAGAGCACGAATAAGAGCAACTCCTCCTCCAGGAACAATGCCTTCTTCAATTGCTGCCTTTGTTGCATGTAAAGCATCATCAACTCTATCTTTCTTTTCATTCATTTCAGTTTCATTGTGACCACCTACATGAATAATTGAAACTCCTCCACACATTTTAGCTAATCTAC
>JAAZZY010000127.1 GCA_014239035.1 Chlamydiia bacterium
AGTTCGAATATAAATGGGAACGCCCGACCATCTCCAATTTTCAATAAAGAGCCTTACCGCTATAAATGTCTCAGTATTTGAGCTTTTGTCGACATTCTCCTCATCACGATAGGGGACTGTTTTTTCATTTTTAATTTCACCTGCTCCATACTGGCCTCGAATGACATTCTTTTGAACTTCTTCTTCTGTCATCGGTGTAATTGATTTAATAACTTCTACTTTACAATTTCGTATCGATTCTGCATCAAAAGAACCGGGTGCCTCCATACAAAGGTAGCTCAATACCTGCATAATGTGGTTTTGGAACATATCGCGCAAAGCGCCAGATTTATCATAGTAATCACCGCGCTTTTCAACGCCTATTTCTTCTGCAACAGTTATCTGGATATGCTGGATGTAGTTGCGGTTCCAAATAGGTTCAAAGATTCCATTACCAAACCTAAATGCAAGTAAGTTTTGAACAGTCTCCTTGCCTAAGTAGTGGTCAATTCTCCATATCTGACTCTCATCCCAGTGTTTATGTAAAGCGTTGTTGAGCTTTATAGCGCTATCAAGGTCTCGTCCAAAGGGTTTTTCTAAAATGACTCTGCTTTGTTTGCCTTCCATTTTTGAAAAACCTGCTTCGCCTAGATGGTTCGAAACCATTTCAAAAATAGCTGGGGAAATCGCAAAGTAAAAGGTAACTATTGATTTGCCAGAAAATTTCTGATCTACTTCATCTATCTTCTTTTTTAAATTTTCATAGGTTTCTTTTTTATCAAAGTCCGCCTGAAAATAGTGGAAGTCACTTGATAACTTTTCATATAAAGATGGATCAACTTCGCGCTTGCCAAATTCCTTGAGATCTTTTGATATCTTTTCTTTAAAGCTATTGTCATCCATCTGATCTTTAGACAGACCAATAATTGAAAATTTATCAGGCAGAGCATTGTGAAATGCCAAGTTGTAGATAGCAGGCATCAAGAGGCGCTTTGTCAAATCACCTGAAGCACCAAAGATGACAATGATATTAGCCTCTTTGGGCTTTTCTATTGTCCCTTCAGAGGCGCCTTCTTCAAATTTTTTAATCATCTTCTAACCTATTTCTTTTCGTGGTGACCACCGAACATGAAGCGCATCGCAGAACAGATTTTGTCTGCATAAGTATATTCCTTTCTAGACCTGAAACGTGAATACAGCGCGGATGTTAGCACCTCAGCAGATACAGCTTCTTCAATAGCCGCCATGATAGTCCAACGCCCTTCCCCAGAGTCTGAGACTTTACCGGAAAAATTTGAAAGGTCAGGGTTCTCAGCAAGAGCCTGTGCTGTTAAATCAAGCAGCCATGAGCCAACCACACTTCCGCGTCTCCATACTTCTGCAACAGCTGCAATATCTATCTCATAGTCTAAATCATTATGCATCTCAGGAGCTGTCTCTGCATCGACTTCTCGTTTCTTCTTATGGCAGTCGGCATTTTTTAAAATTCCAAATCCTTCTCCATAAGCTGCCATCACACCATATTCTACTCCGTTGTGGACCATCTTCACAAAGTGGCCAGCTCCAGCTGCGCCGCAGTGAAGGTAACCATCTTGGGCTGTGTCTTTAAACTTATCTCGACCAGGTGTTGGAGCAGCAGACCCTTTACCAGGGGCAATTGTTTTGAAAATGGGGTCTAAGTGCTCAACTACTTCTTTCTCACCTCCAATCATCAAGCAATATCCTCTCTCTAAGCCCCAAACTCCTCCTGAGGTTCCACAATCTACATAGTGAATCCCTTTAGGCTTTAGCTCTTCAGCTCGTCTGCGGTCATCCCTAAAGTATGAGTTCCCGCCATCGATCACAATGTCATCTTTCTCTAAATGAGGAACAAGCTCATTAATGACTTTATCGGTAATGGCAGCTGGAATCATAAACCAAAAAGCTCTAGGCTTTTCCATTTTAGAAACAAGCTCTTCTAAAGTTGAGCAACCAACAGCTCCTTCTTTAACCACCGCATCTATATTTTCTTTATTGGTATCAAACACAAAGCATTGATGCCCATTTTTCATTAGACGTTTCACCATATTGGCGCCCATACGTCCTAGTCCTATCATTGCAAGTTGCATAACTTATGCCTCCAAAAACTTCATTTATCCCTAAATGAGCTTCTAGCAGATGGGCAGGTGATTTTCAAGCTGGAAAATAAAAATATTCAAACTATTAATGTATAGTTTGTTAGGGATTTTACTTCGTCTTAAAGAAAGTAACAAACTCATCTTAAAGAAAAAAATATTTGCTACAAACAAAAGTTATAAAATAATTTATAAGAATAAAACATCTATGCTAATGTCATAATACTTTTAAATTTAATGTTAATATAGAAAATATGAAAAAGAGATTTCTTTTAATGAAAAGAATTCCAGTTGGTTGGATAGGATTTCTTTTATTGATTGTAACTTTTTTTATGCCAACAACATACCTCTATTCTGCAAATATTACTTGGTCTGGGGCTACAAATCTTCAATGGACCACTCCTGGAAACTGGGTAGGGGGGGTGGTTCCTGGTGACGCAGATGTAGCTATTTTTGCAACCCCGACTGCTGGGACAATTGTACTTCCTGCAGGAGTTACTTCTGTTGGAACTCTTAATTCTTCTGCTTTAACTAGTTTCACAATAGGTGATGCAAATAGTCAACTCTCACTAAAGCTTCCGGTTATAATG
>JAAZZY010000128.1 GCA_014239035.1 Chlamydiia bacterium
TCTTTTGAATCAGACATAGCACGCTCCCTAAAGGAGACACTTATGGTATCAAAAGATATAGGGCAAGAAAAAGAAGAGAGCTACCTTGCAAAGGGAGCTAGTGCACGGCCAAGCTGGTTAATGGTATTGAGTAAGTCGTTATGACTTTGCTCAAGAGCTGACTTTTTCTCAGCATAGATATTTTTCTTAAGCTCAAGTTTGTGCAAGCTATCGCTATGGTATTGCTCAATTTTCTGAATTAAAGGGACAGCATTTTGAGGATTTGTGAATTTATAAACTCTTTCAAAATCTTGAAACTCTTCTAAGTCATATAAGCTGTCTAAGAGATTGCGCTTGGGGTCATTTTCCCAGTTAAATTCATAACCTGAGAGCATCGCTTGGTTAACTTCATCTTTAACTTCTCGAGCAAAGTCTGTTTTGTTTTGAGCTGCATCAAAAGCTTTTTTGTGCTGGGCAGTAGCAGCTTTTTGTCTGTTAAAGCCTGCAAATACAGAAGAATAACTAATGTTCATGATTAACCTAAATTTTTAAAAATCAGTGGCTAGTATAACATAGAGGGTCTATATCTAGTAGGGGTAAAGATTTTTTCAATAGCTGAAGCGCCACTGGAGCAAAAGCTGAGAAATGGCTGTTTGGTCGAAATAAGTCTGCATTTGAAAACCTCCTCTAAACTGGGCGGTTATTACAAAAGGGGATGGATCCTGAGTAATTGGGCGGTGCAATGTAATTAATATGCTTCTTGTGATGTATTTCCCCACCTGGATAGTGGTATAATCTTTATCTCCGTGCATCATAGAGCCTAGTGAGAGCTGATCAAGTCCTATTCCTTTTCGCAGCTTATCTACAACGCCTGGCCCCATGTAGACTCCACCAAGGGTTGCTAAAGTGTGGGTGAGAGCTACAGCTTGGAAAGGGGTAAGGCGCTCGGCCGTCTGACCAAATAAAACTAAAGAGAGAACTTCTTTTTTAGTTAAAGAAGGCTCAGATCTATATGAGAGATAAGGGGCTTGAAGTGGGCCTTTTAAATTAATGTACACTTGATATTGGTCAATCTGGTGACCAGCAGAAAGGTTTATAGAAGTGCCCTTAGAAAGATGCCCGTCAAAGTTAATGGTGCCATCTTGTAGTTCAAAAAGGCGCCCTGCAAAGTCAAAGGTGCCTTCTAAGCTTGTTAGTTTGCCTTTGAAGGTAGGGCTTAAGTCTGAGCCGCGAATAGCAACCTTGCCCTGCCAGGAAGTGTCTAGGCCGCGACCTCTAATAATAGTCTGATCTAAGAAATTTAAATCGACATCAAAGTAAATCGGTAGAGGCTCCGTTGCCCTATTGATGGGATTGCACCCAGTTTCCTTTCGAGGATAGACATACGTGACAGGTAGTTTAGGCATGCCACTTCCTCCAGACCCTGGAAGATTGATTTCTGCTGAGGTGACATCAAATTTTCCTTCAAGGTAGGCCTTTTTCAAATCTCCTTCAAAATGACCTTTCCCAAATAATGTAGCCGTTAAGAAATCAAACTGCAGAACTTGAGCTTTTTGTGCAGAGAAATCAAGCTCATAGGGGAAATGCTTTTTGAAGCTCAATTTTACTTTTCCATCAGCTGTGATAAAAGCACCGTGGTCGTCGCAGGCTTGAAATTGATCCAAGATAAGGTTGCGCCCACTCGCCGTCATTTGAACATCAACATTTTTTAAGACAAGACCAAGAAAGAGGTTCTCATAGTAGGTCTTACTTAAATTGGCGTAACCCTCAATACTAGGCTCTTGTAGAGATCCAGACATCTTTAGATCGATGTCTGCCTTTCCTTCAACAAGATGGTTTTGAGGAATAAGGAGCTGGATAAAGGGGTTGATGACCCCCTGATAGAGAAGCTCTCCTTTAGCTTTGGAATCTGTTTTAAGCTCAAATTTCCAGGGGAAAAGAGAAAGAGATAGAGGTAAAGTGGTTTCGAGTTTGGCAAAGTCATTTTTATTTTTGGAAAGGTAGGCATTTGCTTGAAGAGAATTTTTTTCCAAGTTTAGCTCAAGCGTACCATGATAGGGTCTATGGTCTTGGTAGTCTTCTACGCGAAGGTTTGCAAAGCGAGCAGATAAAGAGCCATAGGTGTTAGATGAAATTTGGTTTAAAATACCTGATAAAGAGGCGATCCCTCGCACATCAAAGCCCGGGATAAAGTAAGAAAGAGATTCTATTGGAAACTTCCTTAAGTCAATCTTGGCAATATCTTTTTTAGAATCATTTTCTAAATAGAGCTGTCCAGATCCCACTTTCAGTAAAATAGGGCTGAAACCCAAAAGACTATTTTTTTTATAGTCTACACTTATGCGGTGGATGAGGTTGTAGTGAGCGTCTGCTACGTGGCCAGACAACTGTCTAATATTTCCTTTCCAAAGATCATCGGATTTCTCTATTTGTCCAGAAGATGAAACAGCAAATTCACCGGTTGTCTGCAACTTATACTGGTATTGATTCGGTGACATATTGATGAAAGCCTTTAATGACTCCCAGTTTAAATTTTGAGTGGTTGTCACACCTGAAGAGAGCTGAATCTCTCCGCGATAATCCTTTAGGTTTTTCCAGTCGAGCACACCTTTTGTAGAGGCTGTGTATTGAGAGAAGCTGTAGTTTTGATCTTGTAAAAGAGAGCCTGAGGTGTTTGCCTGTGCAATC
>JAAZZY010000129.1 GCA_014239035.1 Chlamydiia bacterium
TATCAAAGAAGAAAGAAAAAGAAATCCACACGATGAAATTTGGCAAAAAGATCTTAAACTTATCCACCACTTCCACGGCTGCTCTGACAAAGGGTATCACTCTGATTGGATTTTACCAAATAGCCATATTAAAGATGTTGATCACCTTTTAATCTATGGGAAGCGTTTTAAAAAACTTTTAGAAGATAAAAAGCTTTTGCACCTTCCTAAAAATATTCATTATGTCGGTAACTATCGATATAAATATTATAAGAGGCACAAAGAGTATTTAGATGCACTTGTTCAAAAGGAAGTCTTCTCACAATTTGAAAAAAAGCAGAAAACTATTCTCTATGCGCCAACCTGGGCAGACCATGAAAGCTCCTCTTCATTTTTAGAAATTTATCAAACACTTTTTGAGACCCTTCCTAAAGACTATAACCTCATCGTTAAGTTGCACCCCAATATGACCCTTAAAACCCTTATCTATGATCCTGAGCCCATTTTAAAGATCATCAAACAGTATAAAGATGGGCCTAACATTCTCATTATGCCTTTTTATCCACTAGTCTACCCTCTAATTAACTCCTGCGATATATACTTAGGTGATCATTCATCTGTTGGCTATGACGTGCTTACCTTTAACAAACCCATGTTCTTCCTCAATGTCAACAATAGAGAAAAAGAAGACAAGGGAGCACTCTTATTTCAATGCGGCACAGTCATTGAAAAACAAGAATTCTCACATCTCTATAAAATAATTGATGAAAATCTACTGCAAGATAATGCGCTTTTTCAAAAACCTCGAGAGGCGCTCTACAAAGAGGCTTTTGGAGAAGATGAAGCTATAGAATTAATTAGGCTTTAGGCTTAAGACTCTCTCTCAGATATTCACAAGCATTTACAACTTTTTGCCATTTATCCGGGTCAAAATTTGCACCAGTTTTATCCACGTGGTACTTCAGCATTAATTCACGACATTTTTTCTTAACTTCTTTTAAAGTGGCCGAGGCACCTACCCCAATATCTTTTCTAAACTTGGATTCCTCGTCGACATTTGAAGATCTAGAGCTTCGTCCTTGATTATTTGATCTTCCAGAGTGTCCATCTCCTTGATTTTTAAAATTTTTAAAAAAGTCATCATCAAAGTTGCTCTTGAATCCTTTAAACCAATCATCATCAAACTTGCTGTTGAACTCTTTAAACCATTCATCATACGCTTTTTTTCTTCGCTCAAACCAGTCATGATTCTCTTTTCTTCTCTGCTCAAAGTTAAAGTTAGTGTTGAAGTCCTTAAAAATATCCTCAAATGGATCTCTTCTAGCTTTTTGCTGTCTGCTTTTCTGCTCAGAATTCGATCTGCTTTGTCTCGACGGCTCTGGACGAGCCTTTTTATTGAAGGCTTTGGCCTCTGAGCTCTCTTGCCAGCAAGAAATTTTTCGCATAAAAAAATAGGTTAGTTTCTTACAAGAGTTGTATGCGCCTTTGCAATGTTTAGAAATGCATTCGCATTTTCTACTTGAGAGAAGAGCTTTTAGCATTTCAACTGCTTTTGGGCATGAAATTTTATTTTTATCAGCGTTTATTTGTTCAAAAATATGATCAATTAAAGTTAAATCCCGACTAGTCAAAAATATTCCCTCTGACTGAACTTTGATATTCGGGCTTACACCTTTATCCATTAAATATTGAATAAAATCTGTATCTTTAGCTCGAACTGCGGCAGATAATGGAGAAAAGAACTTCTGATGAATCTCTTCTTTAAAGAGATTAGCATTCTGAGGAAGATAATGTTTGCCTGAAGCTTTTAGAAGCTCCTCTACAGTAGGAATATATTCTAAATTCTTTTTAGCTCCCCGCTCTATTAAAGCGCGGATGAATTCTAATGATTTAGGGCGATCTGAGCGTAAGAGAACCAGTTTTAAAAGACCATTGAGTGTTTTTCTAGATGCTTTTTTCCCTACTCCGTCTAAAAGACACTCTAAGCCTTTTAGATTGCGATCTTCAACAAACGCTCGCATAGCACCGCTAAAGCCATCTCCGGCATCTTCAAACAAGTTCAAAAATGCTGTTTGAATTTTCATCATAGCGCTATCACACTCTTGAGGGTCAATACTCCTGAGACTGCTATCAAAGTTATGTGTTGCTCTTGTAGGAGAGAGCCAGTTTGAGTAGGCAAGTTTGCTACCGTAGGCTCCAGCAAGTGTAAGAATCCCCCAGCCCATGCCTTTGTAGAGCCTCTGTGAAATACTTGGTGAGCTAGTCACCTTTTTAAACTCGCTTAGCTTTGAATCCTTTTCTGGACGTGAGAAAATAAAAGGATCCATTCCTGGTAAATCAATACGGTCTAAGTTTTCTAATCCAGACATTGCATCTCTTTTAAATTCTTTGATAAATAGAATCTGAAATTCGTTTTCATTGCATATTGCATTTATGAAACTCGTTTATAATTTGTTATTTTTGCTCGGGAATTGGAGATGGACTAAAACGTGATCACAAAATGTTTTCCATTAAAAAAATCCAATAAATAACTTAATACCTGGTCGTTCTAACCTATGCTGATTATCTTGCAGTCTGTGGCACTATGAAAGGACGATAAATAACTCACCTGATCTTTCTAACCTGTG
>JAAZZY010000012.1 GCA_014239035.1 Chlamydiia bacterium
TCAAAAGGTGTGCGTTTTGAAACCCCTGTGAAAGGAAGTGAGGCTAGAGTTTCTCCAGAAGCTGGCGGTGATTTTCCACCTCCCCTAACAAGTAACGATGGAGTTGCTCAACGAATAAGCCCTGTATTGAACCGAGGTAGAGATCACACTCTGTATCGCGAGTTCTTGCAGCAGGTTGATCTGCACTTCCTGGAAGAGGTTCTAAGGGGCTATCGAAGGGGTCGGGGTTAATTCTAAGCTCGTATGCCTGTCCCCAGTTTAAAGTAGGTGGTGCTATGGTAATTGATGACATGGTTTTCTCCGTTGTTATTATAGTTTTTTTAAATTTGTCAAATTTTAAAAAAGGTTTGAATTTATAGCTACTTTAAATAAATTTTATACAACAAAGAGTTGTGAGTACTTGTTTTGAAGAAAAAGCATAGAACCTTCTATGCTTACTACTATTGACCTACTCTGGAGAAGGGTATAGAAGTTTGGTTTATAAAGAGAGTTTCTCTTGCATTTTTAAAATGGAGGGGTCAAGGTCATAGACAGAAAAATCTTCGGGTTTGATCCAACGAAGATCGAGCGATTCTGAGCTAATTATTAGTGGGGCTTCTTTTCTTATTTTTAAAAGGTAGCGCACATCATAGTGAAGGTGGGCTTTTTCTTGAGATCTTGCGGGAATTTCGTGAATAGATAAATCAAAAATCTGTGGGGAGATTGCCTCAATTTCCTTTATGCCAGATTCTTCTTGAGCTTCTTTAATAGCCACTTCTAAAAGGTTAGGGTGTCCATCTGCGTGACCGCCAAGTTGTAGCCACTTGTTTAACTTTCTATGATGGGTAAACAAGCAGGCGCTTTGATCAAAGTTCCAAAGCCAGCAAGATGCTGTGAGATGGCCAAAAGTTAGCTCCCTTAAAAAGCATCGGTCATTCTCTTTAACAAAGGTGATAAATTGATTAGCAATAAAGATTTCTTCTTCTGAGCACCATTTGGTGCTTTTATAGAGATTTATAGCCTCTATGACCTCTTTTCTGTGCATATTTAAGGGACCTCTTTATTGTTATTTAATAGAAAGAGACTAAATCATTATCTCTAAAATTTCATCAAAACTTGTTGTGTATCTTTGAGAGAGTCTCTCACTTTTAGAACCCCAGGGTTTTGAAAAGCCTTCAGCTAGATAGAAAAGAGTTTCTTGGCCATAGCGGCCATTTATTTGATCTAGCGTATGCATTAATTTGTTATGCTTGGGGTTCTCTGTGGATCTTAAATCAAATTGTTGGTGCTCTTGAGAGGAGAGTTGCCAAAAATAGATACCCGCTTTTTTGTAACGGGTTTTTTTATACATTCTTTTGAGCAATAAAAGAGCTGAATCAATTAAAACAGGTGTAGTGTTTGTCGAATAAGTCAGAGACAATGAGCTCTGAGAGACGCCCTCTTCTGTTTTTAAATAAAGAGATATAATTTGAGTCAGAAGGCCTCTTTTACGCAGCTTAGAAGCGGCTTGGGCTGTATAGTGAGCCACTGTTTCTTGCAAGTGTTTGAGCTCTTCAATAGGTGTTCCAAAAGTCTTGGAGTAGACGAGTGATTTTTGAAAATCTGTTTTTGTTGTTTCAGGGTATGAGCAGACTTTTCCTTGAAGCTCTAAGAGTGTTCGAAGTCCCGGTAGGTGAAATTTAGATCTCATCCATTCATGAGAAGTGCCTTTTAGTTGCAGAGCATTGTAGATGCTGTAAGAGATCAGTTTCTTACTTGTTTTTCGCCCAATTCCCCAGATGTCTTCAACAGATATTTCTTTTAAGATTTCATCTTTCTCTTCCATGAAAGAAAATACGGTTAGGCTATTTTTTTTAGCATAGAAGCTGGCAGCCTTAGCAAGTGTTTTAGTAGGTCCTAGACCAACTGTAACAGGAATGCCCGTCCACTTTTTTACTTTTTTTTGCAGGGCAAAAAAGTCTTTTAATGACTCAACGGTAATGGGAATAAAAGCCTCATCAATAGAGTAGATTTGCATATCTTGAGAGAAGCTATAGAGAACTTCCATCACACGATTTGACATATCGCTGTATAGGCTGAAATTTGGAGAAAAGGTATATATAGAATGAGCATCAATGAGGTGCTGATACATAAATATTGGTGCTCCTATAGGCAGGCCAAGCTTTTTACTTTCATTAGATCGTGCAATAATGCAGCCATCGTTGCTTGATAAAACAACGACAGGTTTCTTTTCTATTTGGGGTTTGAAGAGTCTTTCACATGAAACATAGAAGCTGTTACAGTCAACTAAGGCATACCCTTTAAAAACTGTGGATGGCATGTAAAACAATTCCCCAGATAGAAAAATCCATCTCTTTAGTGATCTCAATAGGTGAGTATTTTTTGTTTTCAGGAATTAAGAAGTATTTCTTTTTAATTTTTTTAATCCTTTTAACCGCAAACTCACCATTAACGACTGCAACGATAATTTTACCATCTTTAGCTTGAATAGAGCGATCAACAACCAAAATATCACCTGATAAAATTCCAGCCCCTTCCATGGAATCACCCTCCACGCGAACAAAGAAAGTAGCCGCTGGGTGCTTAATAAGTTCTTCGTTGAGGTCTATTTTTCGGTCTATATGGCTTTCTGCAGGAGAGGGGAATCCAGCAGAAACAGGCGTAGAAAATAAAGGTAAAGATAGCTCTGAATTTTCTTTTAATGGCTCGGTGGAGGTTACTTTCATAAGGAGCTCTAAGTGTTAATTTTGAGCGCATACTAAAAGAAAGGGATATTTGAGGGCAAAATGTTTTAGATCTCTTTGTAGACTTTTCTTCTATGAGCCAAATATTTTAGCTGATGCCAATACTCCAAAAATGGTAAAATGTGTGGCTAAAGTATATAAATAATTTGGTTTTTAAATGAATGATTCTTCGGATAAATTTATAGTAGCAGTAGTTGCCGTGATCATAAAAGATGATAAATTTCTAATCATGAGGCGCTCTGAAAATAAAAAGGCGGGTCCTAATATTTGGGAGACCCTTTCTGGGCGTGTTGACCATGGTGAAGATCCCTATGATGCTGTAAAAAGAGAGATCTTAGAAGAGTGCTCTTTGGACGTAGAGGTTGAGAGAAGGCCAGTAGATACCTACATGACTAGAAGACTTGGTCATCCCATGCTCTTAATTGTATACGGCGCTAAATACCTATCTAAAGAAGTCATCTTGTCTGAAGAGCACACCGAGTACAAATGGGCATCTATTGATGAGTTTGCATCTCTTACTCCTTTAAAGCGCCTTGTTGATGCGACTAAAAAAGTTCTTGAATTAGATTCCAAAGTAGGGTCTTAGCTGGTTTCTTAAGGTGGCGTAGTCTGCTTGTGCGGACTCAAAAGCACCCTCTGTCACGTCTAAATACAAATTGTCTACGGTATTGATAACAGCGTTAGGGTTTATTGCGGTATTTAACCCGGCGATGACTGTTGGATCTGCATTACGGTTACCTACGGGATAGCCTGCAGGAATGCGACTAGCTGCTACGATGGTGATTTGGTTGATAAGGAGAATCGTTGCTTTAAGCTCCAAAATATCTGTGATTATAATTTGTGAGTTACTTGTTAAGAAACTTTGGTCAGTAATTGTAGCTGACTCGGCCTCAAAATTTTGGTTAATAGGAAATAGGTCTTGAAAGAGCTTGCCAAGTTGCAAAGCTAATTGGTTACTTAAAGAGACCTGAAGAGTTGCTTGAGCACCGTCAATAACCTGAGGAGGAGGGGCAGGGGTTATAAAAGTAGGATTGCTAGATCGTTGTGCTGATAAATTTGGTCCAAATGTCATAAGTTATAGCTCCATTTTGTCATTTAAAGGAGACAGAGTAGCTTAAGCAAAATATTCTTTGAAATAGAAATTTTACTCAATAATTAAGAGTCTTGTTCTTAAAGGAGAAAAAAAGAACCCTGCAAGGCTAACAAATCACAATAAGCCTATCGCTTAAGAGATTCCAAAGTAGGAAGAAAATGTAGATAGCTTTAAATGTCCAAAGAGCTGTTCTAAGCCAATTGGTCCAAATCAACCGGTAAATTACATTCTCATTTTTTTCTCTTTTTAATACGTTATAGCAGGGCACTTGGATCATAAAAGTTGTGATCCAAATAAGCAGCGTAAAAATCAATAAAATGAGTACCGCAAAAAAATTAGGGTAGGGGATAAACATCAAGATCACGACAGAGACAAGCTCTATAGCCATAGCGCTCATGACTGCAATCCCTGTTCGAGATTGATGAAAAATAAAGGGGTTATGGGCCGGATCGTAATTGAGATATAAAAAGATGGGGTAGTGAACAACTTGCACAAACCAGATAACGCCAAATAGATAAAGAGAAAACACAATGTGAACTAGAAACAGAAAAATAGAAAGCATACAAGCCACCAACTTATTTAGAATATCTAACCTATACGAATAAGCCCATTTTTATGCAAGATTGCCTAGTCCTCTCATTTTAAAAGAAATAGAGTTCCCTCTCACTATGTGTTGGCTGCGAAGGTTTGACAATTTCTCAGCCTTTCGATACCACTAAAAGAAAGAGGGAAAATAGATGGATGTTCTTTTAACGATATCCTGGATCTTTCTAGGGATTGGTCTTTTATCATCTATTATCATCTATGTAGATATCAACATGGGCCGTTATCAAGGAATGCCCATTATGAATGTATGCTGGCCTATCACTGCGTTATATTCTGGGCCTATTGCTCTATTTATGTATTTTAAATATGGCCGTCCTAAGAAAATGAAGATGGACCACAGTAAAATGAAAGCGCAGCACGGCTCTCACTCGGGGCATTCTAAGCATAAAATGAAGCATAAGCCTAGTTGGGTGCAGATATATATATCTTCTACTCACTGCGGGGCTGGGTGCGGCTTAGCAGATATTGTTTCTGAGATTATGATCTACTGGGCAGCTATTACCATACTTGGGCATACTATCTGGGCTTCATACTTTATAGACTATGGGTTTGCTCTAGTCTTTGGATTTGCTTTTCAATACTTTAACATTGCTCCAATGAAACCGGATCTCTCTACTTGGCAAGTCACAAAAGATGCGGTCAAAGCCGATGTTCTATCTTTAACAAGCTTCCAGCTAGGGATGTATGGCTGGCTGCTGGCTGTTCACTTTATGTTCAACGGCATGTTAAATGCTTCAAGTCCAATCTATTGGTTTATGATGCAAATAGGATTAACTATTGGCCTTTTGACAACCTACCCAGTCAATTATTGGCTCATAAAAACGCACATTAAAGAGTCCTGCGCCCATTAGTAATACTTTTATAATTAGACTTTTACGAAGTAAAGTTGCAGTAAGAGGTAGTTGGATATGATGCAATCAGTTTAAAATCCGTTAAAGCAGTTTTTTAGCAACAGTCAAAAGAGAGCATGTTGCAGAATTCAAGTTCATTGATGGGCCTAGGAAACTATTTAGGCGAAAAAAGGAGGATTTTGAGTCTCTTAGAGCTAGAATCTATAAGGGTCAGCTATTCCCTCTACAACGATTGTTGAAGTGCGCTCAGGAGCAAGTCCTTTATCTTCATTAATTCCCCGCTTATTTTTATTTAACTGCACTCCAAAGACTTCAGCTCCAAACTATGGAACTGAAATGACTCTTTTAAAATCTCAAACTCCTACAGAGATGCAGGAAGTTATTTCAAGCAGGGTAGAGAAACCTTGAAACTAAGATATGCAGGCGGCGCATGATAGGCCCGATGATTTTCTGCTTGCAGCAGAGGTATCTATTGAAGAAGATAGAATTTAAGGAGTTACAATGGGTAGCTGATCTCAAAATTCGTTCGTAGGTTTTCAAATGGAATATTTTGAAGATACACTATCTCAAACACCTTTCCACTTAGGTCTAGAAATCTCATCCCTTTAAAATACGCAGATAGCTATTGAAGTGAGCAATTATCTTGGGCGCGTCGAATAGCATGGCCAGGAAGAGCTCCAGTCGCTACAGCTATATTATAAGCAGAATGCATCATTGAATGTTCAGGAGGCTCTTCTTGGAAGCGCCATATTTGTTTTGGGTGAAGTGGACTTGGGTCATTTAAAGTAAAGTCGGTGGCAATCTCCGTTACATGATGACCTCTTAGAGTCAAATTAATGTGAGTACCTGGACCCAGGCCACCCCCGTGAAATGTAAAGCTATTAAGCGCGTCAACAAATTGGTAAGTGCGGTCAATAGAATACATTACATGAATAGTCAAAGGCTCGGTTGGTGGGTCATTTAAAACAAAAGGGACTCTCTCTAATCCTCCACTCAGGGGTATCCCGTGATCTCTTGTATCTGCCACTATTACGATATGGTTAACTTCATTCGGATCATTTGTACGAAATCTTCCACCAGTTAAACAGACTTTAGTATAAACATTGCTAGCGAAAGGTAAACTGTTTTCATAGGTTCTTGCTGTGCCTGTTTCTTTTGCAATATTAGGTTTATGTAAGAAAGTACCTGGAAGCAATTGCGCAGATAAATAGAAGCAGGGAACTGTATTTTGTGGGCCAGTCATTTTTTTCTTCCTTCTAAAATTTTAGCAAAAGATTATACTTTAAATTTAAATAAAAAAACATTCAAAAAAAAGGAAAATTTTATGCAGATTAACGGATATCTATCAAATCAACTTGGTTTTTCCGAAGTAGGAAGACATGTCTTAGATACGCTCATTAAACCTAAAATAAAAGAAGCCGGCATTACTGTTTTAGATCCTTTTAAGTGGGTCGGTGAAGAATTAGATTTTGATGAAATAGGTAAGCTTAAAGAGCATGACAAAGTAATCACATACTGGACTAACTTTAACGCAAAAGTCACTGTTATCAATAATAAGCTTATGCAAAACTCGAAATGTATGCTTGCTATTTTAGATGGAGGGCATGCTGTTGATGATGGTGTCGCAAGTGAAATAGGTTATTATGCTGCATTAGAAATAGGGCCTATTTTTGGATTGCGAACAGATTTTAGGTTAGCTGAAAATATGGTTGCCGGGATTAACCCGCAAGTTATGGGATACATTACACAATCTGGTGGAGAGTTAATCGAGGGAGCGAATGGGGTTGAGCGCTGGGCCGCTGCAATTAATGACTGGGCTCAAACTCAGCTTCAACCCGCAGATTCTAGCGTGGTATTAAAGTAGGTCAGCGCCAGTTTAAATAGCGATCTTTAAACTCTTTGATTTCATTTCCAATTTCTTTTAGCCGATCTTCTAGATTTGGAGAGGCAGGAATATCAAAGTTTGTTGCAGGTTTTTCGATGCTGTTGAAAGTTGAGCTTTCAATAGCGTCATTTTTAATTAGCGTTGTAATCCACTGAGACTTTTTATTGACGTGTATTAGGTGCACATCCTTTGCTTTTATATCCCAGTCTTTGGGTTCTGTAATATATCCACCATCTAAAATTAAAAGGTCAGTAAATATTACGAGCTTATTAGAGGCCGAGAGTAGAGATTGGATTTTAATAACAGGTGCTTTTAGGGCAATAATTTTAGCCGTTGTATCTTCTCCAGCTTTATATTCAATCAAAGAATCTGAAACAATTTTAATCTTGCTAGGTTTTGTAAGATTTTTTGGAAAATCTACTTTTGCATCAAAAAGATTAAAATTCTGCGCGGGTGTTATCTGAGCGTTAACATTTGTCATAGTCTTTACTAACTCCTAAGAATGTGATTAAAATAAAGAGATTAGATAAATTTGAAAATGATTGCAAAACTCAATTTAGGAAATGTGGAAATCTTTAGGTAGAACCGTTTGCCTGATTGTTATGGATATTCGAAGCTTTTGAGCTGGGGGGATAGCATGAAAGTAGGGGGCATAGCGGCAGGCCCCCTGAATCAAAAAAGTAGAGCCATCTACTTCTGAAACTTTGTATATAGGTTTTGATGTAAGCTTTGGTCTTCCTGTACCGTCATGATAAAAGAAACTAAACCCAATAGATGGGTCTGCTTCAACAACGAGTCCCAGAATGGGTTCTTCAAAGTAGAAATTGCGTTTAGTTAATGGATTTTTGGAATTGTCAGCATCGTAGTGAGGAATTAAATATTGGCCTGCTTCATAGAAAGTCACTATAATATTATCGAATACATCAGCGGCGTCAATATTTTGAAAATCAGGTGAGAAGCTTTCTCGCAGTTTCTGGCGAATTTCTTGGAGAAGCGGAGGGATTTCTATAAAGTGATAGTCATCTTTTTCCATGCCTACGTAGTTCCAACCATAGTTGATGGTATAGCGAGAGATAGAACCATCGCTTTCTTTCCAGGCGTAGCGGTCTTCTTGTTTTAAAAATTCAAGAAGAGCTTCGATTTCTACCCGTTTTAAAACGGGTCCTAAAACGAAACCAGGAGGTAGTTTGCTTTTCTTGCTAGGGTCTAATGTTTCAATTGCTTGAGTCATTTTAGAGTTAAAAGATCCTTTGGCCCTTTGGCCACAACTACAATAAAGACGATACTATATTCTCAGAAAATTTAAGGCCATATTTATTTCGTTTAGTTGGGTAATTAGAATGAACTTGATTTTATAAAGTTAAAGAAGGCATTAGGGGGTAAACAAAGTTTTTAAAATATGAATAAGCCTAATCGATTTCTTTTATACCTTGGAGCCATTCTTTTAATTGCCGTAATAGCTGTAGCCATATGGGCTCTTTTTGCTAAAACAAAATTCTTAACGATTGTTCTAGTTATTTTAGCCGTGCTGTTAGCTGTTAGTGGAGTAACGAGTCTTGTGATTTCTTTTAGAGAAAGAAAGTGACTTTTTATTCACAGGATTTTTCCGCGAATTCAAGAAGTGTTGGGCCCGCGCTTGTCTTCTCATCCCATTCTATGTAATCGCTGCAATTGCTTTTAAGGATTTCTTGAGCAGTTTTTTTTTGCTCTTTAGGGATACTTTCAGATGAAAAGAATTTCTCTAAAAAATGAACGCCCCTAGAATCTTTTCTCATAAGTGCTTGCGGAGCCATGTATAAAGCCATAGAAAGATCAGCAATATGCGATGGGTGAATACATACAAGTAAAATAAGCTTTTCAAAAACAGGGTAGGCTAAAACCTCTTCTGATTGCAAAGCATATGCGGTCGCTCCAGAAATCTGTGAAGATGTAAAAATAGCAGCAATACTCTCTTCAACTCGCACTCCTGACTTTAAAGCAAATTTGCATAGACCAATCGTTTGTTGAAAGCCCATAGCTGCTGTGATAATAGCAAATATAACAGGAGTTGGGATTTCTCCAGCAACATACATCTTTTTCATGATCATAAGGTCATTTTGGTTTAGAGGTTTGAGGTGGCTATCTTCTGGAGGAGCCCTCAGTACTTTTTGAGATATGCCAGTGATGCTATGCTCATAGTAAAAAAATAAGAGCTTTAAAATATCTGGATTGCAGCCGGGTTTTGAAAGAGCCATCTCTAAAAGATTCTTACCATTTGGAAAAACGCTATATGGGCTGACATTAAAATGAACAAGATACCTTGCAAAGTGGTGAACTGAGAGCCCTTTAAAAAATAAGCGTAGCAGATCATTGCTCATTTCAGCACCAATTGATGGAGGTCTAGCTAGAGATGGACCTTCTAATTGAACAAAAACTCCTTCTGTAATCCTTGTAAAAAAAGCACGCTCGTCTAGTTCTAGTTCTGAGAGTTCTGATGCTCCAATTGGAGTTGAAGATCTTGTTTTTTGATAAATATCAACGTACCTTACAAAATTTTGAAGCCTTGGATCCTTTCTAGCAAGCATATCCAAGAGAGCTCTTGGCGTTTTACCACTTGGCCCCACCCTCTCAAAGTCAGCATAATCTTTAAGAATAACAACAATAAACTGAACAAAACGGTCAAAATCAGGTCTAGTAAAACGAGCTTGAAGTTCTCGATCAACAAGATTAACAGGCTCGTAGAGAAGAGCTGGGTTCTTTGAAAGCATTTGCTTGGCAGCCTTAACATTTTGAGCTTCTATTGCCATCAAAAATAAATCTTGGGTGAAATTGCCCTGCCCAATCAGGTAATTGATGCTTTGAGTATTGTTACCTTTAAGTATAGAGGTCCAAAGAGCTCTTTGATCTTTAAAATCCCCATTAAAAATAGGAAGGCCTTCTTCTTCAAAGAACTTAATGAGTTGAAGTACCTCACTATCTCTCAATCCAAAGTTGCCGACTATAGAAGCTAAAAGAGCAGAGTTAGTGTTGTAAGTTAGTGTTTGTGCCTTCTTTGCAGCTTCTAATTGATTGAGGGTAGCATTTGGCAAATGATCTATTAAAAAAGCAGGCATGCTGCGAGAGGGAAAGCAAAAATAGAGACAAAGTTCCATAATTTGAGGATCACAATTAAAAGTTAGAGCTAGCCTAAGAATATTTTCAGGAGAATTGTAGATGCTTGGGCCTGAGATGAAATAATTTACGAGATCTGTGGGCATATTTAGTAACAGGCTGTTCGTTAGGGGAGTGTTACCCTCTGTGATATGGTATACACGTACTTGCTGGCCAAATGCCAGTCGAAAAGCATTTTCATTATAAGGAGACTCTCCACCTTGTTTTCGTCCGACAATGGTCCACAGTTCTTCATCGTCTGTGTATTTTGAATAGTCTACATCTGAACTCAGTTGTGATTGTGGTGCAGGTCCTGTCAATCGGTGATATATGTGAATAAGTTCGTGTGCAACTATAATAAAAGGCTGCCCAAGTTTTTTATATTTTAACTGCGAAGACTGCTCAATAGAAACTAATGAGAGAGACTTTGATGGCAAAAGTACAACGTTGCAGAATGTCAATGCTCTTCTGGGACTTCCATCTGCTGCATTGAGGTAATGGGTATTATTTTCAAATTTTATTTGTGGGTCAGTAAATTTATAATAGTTGCCTGTTACCTTGTCATATAACTCTGAAGATGCACTCGGCTCAGTTTCACGCTCAATAAATACTAAAGGCTTTTTTCCAAGGTTGTCTGGATCGGTCAGCTCCTTAAGGAGTTTTACACCAAGTCTACGAGTTAAAAGGATATGAAGATTAGATAGAATCATTTGCCTAAAATCACCAGTGCCGTCGATGCGTATTGAGGTGTCACCTCTTTCTATAGCAAGAAAAAGATCTTCCATTTCCCTTAGCTCATCGATTGTGACCTCATTGTCTTGCAAAGCGACAGTTGGATGACCCAAATCGTTCACAAAATACGTTCCACTAGCAAGGCAAATATGGGGGTTTGTTCTATCTAAAGAAGAAAGCTCTTCTTGGGATATAAATCTTTCAAAGTCTCCGCTTGTATCGATGAGGTAGAACTGATTGTCAAATGCTGCAGTTGGAACATCAGGGTTTACAACGACTAAATCAAGAGGGTAATGCTGGTTAAAGCCAAAAGGGGAACCCATCGGAATTAATACATGGCAAGAGTCTAATTTATTGACAGCTTTGGCAATTTCCATCATTTGGCAGGAACAATCAGTTATAGTGAGTGGCCAATTGCTCTCATCTACGTCTTGCGTCTGCATCTCTGAAAATCTATCCCACATTTCTTTGACTTTTTGAGCCTGAGGATCTTTGGGGTCTAGGTTAGCAATATCAGTAGCAATCTTATCTAGCTCTCTAGCGAGTCTCCTTAAGCCGGGATCTTTATGTACAAATACATCAAATGGGATCTTTATAGTTGGTTTTGAAGCTTTTGACTCAAATGACATTTGAGCAGAAACTCTTTGTACTCTGGAGTATAAGTCAATGTATGCCATATGAAAAATACTTGTTTTTCTACTTCTATTGCCACAAATTTAGGAGAGCAGTCAACAAAAAAAGTACACTTCTGGTCCATTTTAGAGAATGGTAGAGTCTGAGAAAATCAAGTGGACCCTCTTAAATGTAATTTACTCAAGCAAAAGATAGAGATCTAGATAGTATCATAAAAATGCTAGCCGATGATGATTTGGGATCTGGTAGAGAATCATACACTGAGCCTTCACTTGAAAGCTTTTTAATCATTTAATTGAGCTTTCCAAAAAAAGAGGATGCCACATAGTTCAACTTACAACAAATAACAAGCGCCCAGATGCCTTAAAGTTTTATGACTCTTTAGGTTTCAAACACTCGTATTATGGTCTAAAGCTCTATCTTGATTAATTTTCCTTAAACTTGCTTTTTGCGTGAAGAAAGGAAATGAGAGATAAAATAGATATCAATATAAAGACAATGGGCATCATCAAGGGGTTATTCCCTGGCAGGATGGTTAAGAAGAATGTGGTCAAAAAGGCTATAACCATCAGAATGAAACTCATAGTAGATGCTCCTATTGCTTTCTCTGGAAATTCACTAAGAGCTTTTACTGTACTTGCACTAATCAACATTGGAATAGCAAACATCATAAATGCAAGAGGAAACATTAGGGAAAATGTATTTATCCAATTGAGACAAAAGCTGATAAGGATAAAAAGTGACCCAAAAAACATACTAGAAAAGGCAATAGTCATAATTTTATAGATTGGCATTTTTCCGCTAAGCCAACCTGAGGCAAGTGATCCAAGGAACTGAGCCGAATAGGGGATTAGCAAAAATAGTGAGTATGCAACTGGTTTTAATCCAATAGTTTCAATGGCTATAAAAGGTCCAGCGCTTGCAATAACATAAACTGTCGCACCCATATATCCACCTATGATTGAGAACGTAACAAGCCTTGAATTTTTAAAAGCACTTTTAAAGTTTTTCGCAAGAATGTTGAGGCTAAGGGCTCCCAATTCTTTTTCCATCAAGGTCTCAGGCAGGCTCATAACGGTAACTAAAATTACGAGGCCGTATGCTAGAGAAAAGTAAAAGCAGTCGACCCAAGTAAAGACCGATGTAATAAAACCTCCTGCTGCAATTGCAACTGCGGGCATAAAGGCATAGGAGAGAACTGTGTAGCTCGTTACAGAATGGGACTGCTCTGGATGGTAAAAGTCATTGATAATTGTATAGGTTACAACCATGCCCACACTTGAGCCGAGGGCCATAAAAAAACGTCCAATTAAAAGGACTTCAAAATTCTGTATATAGATAGCAAAAAGACAGAGCATGCAACTGACAAGATAGATTGCAATTCCTATGTAGCTTGCGGGTTTTCTTCCGTACCTGTTAGCAAATGGAGAATAGACGAGCTGGCCTATAACATAGCCTATTAAAAAGATGGTGATAAGTTGCTGTGAATTATTTACAGAAATTTCATAAAACTGTGCAATGACAGGGAGGGCAGGGCTAATTAAAACAGCGGCAACTGATGGGAAGCTAATAAATAAAATTAAGCTAATAATATGTGGCTTTTTAGTATTTAGGCGGTATGTCATATTCTTTCGTATTTAAATGTAGAGTTTTGTTGTAAACCAATTTAAATTTTAACTCTACATTTTTAGCATATGAAATTTATTTCTAAGCAGGTAAAATGGAGCTCTTGAATAAAGAAATTATTTAAAGATGAAATCATTACAACATTTGTTTGAAAATAATAGGAAATGGGCACAAGAGAAGCTAAAGGGTAACCCTAAGATCTTTTCTGATCTAGCGAAAGGACAACAGCCAAAGTATTTGTGGATTGGATGTTCAGATAGTCGTATTCCAGCTGAAGAGATATTGGGCCTTAATCCTGGTGAGCTCTTTGTTCATAGAAATATTGCAAATCTTTTCCCCCACACAGATCTAAATTGCCTTTCGGTTTTAGAATATGCGGTTAACTTTTTAAATGTTGAGCATGTTATTGTCTGTGGTCATTATGGTTGTGGAGGAGTTGCAGCTGCTATGAAGAAAGCTCAGCATGGGCTCGTTGACAATTGGCTTCGTACCATTAGAGATGTACATTCAAGGGAAAGAGAATCTCTAAATCAGATTGCAGGTCAAGAAGAGAAATATGAGAGACTAGTAGAGCTCAACACCATGCATCAGGTTCTCAATATCTGCCATACTACTATTGTCCAAAACGTTTGGGCAAAAAAGAAAAAACTTTCTGTTCATGGATGGGTATATGATATTTCAACAGGTCTTTTGAAAGATTTAAACTGCTGCATCTCATCTTTAGATCAAGTGGATGATACTCATAAATCTTTAAAACTTCACTAGTACGCCACTTTTCAAGGCTCTAAAAAAAACTTTAAGCCCTTAGATTACGTATGTTTTTTATAACTATAATCTAATATAAGGAAGTGTTTTAAGGTATATCAATTACTTATAATTGTGTAGTTAGAGAGGTTGAAGATGGGCCTGTTAGTATATTCATGGAAGGAGACCAGAAAGGGATTTTTCTAGATTATTTTGAGCCAGAAAGCAACATGGACCAAGATTAATAATTTACCTTTTCAAAAAAGCTTTCTTAAACTAAAAAGTTAATTTTCTTATATAGAAGATAGCTTGTTATGTTTGCCCTACTTTTTGCATTGATTGCCGTCAATATGATTATCCTATGGGTAGGCCTTAGAAAAATCTCTTTAATTGGCGCATTCATTATATTAATTTTATGTTTCTTAACATTGCTTTATTATTCAACCTCTACTTTGGAGATAAGGCTATAGATGGAAAAATCTCGCATATCGCTTCTCCGATTTTTTAACGCACTATTTATCGTTGTTCTCTCTGTTGTCATTTTAGGTGCCTATATCTATCAGTATACGGCTAGGCAAGACCCCTGTCCTCTATGTGAGCTTCAACGTCTCTCTATGTTGTGTATTGCCATTGGCCCACTTTTGAATTTAAGATTTGGACTAAATCCTTTGCATTACAGCATCTCTATTTTTGCTGCTGTCTTTGGGGGAGCTGTTTCTCTTAGGCAGATAAGCTTGCATGTATGTCCAGGGTTCCCAACCTTTGGCCTGCCAGTACTCGGCTATGAGCTCTACACCTGGGCGTTTATCGTTTTTTGCTGCTCCTTAGTAACTGTTGCGATCTTACTTCTATTTTTCAGAGAAGGGGATACAAAAGAGCACAGAGGGATGTCTCCTTTTGAAAAATGTTCTGCTGGACTCGTCTTTTTAATTACGCTTGCAAATGCTGTTTCAGTTTTTATGGTATGTGGTATTGGCGTTTGTAGTGATGCAATGTAATTAAGGTAGAAAATGATTGAGATGAGCTTGTGCGTTTAAGAGCATCGCATCATTTTTTAGATCATCCCAAGAAAGGTTTTCTCTCATTATCTCTGAAACTGTGGGAGCTAAAGAAATCGCTGCCCTAGCATCAATGAGTCCCAAAGGAATTCTTCTGTTTAACACATCCGAGATACTTTGAGCATATTCACGCTCCACTGCCCATAAAAGCTCAGCGTAAATATAAGGATAGTCAGTGTGAAGGCGCTCTGTAGGACCAATGTTTACCACATCAAATGCGAGCATACCATAAGACTGAAGTAGATGCGCGCAGATATCAATATCAAGATTTGTTTCATTTCTAAGCTCCTCAAGAGCATTTGATGAATAGCCTGATGAACCTATAAGCTGCAGCTCTTCTGTTTTGCACGGCTCTGCCTGAAGCTGGCCAACTTCTAAGGCCCTATCAACAACATCTTCTGCCATTTTTCTAAAAGTCGTCCACTTCCCACCCATAATGGAGAGAAGGCCAGAGCTCGATACTTCAATGATATGGTTTCTGGAAAGTTTAGATGTGTCGCTCACATTTGGGTCTTGCACAAGAGGGCGCAGCCCACTCCACATAGATTTTATATCTTCCTCATTTATGGGTTGATCTAAGTATTTTGAAATATGGGTGAGCAAATAAGGAATATCCTCTTTGCTAGGTAGAGAATCTTCTGATAAAGGAGCGGGAGAGTCTGTTGTTCCAAGTATTGTTGATCCCTGCCAAGGAAGCATAAATAAGACGCGGCCATCATCTGTTTTAGGGATAAGTATTCCGCTCATGTGAGGAGTGAATTTTTGATCGAGTAGGAGGTGAGTCCCAGACGAAGGGCGCATTAAAGCTGTAGCGCCTTTATCATCCATCTTTCGGATGCGATCAGAAAAGGGGCCTGTTGCGTTAATAACGAGTTTAGATTTTACTCTGTGCACCCTTTGATTTAAATGATCATAAAGGGTGGCCCCAACAAGTTTTCCATTTTCTTTTAGAAGATCAGTAACCTCCATATAGTTAGTCGCCAAAGCTCCATTGCTGATTGCTGTTTGAATGGCCATGATATTGAAGCGTGTGTCGACAAATTGTCCATCATAGTAAACCACACCTCCCTTGAGGTTTTGTGATTTTAAAGAGGGGCATTCTTTAAGAATATTTTCGGATGAGATATAACGACTCGGTTCAATACTTGCCGAGCCAGAAATAAAGTCATAGAGCTTTAATCCTAGCCACATATAGGGGAGCTGCCAAAATTTATAGATAGGGGTGATAATTCTAACAGGGTAGACGCAGTAAGGGGCCATATGAAAAAGAATGCCGCGCTCTTTTAGAGCTTCTTTAACGAGCATATATTGCTTTCTGTCAAAGTTAAGTACGGTCTTTTCTAAATATCTAACGCCTCCATGAATAAGCTTGGTGCAGCGGCTAGAAGTTTGAGAAGAAAAGTCTTGTTTCTCTACTAAAAGAACTTTTAAACCTCTTGTAGCAGCGTCTAGAGCAACTCCAGCTCCTGTTGCGCCCCCGCCAATAACGAGAATGTCAAAGGATAGATCCTCTATCTGGTTGATTTGAGAATCTCTAGTAGGGAAATCTGAAGGATGGGCGAAAGTTAAACAGGGGAGAGTGGCAAAGATTAAAAGGAGTTTTCTAAACATACCGCTTTTAATTAGAAAAAGGACATTTGATATTAGTCATTAGTTGATATTTTATACAAACCTAAAAACAAGTGGCGCTTCTCATCGACAGCATTTAGAATATTGAATTAAATGTTAAAAATTGCGATAGATAGTAGGTAGAGAACAGACAACTACCATGATTGAATTTTATTATCTTGTTAAAGGGGCTATGATAGGCTTTATAGTTGCAGCGCCAATTGGCCCTGTAAGCCTAATGTGCATTCGTAGATCCTTATCTAAGGGAAGAATACAAGGGTTCGCTACAGGACTCGGAGCAACGATAGGCGATATGTTCTACGCTGCTATTGCAGCATTTGGTTTGAGCTTTGTCATCAACTTTTTGCAAAGAGAAGATTTTTGGCTACGCCTTTTAGGTGGAGCCTTCTTAATTTCTATGGGTCTCTATGTTCTCATCAAAAAAAGAGAAGCACCCTCTTTGAAAAACACCGAAGATGTTCAGCACTTAGGGGAAACGTTTGGGAGTGCTTTTCTATTAGACATTTCAAATCCAGTGATCATTTTAGCCTATCTTGCGATCTTCTCAGGTTTTGGACTCGATAGCGCAGAAGGGCATATTGTTTCAGCTATCTCACTTGTTGTGGGTGTTGCTATCGGAGCTGCCATTTGGTGGTTTTGTTTAGTTCAGTTCATTTGCCTGTTTCGTAAAGGGATAAGTGAAAAGGGAATCGTCATAATTAGTAAAATAGCAGCATTTGTTTTAGCTATTTTTGGTGGTTTTGTGATCTACACATCTTTCCATCGCGTTCCATTCTTAGAAGGAACCTTCTAAAAGTCCTTCGTTTCCAAACAAGTAGAGAGAAGCCTATTTCTCAAGAGGCAAGCAGTTCTATCAAAGCGTTCTGAACTTTAAACATACACTTTCTTATTTAGACAGGTCAGCACATCCTAGCTTTGTTCATATAGAGTTGAAAACATTCTTTAAAAAAAAGATTTTTGCAGGCAAACTTCTCTCGGTTTTTTTAACATAGGAGTTAATGTGCATAATTTTTATAAAAAACTTATAATTGCAGTTCTACCTTTATTTTTGGCAACTTTTGCCTTCGCTGATGTTCACGTTGTCGATCACCCACTCGTGCAACACAAACTTACGTTAATGCGAGAAAAAGAAACAAGCAGCTGCGAGTTTCGAAGACTGCTTAGAGAAATAGCAATGTTTCTTACTTATGAAGCAACTCGAGATCTAACAACAAAACAAATAGATATTGAGACGCCTATTTCACAGATGAGTGCACCCATGCTCAGCGGCAAGAAGCTTTGCTTTGTTTCCATTCTAAGAGCGGGTAATGGCCTTTTAGAAGGCATGCTAGAACTTGTTCCATCAGCACGAGTAGCCCATATTGGAATGTATCGTGATCCTGAGACTCTAACCCCTGTAGAGTACTACTTTAAAACACCCCCAGAAATGGATAGCCGTGATGCCTTTGTTGTAGACCCTATGCTCGCTACAGGAAATACAGCAATAGCCTCTATTTCCAGGTTAAAAGAAAAACATCCTAAATCCATTCGCTTTATCTGCCTAGTTGCAGCACCTGAAGGAATTCGGAACCTGCAAGCCGCTCATCCAGATGTAGAGATATATGTTGCTGCAATCGATGAAAAGCTCAATGAGTATGCCTATATCGTGCCAGGACTAGGTGATGCAGGTGATCGAATGTATGGTACAGTAGATCTACTGAATAAAGTTCACCCAGGTATATAGGGTAAGTAATGTCAATATGACAGTGGGGAGAGTTAAAATGATCCCCACTTTAATAAAATTACCGTATCTAATCTTAAATCCTTTCTTCTCCAATAAATGCATCCACAATAAGGTGGCAAGAGATCCCATAGGGAACATCTTTGGGCCGATATCACAGCCAATAATGTTTGCAAGGGGAAAGAGCTTCTCTTGGACAGCTGATAAGTTTACGTGAGAAATCGCAAGTGACTTGACCATCACAGCTGGAAGGTTGTTGAGAAAACAAGAAAGGATTCCTGCTAGAAGGCCCGTAAATAGTGTGGCTAGTAAATTTCCTAAAGTTCCAAACCACCTCAGCAACTGAGAAAGTAAATGAATTAAACCTATTTCTTTAAAGCTTAGGACAATCAAGAACATTCCTAATGCGAAAAAGATAATAGAAAAAGGTGTGGCCTTGTAGGTTTCTTTTACAGTTGTTATTTTTTGAGAGATGGCTAAAAGAGTTAAAAGTAGAGCAGCGGGCATCAAAAAGAAAGAAACAGGGACCCTAAAATAGCCTCCTACAAAGCAACCAATAAACATCAAAAGAAGAATAAAAGCAGAGATAATGGACAGGCTTTTACTTTTAATAGGGTTTGTATCTTCGATCTTCCAATCGCTTAGAGGAATAGCGCGTAAACTTTTTCTATAGACTAAAAGCAGCATTAAAAGGCTTACTGTCACTGAGACTAGAAAAGGCACGATCATGTATTTAGCATATTCTCCATAAGTGATATGGAAGTAATCTGCTGCTATGATGTTGACCAAATTACTTGTAACCAAGGGAATTGAGGCGCTATCAGCAATAAACCCCCCGGCCATGATAAAGGGGAGAACCTTGTCATGTGGAATCTTTAAGAGCTTAATTTTTGCTATAATTAGTGGTGTTAAAATTAGTGCAGCTCCATCATTTGCAAAAAAAACAGAGACTACTGCTCCTAACAAAACGAGATAAATGAAAAGTTTTGTATAGCTATTTTTTGAATAGATCACCATTTTTTGTGCTGCAAATTCAAAGAGGCCGATCTCATCTAATATAAAGCAGATAACAACAAGAGAGACAAATGCAAGTGTGGCATTCCAAGTAAGTTTTACTACTTCTAAAACATCAGCATTTGTAACAAATCCAAATAAATAGACTGCTAATGCTCCTAGGCATGCCGAATAGCCAATACCAAGGTACTTAGGCCTTATAATCACTACTATGAGCGTTATTGCAAAAATTAAGAGGGGCAGTAGATTCATATCTATAGGGTAAATATTTTTTTAATTTTAAGCATTTCTCTTAGGAACATCAAGTTATATTAATTTTTAATTTTACACTAGAGGGTTTAAAAAAGTTTATTTTGATGTTCTTGGATAATAAGATATATTTAAAGGCAGCAGCATGATAAACTAGTTCGACTTAAATATAAAAGTAGTACTCTATAATGACATTTAATGAATTATCTTTAGATCCTCAAATTGTTAAAGCTGTAAATAGTGCAGGCTATAAAACGCCTACAAAGATCCAATCTCAGGCCATCCCTGAAATTATTAATGGAGAAGACGTGAGAGCTTCAGCTCAAACAGGAACTGGAAAAACTGCCGCTTTTTTACTTCCAGCGCTCAATCACATTCTTTTAAATAAACCTGAACCCGGAAAAGGCCCTAGAATACTAATTGTCGTTCCAACTAGAGAACTGGCGATGCAAATTACTCAGCAAGCTGAGAAATATAGTAAAAACCTTCAGCGCATTAATACAGTTTGTATCAGCGGGGGAGTCTCTTATCAATTACATCAACGTAAACTCTCAAAACCATATGATGTTTTAATCGCAACTCCTGGACGTCTTATTGACTACCTTGACCGTGGAAAGATTAACTTAGGCAGAGTAGAAATGCTCATTCTAGATGAAGCTGACCGCATGCTTGATATGGGATTTCAAGAGCCAGTAGAACAAATTGTACAAGCTACACCACCATCACGTCAGACTCTACTTTTTTCTGCTACCCTTCAAGGTCCAATTATCAGATTATCAGACCGTCTGCTAAACAGCCCAAAAGATATTATTGTTCACGCCGATAAAGCTCAGCATGAAAATATTACTCAAAAACTCCATTATGTAGACAACCTTAGCCACAAAAACCGCCTACTTGATCATATTTTAAATGATGATTCGGTTAGATACAGCATTATATTTACTTCCACTAAAAGACACGCGGATCAACTGGTTAGAGAACTTGATGACAAAGGTCATTTAGTTGCTGCTCTTCATGGTGACATGAACCAAAGTCAGCGCACAAGAACTGTTAAAAGACTTAAAGACGGTAAGATTAATGTTCTAGTTGCTACAGATGTTGCTGCTAGGGGATTGGATGTTCAGTCTATTACCCACGTTATCAACTTTGATCTTCCTCGCTGCATAGAAGACTATGTTCACCGTATTGGCCGCACAGGACGTGCTGGATCATCCGGAGTAGCCCTCTCTTTTGCTGCACAGCAAGATGTTGGACTAGTAAAAAGAATTGAAAAGTTCACTGGCCAACAAATTGACATCAAAGAGATCGAAGGACTTGAGCCTTCTAGAAAAAGATCTTCATCTGATCGAAGACCTAAAAGTCGCAATCGATCCAACCAATCTGGCTCTCGTTCTAGATTTGCTCCTAAGGCAAACAGTAGCTATAGAGGTTTTAACTCTAAAGGTGGGAAGTTCGGAGACCAAAGAGGTGGACCCAATAAGAGCAAAGGAAGTTTTTCTCGCGGAAGCTCCTCAAGAGGAAGCTATTCAAATGGAAATTCCTCAAGTGGAAACTTCACTAGTGTATCTTCTTCTAAAGGAAAATTATCGAAAGCTGCACCTTCTAAAGGTCGTTTCTCTAAAGGTGGACCTTCTAAAGGAGGCTTCTCTAAAGGTGGTTTTTCTAGTAGGCGTCCAAAATCTAGATCCTTTTAGAGTTATTTAGCTGCATATACAGTTATGTAACAGGAGCGGAAACAAGCACCTCTTTTCTTCGGATGATGATAAATGTCATCAAAAGAGCAATTAAGACAGCCATCACTATCGCTACTAAAAAAAAACAGTCATCAAGTGCTAAAGCTCTAGCCTGTCTTTCAAGGGCGTCATTGAGC
>JAAZZY010000130.1 GCA_014239035.1 Chlamydiia bacterium
GGATAGAGAAACTGGAGCATCTGAAATTATGATAATGGAAGGATATGCCGTTGCATATCATGGCCAGAATAAAGACGATGTTGAACAAGAACATTTAAATAATAGAGAACGATTAATAAAAGAAAAAAAAGTAGTATAAGCATTTTAAGTGTATCTTTTGAAGTGTTTAAATTACTCTAGGTCTATTTTCCAGAGTGGGCTCTATAAAATGTTAGGGTGTTTGCAGTAAATTCTCTTGAACCTGCTCTTTTTCCATCAAAGAGAGTTAACGGAGGATCAATTGGAAATTTGCAATAGGATGCAGTTGTGGTAGGAAATCGCGAGGTCACATGAGGTCTTATATCTATTGACCTAGTGACAACCCCGCCTAGCTGTGAATATATCATTCTTGTAGTGATTTCAACACCCTCATCTCTTTGAGGATTGAAATTGAAAACTAAAGATCCAGAAAGACCGTCAAACCCAGAAAGTTCTGATCCAGAAAGAAGCGTGAGTATACGATCTGAAGGTAGACATTTTTTATCTAGCTTAAACAGTACACTTCCAGAAAGAGATGAGCTTCCACCTTGTAGAGCTGACTGAAAAACCAGAATAACGCCAGTAGCATTATCCATAAAATGTTTTGCTCGATGGTAAGCCCGCTCTCTTGGAATCGTTGGAAGAGGAGGTCCTGAGGTTGGTGGAGTAATATCTTGATCATGGGGGGGGGTAAGCAAAGATTGAACGACAGGATCTCCTGCAATAGGTTGAAAAGACATAAGCTACTGAAATTGTTTAAAAATAGAAGTAGGATATGCGCAGACTGATTAAAAATAAAGTCTAATGTTGATTCTTTGCGCAGTAGGCAGCGCCTATTAAAGCTGTTTTATCGTTGAGTATAACTTTTATAGGAAAAGATTCGAGTAAAGCTCGAAAACGTCCCTTACTCAAAAAAGCTTCCAAAAATAGGGAAGTCTTTAGCTTTTCAAGGATTTTAGGGGCTATTCCTCCGCCTAAATAGACTCCTCCAAAGGCCATGTAGCGCAGAGCCATGTTTCCTGCCTCTGCTCCGTAAAAGCTTACCAGCATATCCAGTGCTTCTTCACAAATGGGATCTTTCTTCTCTAGAGCATACTTTGAAATAACGACAGCAGGGTCATCTTTTTTGAGCTCATGAGAAATCTCTTCGGAAATGCTTTTCTTATTATAATCATTTAAAAATTGATAGATATTGTAGAGACCATGTCCACATAAAACCCGTTCATAAGAGACGTGTCCAAAAGGTTTAGAGAGATATTTTAAGAGAGCCATTTCTTTATCATTGCGTGGTGCAAAATCAGCGTGTCCTGCTTCGGTTGCAAAAGGATGGTACTGCTTTCCATCAAAATAAAGTCCTGCCTCACCAAGGCCAGTCCCTGCTGAAATGAGTGCGCGGTTTCCAATAAGGGGCTCTTTAATTTCTTGAAGGGTAACAAACTCATCGTCTGAAAGAGCTTGAATGCCCCATGCGTTTGCCTCAAGATCATTAATTAGGTGCGTCTTTGCTCCTGATAGAACTCCTTTTAGAGACTCTGCATCTATTTTCCAGGGAAGGTTAGTTGTCTTAACAGTCTCATGGCGAATGGCTCCTGCTATGCCAAAACAGGCTTTCTCAACTTTTAAGGAATGTTTCTGAATAAAATCTTGGACAATCTCATCTAGAGACTTATGGTCTTTACTGGGATACTTCTCTTCTACCTTAATCTCTAGGCGATCGCCAGCAGGTTCAAAGTATGCAATGTTTGTTTTTGTTCCGCCAATGTCGCCGCCAAGAATCATTAATCTCTCCAGTGATGCCCATCATCCTCAATAAGCTTATATGCTGAGTCGGGCCCCCATGATCCTGCAGTGTAATTGGGGAAATCTTGAGGTGGATTTTTAGACCACAGATCTTGTATAGGTTTTGCCACTTTCCAGGCATGTTCTATAAGATCAGCTCTAGAAAAAAGAGTGGGGTCATTCATCATCGCATCATAGAGAAGAATCTCATAGCCTGTAGATTTTCCACCGTCTTTCTCATCAAAGCTTTCCTGGTAGTCAAAGGACATCTTTACAGGCTGTAAGGCCATCCGAGAGCCAGGTAGTTTAGCCTTTAAAACCAAAGAAACGGCCTGCTTTGGCTGTAAGTAAAATCGCAATTCATTGGAATGGACTTCTTCAGTATCAACAATTTCATCAATTGATTCCTGAACATCAGCCCCAACAAACTCTACTTCAAATCCAAAATCTTCAGCTAACATCTGAATTGTTTCAGCATCAATCCTTTGGTTCATACTAA
>JAAZZY010000131.1 GCA_014239035.1 Chlamydiia bacterium
GAATTTGAATCGTGGATCAAAAGTCCGACGTTCGACAAAGATGTCCCTTACGTTACCACTTCAGACGCGCGGATAATCGGGCACCATTCAGTGTGCATCGTGGGGTGGGGTAAAAAAAACGATAGAGAGTATGAGGCTAAAATAAAGGCGATCACATAAAAGGCCATATGGATTTTTGTGCGATGCATTCCTTTGTGAATGGGAAGAACAGGAATAGAGCCAAGGGCGTAATCTTTGAGGCGGTATATGGCAATAGCATAAAAATGGGGCATCTGCCAGGTGGCTACCATTAAAAAGATAAGTAGAGTCGCTAGATTAAACTGGTTTGCTACAGAGCAATATCCAACCACTGGAGGAGCAGCTCCTGCAAAACTTCCAATTAGTGTGCCTAAACTGGTCTGGTATTTAGAGAAACTATAGAAAAATACATATACCACAAATCCAAAAAGAGCAGTGATTGTAGAGAGTAGGTTTACAAAGTTTAAAAGAAAAAATAGCCCACCTGATAACAAGAACAGGGCAAAGATAATGGCATTTTTATTGGAGATGAACTTCTTTACTAGGGGTCTCTTTTGAGTTCTTGGCATCTTACTATCAAGATCTCGATCGATATAGTTATTAAAAATGCAGGCTGATGCAATAACTAGGCTAAGGCCTATGATCATTGAAAGGAATAAACTGATCTGGAGGTCTCTTCGAGAGGCCAGGGCAAAGCCAGCTGTTGCTGTGACTAAGTTGCCAAAGATAATACCTGGTTTGGTCAAGATGAGATAATTTTTGAAAGTAAAAGTGAGTGGGAGTTTAATTGCTTTTTGCATAGTTTTTTGCTTTTAATCTAAGAGCGATTTTTTCTTTTATCTTAAATGGTTATTAGGAGCTAGTGAAAAAACATTGAGTTGTGCTACGAAGTTGAAAAAAGCATAAGGATACTTATGAAAAGTTTTTTTAGTTCCCTATTTTTTGTTGTAACAACTCTATGTTTGAGCTCATGCTATTATTCATCTGTTTCTGATACCGCAGTGGAAACTAAAAAGAGCTCTCAAATCGGTGATTGTAATCAATCACAGTGCAGCTGTGAGCATAGCTGTAGCTGCAGCTCAGGATGTGCTTGCAATTGCAATAGTTAAACACTAGGCATCAAGTTATATTCTAAGTTGCTCATAATCCACATAGAGCCTCCGATGATGACAATAAGGACAAGTACCGTGAAAATAAGGCTCATCAAATTCCATCGAGGTTTCGGCTCATTTGCAATCTGAAAGTAGAAAACAAGCTGGACGATAGCCTGTAAAATACCTAATCCCAGAAGAGTAAAAGTAAGTGGCTGTAAGACGATGATATTCTTTACAGCAAGAAAATACACAATAAAGGTCAGTGCAACAGACACTACAAAACTAATTGTGGGCGCCTTTAAATTTTTATTGGATTCATGGGTTGGATCAAGCATCTATTTTACCCCCAACAAATAAACAATTATAAAGATAAATATCCAAATGATATTTAGAAACTGCCAAAACATTTTTAAACAGGTGATTCTTTTAATACCTGTTGGCGTTATTCCTTCTCTGCATACGGGAATCATTAAGACGATAACCCACAATAGGGCAAAGAGCATGTGAAGCATGTGAGTGCCCACTAAAGTGAAGTAGGCTGATAAATAACCACTTCTTTGCCAGCTGTTGCCATTGCTAATTAAGCGAGAAAATTCAAGATGGCCCATCACCACAAATGCGGCACCGAGTATAAACGTAATAAGAAAATAAATGAGAGTCGCACTTTTATTTTCTCTGTGAGAGTATGCCGCTCCAAGCGCAATGGTATAGGTGCTTACGAGCAATATAAGGGCCTGAATGAAGTTCACTGGCAGATGAAAAAGTGAGGCAGGAGATGCTCCTCCAAAGAAGCTGAACCTCAGTACTGCAAAGGTGGCCATCAAGACGCCAAACAAAACAAAATCTGTTAATAGGTAAATCCAAAATCCAAAAACAGTTTTGGAATACACATCATGGTGAGGATCAGGATATTCTTCATGCACTTGCTCATTCATGCGCTTTGTCCTCTCCCTTCGATTTCTTTGATTTGATCAATTTTTACATGGTAATCGGTCTTTTTTTCATAAGTACAAAACTGTTTTAAGGTTAATAAAATTGTTAGTTGGTATGGTTAAAATTAACCACAACGTTATTGTGTATGGTTAGTTGCGTGGTTAAGCAACTAAT
>JAAZZY010000132.1 GCA_014239035.1 Chlamydiia bacterium
GGGAGGGACAACGATAACAAGTGGATCATGGAATAGTACAAGGCCCTCGTAAATAATTTTTAAGTAAGAGAAAGCTATTTCTTTTCAGAATGAAAAAAGAATTCAAGCATAGACTTGTAAAAAAGTTTGAAGGTTTGCAGCTTGTATTAAGTGATAAACTAAAGCTTTAAGAAGGCCTGTTCTACTGAACTTAGCAGCTGCTGAACAAGTCTGGTGCCATCGGAACAAAGGCATGTAGCATATGAGCCCCAATAGCACTTGCTAACCCGTACTTTTCCTTTAACAGTCCAAAAATGATACCACTAAAAAAACTTTCAGCAACTTTTTTTTCACCGAAGCTAAAAAGGGCACTCGTAACTAGAATTCGAGCAGCAGTATAGGCTTGGCTATCAACGAGGCCAGCATGTTTTGGAGAAACTAATTCAACTACCTTTTTTACCCCTCGCTTTAAGATGATATCTTGCGATAGTCCGCGAAAGAGGGCCTCTTGCATAATTGGAGCACGAACCACAATGATTCCAGCCATGCTTCGATACACTGAAAGACGGTCAATTCCAAAATGGTTCTCCAGGCAATTAGGGTTAAAGAAAGCATCATAAAGAATCTTAAAACTTTTACCTTGAGAGGTGACTCCGTCAACTCCTGTCGAGATAACTACTCCTTTTAAGAAGTTAATCCCAAAATTTACAGGAGCCATCAATGTTTGGTAGGCCAAGTTTATAGCTCTTTGGGAAACTGTTTGAGTCTTTTCAGTTATAGCTGAAGATTTGCGAAAATCTTTGACGTTACTATTTTGATTGAAACTGTCTATCGTTAGATGATTATCTGATTTGTAAAAGTTAACACCAGACATTTAATTTCTCCATGTATTTAGTAAACTTCATCCATGATTATGGACTTAAAAATATTAAAGTTCAATGAAAAAGAAAGAAGGTTGCATCTTTGGATATGTTGGATATGACTGTTAAGATTTTATAATTTTCTTTTTACATTGTCTGATAATAGTAGTAGGTAAAACAGGAGTCTTAGATTGGATGAAGAAAAACCTCGAAGAAATATCTGATTAAAATAAGCTGCGCCAACTGATGGAGGTCCTTCAGACAACGAGACTGCAATAGATAGTAATTGAATAAACAGAGGAATGCTCAGAACCCGGTTTGTTTGACTTTTTCTATCCAGAGCCCCCAAGCTTTGAAGAATGCTTCTGGGGTCGATAAATAGAATTCTATATAAGCTTCAAAAACCTCCTATTTAGGATTGGAGTTCATCATCTTTGCTTCAAGTATACTCTTACAGAAAAATATCCGCACGACAAATAACAAAATATTAATATGGTTTTTTATTAACATTACGATAAACAACAAAATATTAATAATCAAAATATTAATATGGTTTTTTATTAACATTGTGAAAAACAAATACATTATATACAATTATATTCTTCTTAATTTTTTAAGAAGATTGAAATGTCACACTATAACAAATTTCTACCTACAAACCCTCCACCCGCTTGCACAAACTACTCGCAGCTATCTGTCGGAACAGATACCACCTGTCTTTATGCGCTACCTTATAAGATTTCTAGTCTTGCAACAACAATCCTTATTAACAAAACCTTTGAAAGCATGCTGGGACACGTTGAAGACTCAAGCAAGCTGGCTGAACATAGACGTTCAAAACAAGCAGGTGTTCCTGTCGAAAGTTATGACTGGCGAATCCCGTGGCACACGCTAAAACGAGTGCTTTCATTAGCAGCAGTTCCGGGATTCATACTAAAGTTATTTCAAAAGAAACATTACTCAACCCATTAAAGAGGCACAAATGGCAAATTCTTATATCTTTGAACCATCAATTATACCCCCTAAATGCTATGGTCATCATATGCTAGACGGCTTAGGTCAAGAGGTTACTCCTATTTCTTGCATGCAGTTTTTTGACTCTAAAGGAAAAGATACCACCTGCAGCTATACGACCCCCTTTAAAATTTCCAGCTTAGATACCACTATCACATTAAGCAATACCCTTAAG
>JAAZZY010000133.1 GCA_014239035.1 Chlamydiia bacterium
AAAAAATATCACCTATGTGACTATCGTGGGTGAAGAAGAGCTTGGAGAAGAAAACCTCAAACTCAAACACATGAGTTCTGGCCAAACAGAAGAAGTAAAATTAGATCAGCTTATATTAACCATGAAAAACAAGTTACACGATGCCAAATTATCTTAGATCACATCACTGCGCACAGCTTAGAATTGACCATTTAAACCAAGAAATCTCCCTCTCAGGTTGGGTTCACCGTCGAAGAGATCACGGAGGACTCATTTTCATAGATTTAAGAGATCATAATGGCCTCACTCAACTTGTATTTGACCCAGATGTTAATTCTGATTGCCACACCTTAGCCCATCAACTGAGATCTGAATGGGTAATCACTATCAAAGGAACAGTCATCAAGCGCGCTCAAGGCATGGCAAATCCCAATATGGTAACGGGTGAAATTGAAGTGCAAGTAAATAAGCTTGATATTCTTTCCCAAGCAAAGACCCCACCTTTTTCAGTTTGTGAAGAAACTGAAGATATAAAAGAGGACCTTCGACTTAAGTATCGCTACTTAGATATGAGAAGAGGCAAACTTGTCAAAAACCTCCAGATGCGACATAAAGTTATGCATCAGGTAAGAAACTATTTAGTAGATATTGGCTTCTTTGAAGTGAGCACTCCTATTTTATGCAAGGCTACTCCAGAAGGAGCTCGAGATTATTTAGTGCCTTCTCGTATCTATCCAGGAAGCTTTTATGCCCTTCCTCAATCCCCACAAATTTTTAAGCAACTCTTAATGATTGGTGGAATGGATAAATATTTCCAAATATGCCAATGTTTTCGAGACGAAGATTTGCGTGCTGATAGGCAACCCGAATTTTCACAAATTGATATTGAGATGAGCTTTGAAAATATAGACTCTCTTTTTAAACTTACTGAAGAGATGTTCACAACTCTCTATGAAAACTGTTTAGATAAAAAGCTTAAGACTCCTTTTAAGCATATGACTCATAAGAAATGTATAGACGATTATGGTACAGATAAGCCAGATTTGAGAATTCCAATGCATTTATGCACATTTAATGATTTTGCTAAAAAATCAACCTTCTCCATTTTCTTGAATGCTCTAGAAAAGAAATGTTTGATCAAAGCAATGAAAGTTCCTGGCGGAGCAGATATCTCCAGACGGATGATTGACCAATATACTGAATTCGTCTCACAGTTTGGTGTTAAGGGCTTGGGCTGGTTTAAAATGCAAGATGACAAGCTGCAATCAAGTATTGCCAAGTTTTTTGATGACTCTCTTCAACAAGAAATTATCAAGCACACCCAGATGAATAATGGGGACCTACTTTTTATTATTGCTGATAAGGAAAATGTGACGAATCAAGCCTTAGATCATCTACGACGCCATATTGCAAAAGAGCGTGATTTGATTGATAAAAGTAAAGACGCCTTTTTGTGGGTCACAGACTTTCCACTTTTTGAATATGATGACAACCTTGAGCTTCAATCTTCTCATCACCCTTTTACTGCGCCTCACCCAGACGATCTTGATCTACTTGATAGTGACCCTGTAAAGGTGCGCTCACAGAGTTATGATTTAGTATTGAATGGCTATGAGATAGCATCAGGCTCACAAAGGATTCATGACCCAGAAGTTCAACAGAAAATGTTCACTCTATTGAGGCTTACCCCAGAAGAGATTAAACATAAATTTGGTTTTTTTGTATCAGCACTTTCATACGGAACTCCTCCACATTTAGGAATAGCACTCGGCTTTGATCGTATGATGATGATTTTTTTGGATACTGAAAATATTCGTGATGTGATAGCTTTTCCAAAAACGCAAAAAGCAAGCGATTTGATGCTTGAAGCTCCCGCTAAAGTTGACGGGGAGCAGCTGCGAGAATTAAAAATAGACATAGATTCCGAGGAGATACTATGAAAAGACCTTTAGTTATATTTACCGTTGTTTGTGCTCTTTGGAGTTCACTTTCATTTTGCGATTCACTTCAAGATGAAGAGCAGCTTCTCG
>JAAZZY010000134.1 GCA_014239035.1 Chlamydiia bacterium
TTGCATCTAATCCTTTTGCTTTTCTTCTTTCATTGATGGATGTTTTTATAAAGTTGGAAACTGAAATTCCCGGGATTTCTACTGGATATTGAAAAGAAAGAAAGACTCCTTTGTTAGCTCTTTCTTCAGGAGGAAATTCATATAAGGCTCCAATCACCAGATTTCTATATTCTTCAGAAGGTGTTAATTTTGAATGCTGCGAAATAATACGATAATAAAGCTCAGCAAGTGCTGCCTTACCCACTATCTCTTTACCGAAAAAATGCCCTTGATAAAGCAGCTGAACCATTTCAATGTCATCTTTGACATACGCTCTTTCAATAGCAAACTTTTTCTTCTGAAGATCGGCACTCAAAACCGTATCTACAGGCTCATCAAATCCACTCACTTCAGCGCTTAAGAACTCAAGATTAAAAACCTCTTTGCCTCTCTCATATATATCTCTTGCATTATCAAATAAACCCGCGTCTACAACTTTCCTAAAAAGATCTGATACTTGTTTTATGCTCTTACCTGATATATCTAATAAACCACTTATCGTAGTTCTTTCTTTGAGACATCCACATACCGCACATTTTATCGCCAGACAAAGTAGAGAAATAAGTGTAAATGGAATGAGCACTACTAAAGTGACAACTCGCAGCACCTTAAAAACCGCACCCTTTTCTTCTGAACAAATTTGACTGGCTGCACAAACATGCCGGCCACCAAAAAGCTCACTTACTGGCTTTGCTAACATGTCTAAAATCTTGACACAACCATGAGACTCCTCATAGCGATTTAGCACTGAATATGCAACTGTAGATCCACTCATAAAAACACCCTTACTTGTTAATTTTGAGTAAACTATAATTCAACGTAAAATTAAATGTACATGAAAAATTATCACAAAATGTCAGAAAACTTCCGCTTAAGAACTAGCTAACTATCTATAAGTAAGTCTAACGATGTGATCGATTGCTGCTTTCTCTTTAAGATGTGTACAAACTGCAAATTTAACTGCTAGTAGAATCAAAGAAAGAGCTCCAACTGGAGATGCAATTAGAAATAGCGCAAGTAAACCTATCTTCAAAATTGTTGGCAATTGGCCACCAACCCTTCCGCTTGGCAGAGTGACATTAACACCGCCCATAACACCTCGAATAGGAGCAGTCAATACATCTAGTACCTTTACACCTACCGGCTTTGTTGAGTAAAAATTATTATTTAAAAGTGAGTAGTTAAGACCTACAGCTTCCATATTAAACCTCGTTTTATAATTATGACTTAATTATAACGAAATTCGAACAATTATAAAACAAAAGAATAAAATGTTAATATTTTAATTTTTAATACACTCTTTTCTCTCACGCTTCAAAAGCGCCTCGAATAGATCTGTCTCACGAGCCACCACCCCTGAAAGGAACAAAAGCCCTATTAGATTGGGAAATGCCATCAATCCATTCATGATATTGGCAAATCCCCACACTGCCTCAAGATTGGCAATGGCCCCAATAAAGATCGTAGGAATAAAAATAATTCTATATGGAATGATAGATTTCACCCCAAATAGATACTCCATCGCCTTCTCACCATAATAGGCCCAGCCTAGTATTGTGGAATAAGCAAATGGGATGATTGAAAGAGTGACAAGCAGCCCTCCATACGGAAAGACTGTGTTAAAAGCATCTAAAATAAGAGTTGATCCTCCAGCCGTAATAGCACCACTTTGAGCCACACCAAAGACACCAGAAGTTGCAATCACAAGTCCTGTCAAAGTACACACAATCCCAGTTGTGATAAAAACCGAAGACATCGACACCAAAGCCTGACGCCCCGGAGAATCTGTCTTTGCTGCCGCTGCTGCTATTGGAGAACTTCCCAGTCCAGCCTCAGAAGAAAAGACGCCACGAGATATACCAATCTGAATCGCCATCATTATGGTTGATCCTGCAAACCCACCTGCTGCTGCCTGCCCAGTAAAAGCAGTCTTAAAAATCATATAAAAAGCATTAGGAACT
>JAAZZY010000135.1 GCA_014239035.1 Chlamydiia bacterium
TACTCGTTCTGATGAAGATGATCCCTTCAGCGATAAAAACCGTTGGAAAAGAGGAATGTTAGATGCTGATCCCGACGCCGACCAGTGGTGATATCAGCCTATACTTTCATCTTCCTTTCTGCCATAAAAAATGCGACTATTGCCACTTTTATGTTCTTCCAAACAAAGATGAATATAAATCGCTTCTTTTAAAAAGTCTTCTTTTAGAGATCGATCAAAAAAAAGCCCTTTTTAATCATAAGAAAATCCAATCGGTTTATTTTGGTGGAGGAACTCCTGCACTTGCTGGGCCCCATTTTATTGAAAAGATACTAGAGGCACTTAGGCCACATCTTCATAATGAAATTGAGATTACTTTAGAGGTTAATCCAGAAAACTATGATTTAACTGCCTTAAGAAGTTTTCACCAAATAGGCGTAAACAGATTAAGTTTAGGTGTTCAATCTTTTGATGATGATATGCTTATTCGTTTAGGCCGCACGCATTCGTCTAAAGATGTAGAAAAGGCTCTAGAAAATGCAAAGAAGGCTGCTTTTAATAACATCTCCATTGATCTAATGTATGATCTTCCAGATCAAACTCTCACAGAGTGGCGGCACACTTTAGAAAAAGCAATCCAGTCTGACACTACACATATTTCTCTATATAACCTCTCGATTGAACCGCACACCGTCTTTTATAAGTATCGAGATAAGATCAAAGCAAGGATGCCAAAAGCATCTCTTTCTATTGAAATGTTTGAAGAAGCAAAATCACAATTTGAAAAAGTATCCTATTCTCATTATGAGATCTCAGCATTCTGCAAAGAAGATTATTATTCAAAACACAACACAGGCTACTGGTTGCAAAGGCCTCACTTGGGCTTTGGCCCCTCAGCTTTTAGCTTCTATGAGGGAGCTAGATTCCAAAATATTTCCAATCTACATAAATACTCTCGAAAAATAAAGGCAAACGAAGAGGCTACAGATTTTAAAGAGCAGCTTTCAAACGATCTTCATTTAAAAGAGAGTCTTGCTCTTCATTTGAGGCTGCTGCATGGCTTTGACATAGCTTCTTTTGAAGAAAGATTTGGCCTCATCCCAACTACTTTAAGTAAGACCCTACAAAAATTAGTCGAAAAAAAACTTCTCATTAAAGATCAAAAGAGACTTCGACTTTCTAATAAAGGCCTTCTCTTTCACGATGATATTGCCTCAGAAATTATCTGATAACTTGCACAGATCCATTTAATGAGCTATAAGATTTAAGTTATGCAAACACCGACTTTTTTATATTTCTTTTTGGGAGTAATCTCAGCATTTTTAGCCCTATCACTTTTTCACCGATATAAAATGGGAAGCTATGATAAGTTCTTTAATGAAACCTTCCAAAAGTCTGAAAAAGAAATAGAGGAAAACAAACATAAGCTTGAGCTAGATCTTCAAAAAGCTAAATACGAACACCAAAAAGAGTGTGAACTCAAATCATTAGAACACTTTAAAAAAGTCGAAGAGACTAAAAGACACCTTAAAGTCAAAGAGCAAAAGCAAATAGAGCATTCTTTGAAAAACGAAAAGCTTACAAATGAGCTTCATAAAAAAATTGACACACTAAAGAAGCAAGAAGACGATCTAGTAAAAGAGCGTACTAAAGTGCTCAATCTAAAATCAAAACTGGTAAAATCTCTAGAAGAGCTCTCAACACTGTCAAAGAGTGATGCAGAGAAAAAACTATTTGAAAAACTTTCTCTTCAAGTTAAAAAAGACTGCGCCCTTTGGGAAGCTGGTTTCATCAAAGAGAAGAAGGCTCTTGCTAATCAAGAAGCTACTCAGATTATCACCCAAGCCATCAACCGCCTTTCTTCATCTTGCAGCTCAGAAGTCTCAGTAACCATGGTGCATTTGCCCCAAGAAGATTTTAAATCTAAGATTATCGGAAGAGAGGGGCGTAACATTAACTGTCTAGAAGAT
>JAAZZY010000136.1 GCA_014239035.1 Chlamydiia bacterium
TAACTAGATCTTCCCTCGATAGTTTTTTCGGTTTTGAGGGCTTTGAACAAAGTTTTTTTTCCCACTGGATAGGTTTTAAAGCTCCTTTCACCGCTTATATTTTTTTTCATTCTGAAAAGAAATAGGTTTCTCTTACTTAAAAATTATTTATGATCCTCTAATAAATATCCACAAGATGCTCCAGCCCGTATGTTCCTACTAACGTCTTCTTCTGATAACTGAAAAACAAATCATTTTTTGAATCTGCTTATCAATTCTTATCCTTTGGAATTGAAGGAATCCGTCATCCCATCATTGGAACGGGATTTACATAAAAGAACTCATTTCCTCGTCTTTGACGAGAGGTTGAGTCTTTTGCTCTTATAGTTTTTAAAGCTCCCTTCACCGCTAATATTTTTTTTCATTCTGAAAAGAAAACGAATTCTTCTACTTACAGATTACTTACAAAGCCATCTATACCTCGGATCCCCCACGCCCAGTTTCCCTATTCTTATAGATCTTCTTCTGAGAACTCACCTTTAGAGTATAAAAAAGACTCATCACCTCTAACAACAGCAGACACAGCTTTAGGACGAATTTCGATCTGGGCCACACCTTTTAGGTGCTTTGTGTATTTATGAAAACGCTTTTGTTTTTTCTTCTATTTATTTAATCTTTCGTTTGAAAAAAAAAGGCCCTCAATGGCAACAGTTGGTAACCCTGATAGATCAAAACGACCCTGCTTTTACTTAACCGTAGCATTTGACAAAGCATCCATTAAACAGTTGCGGCCATCTGAAAACGCTGCTCCTAACTCCGGAGAACGAGTGGACGTGGACTCCGAATCTCATCAAGAACGAAGGGTAACAAGATTCTATCCAACTCAAGAACAACAACAGTCGTTTTTGCCCATTCAGCGATTATTTTGTCCGCCTAATCTTAATTATGATCAAGATGTAACTATTTACACATACATTGACAATGGTCTGTTTATAACAGATGACCCTAATGAAAAAAAGTGCTTCGGAATCCATGCCAATTCCGATTTTGATGGTGGTATTCCTTTGCATAGTTCTCCTCATACAAGGGGATTTTATTGCGATGATCACAACGGTCCCACCCATATCAGTTTCAGGACCAATGTCGATCTAGCTCGCACCTTACCTGTTCACCCCCAAGCTGTATGTCTTCATGAAGACCATTTTGAAGCAGGCTCAGAATTTAGATGCACATTTAGAGGACATAACACCAACCAGTTGTTCCTTACTCTTGAAGTAGAAGCGCCACAATTCCCTGATCCCGATGATTCTCAATATGTGGGCTGGTCCCAGACTAGACCTGCAAGGGTAAGCGTACTCCCGCAACCTCCCTCATCTATGTTTAGCTCGATTGCGGCATCTGCTGCGGCATCTGCTAGAGTTGCTAATAGTGCTTTTGTAGGAACAGTTACGGGGCTAGCTGCAGATAGCGGAAGAGCCATCACTGAAGTTGCTGGACAAAATTGCAGTCTATCATAAAATAGTAGTTAATATGACGCTTTTCCCGAAGGACTATCTTTTTTATTAGAATAGACTTTCTGGGAATTGCCAACAGAAAACCTCCGTTTGTCCATTATCATCTGCTGCAGTAAGCAGATTTGATTGGTTTACATCTCACACGGGACCCTTAAATTAGATAAGAAAATGTACCTTTTACAGTTAGAAGCATCACTTTAGAATTGGACGGTACTCTAAGTAATTTGGTTCCCAGACCTTTTCTTCAATAAGAGCTTCGATTTTTTCATCGGAGACCTTCTTAGCCAAGCCCTCTCGAATCGCCTCTTTAGCGACAGCAAAGGCTATTTTGACGGCTATTTTCCTACTACTAGATAAAGGAGGGAGAAGGTTTTTATCGCTGTTTCTCTTGGCAGGTGAGAGCTCTGCGAGCACCTCGGCTGCTTTAATAAACATG
>JAAZZY010000137.1 GCA_014239035.1 Chlamydiia bacterium
GCAGTTGTCGATTCAGCAGTCATCGTAACTGTCTCCATAGTCACTTCCATGTTGTCTAAATCATCATCGTGCATATCCATGTCAGGGATTGTAGGAGTATCTGCGTAAGCGGCGCGTCCAGGATTCTTTTTAGGGATAATATATTCTTCCACATCACCTGATTCTTTCAAGAAGCGTAGTCTCTCACGCTCTTCAGCTATCTTTTCTCTAATGGAATCGATTTCTTCTTGGTGTTTTTGGATATCTTTTTTTGGAACTAAGCCCAGTTTTTGCCATTGCTCAAGATCGTTCAACTCAGTCTCTAGTTTTTTTAATCTCTCACTTTTCATCTTTGTAACCTATCTCGTGGTATATTAAAATTTTTGCCATTTGGATATTTTTTTTATTGCTGAGCTTTTTACCCAACTTCCCTTTTATTTAAAACGTTAAAATTTCATAAAAGGAAGATAGTCTAAAAATATTTTTTGTAATATAGATCAGTATGTGGCCCATTAGGGAGGATTTATGAACCATCCAAAAAAAATGTCTTTTGCTCAAATTGCTCACTCTAAGTATATTGAAGAGGTGTATCAGAGCTATTTGAAGGACCCTGGGTCAGTAGAACCTTCTTGGATTAGTTTTTTTGAGGGGATGGAATTTGCAAATCTAGATTCTAAAGAAAATTCCGAAAATTTCAGTTCAACACAGGATTTAAATGTTTTTAAGCTAATTGAGGCCTATCGATCTGAGGGGCATAAGCTTGCAGAAATTAATCCCGTTCCGCTTAGAGAGAAAAAAAGACCTGAGAGTTTAACTTTAGGGTATTATGGACTCTCTGATCTCGAGATCAGCGTGCCTACTTTTGGAGTTTTAGATCAGGCTAGAGCGCCTCTAAAAGATCTAATAAAATCTTTAGAGCAAATATATTGTCATAAGATTGGTTTTGAGTATGGCCATGTTAAAATTAAAGAGTTAGCTCACTACATTCAAGAGAGGGTGGAGCATAACTTTAAAAGTCAGCTCGAGAGTGATAGGAAAAAACAAATTCTAGAATATCTCAATCGCTCTGAACTCTTTGAGTCTTTTGTTCATACGAAATTTGTGGGTCAAAAAAGATTCTCACTAGAGGGCTTAGAGACTTTTGTTCCTGTTCTGAGAGCGATTATTGACCATGGTGGAAAGCATGATGTAGAAGAGATCGTTGTATGTACAGCACATAGAGGAAGGCTTAACATTTTGACCAACATCTTTGAGAGGCCCTATAGGCTTGTCTTTCATGAGTTTGAATCACACTATGAGCCTAGTGCTTTTGAGGGAACTGGTGATGTCAAATATCATAAAGGATACTCAGCTGATATTGAAAGTAATCTTGGAAAGAGAATGCATATATCAATCCCTCCAAATTCGAGTCATTTAGAATCAGTAAACTCTATCCTCTTAGGACAAGTAAGAGCCAAACAAACACACAAAAAAGATACTGAGAGATCCAAGATCTTAGGGGTTCAGGTGCATGGAGACGGATCTGTAGCAGGCCAGGGAGTTATCTATGAGACAATGCAGATGTGCCATCTAGATGGGTATGATGTCGGAGGATCTATCCACGTCATACTAGATAATCAAATAGGCTTCACAACACTTCCCAAAGCAGCTCGCTCTACTTTGTATCCATCAGATATTGCCTACACATTTGGATGCCCCGTTTTTCATGTTAATGCTGAAGATCCTGATGGTTGTATATTAGCAACGCAGCTGGCAGTAGAAATTAGACAAAAGTTTAAATGCGATGTTTTTATTCATTTAGTGGGTTATCGAAAATATGGTCATAATGAAGGGGATGAACCCACTTTTACTCAACCTATCGAATATCAAAGGATCCGTGCAAAGCACTCAATTAGAGAACGTTA
>JAAZZY010000138.1 GCA_014239035.1 Chlamydiia bacterium
TTGGAAACTTCATCAATCAAGAGATTCTAGGGGGAGTAAGCACGCTTCCCTGGGCAATCATCTTCAAACACCCTGTTGATGGCGGTGCTATCCTTCCACGCCATCCTATGCAACTTTACGAGTTCATCCTCTATTTATCTGTGAGCGCCCTTCTATTCACTCTTTGGACAAAAGATACATATAGCAAAAAAACAGGCCTGTATATAGGCCTATCGCTCATCATCTCATTTTCAGTGAGATTCTTCCTGGAGTTTTTGAAAGTTCCACAATCCATTTATGATGCTGGCAGCTTTTTGCAGGTGGGGCAACTTTTAAGCCTTCCAATGATTGTTTTAGGGGTTATTTTTGTAATCTTTTCTCGAAAACACAAAGTCGATCTCGACAAAAAACTATCAGAGTTTTAATATACAAAACTAACACTGTTTTAGCCTTACCAAAGGATCAAAAATGAACTTTTATATAAATTTTGCAAGAACAATCACTGCCTCGATAGCCGCCGTTTTCATCACTCTCTTTTTTGTAATCATTCACCCCCTCTTTGATGGGTCACCTCTTTTAAACATAGGGATGGGGCTTTTATTTAGCTCTGTATTTGCAATATCAGTTTTCGGACTCGATTTTCTCTTTAGACGCTGTCACATAAAGATTTTTAACACATTGGTTCTTGGTCTATTTATCGGAATATTTGCCGGTAAAGCATTCTGCTCAATCTTCGACACTCTTTTTGGCTTTGCGATACAAGCAGACTCTCTTCCTCTTGCTCTCATGGCTTTTCCTAAAATCTGCCTCTATCTACTCGGAATTCACTTAGGCGTTGTCATAACGCTTGCCTACCAAGAAGAACTTCACATATCAATTCCCTTTGTGAGATTCAATGAAGTACTACAAGGACGAAAAGATATCATCATCGACGAATCAGCGCTTGCAGATCCAAGAATCCTAGATTTTCTTTCAACAGGGATCTTAAATGATAAACTAATGCTGCCCTCCTTCCTGGTAAAAAGCCTTCAAGAAAGAATCAATTCGTCAGAGGACCACATTGCCTCAAACATCAAAAAGCTTTTGGCTATCATTGATAAACTAAAGAGCATGAAAAACCTCAATTTAAAAGAAAATGAAACTGACTTTAATGATCTTTCCGATGTAAAAAAGAAAACCCTTCGTTTGGCAAAGCTCACAAAGTCTAACCTTCTTGTTTCCGATTGCTCAAAAATCGAAAGCGAAGAAAGTGATGTTGAAATCTTATCTTTAAGCAAAATCACAAATTCATTAAAAAATGTGATGACCGCAGGCGAAAATATCGAAATTAAAGTTCAGCGCTACGGAAAAGAACCTAAGCAAGGTGTGGGCTATCTTGATGATGGGACAATGGTTGTCATTAATAATGGAGGAAACTTCATTGGTGAGGTGATCGACACTCAAGTGATCTCTGTGAAGCAGACTTCTGCTGGACGCATCATTTTCACAAATGCATTGGTTGAAGACGAAGAAGATGATGAATACGCTTATCAGCCTAACTCGTCATATCAGCATAACCACGAATAAATATGAAAACAGAAAAAAATATCTTAGGAATTGGAACTGATATCATAGCCGTGCATAGGATTCAAAAATCCATTGAAAAGCAGGGTGATAATTTCCTCGCAAAAATTTTCACCCCAAATGAGCGTGCCTACTGCACTAAATTCTCTGACCCCACCGCAAACTACGCTGTGCGCTTTTCAGCGAAGGAAGCGGTTGCAAAAGCTCTTGGCTGCGGTTTTAATGAGCATCTCACCTTCTTAGACATAGAAGTGACAAAAGATGAGCACGGAAAGCCTCATATTGAGCTCTCAAGCAAAGCAAAGGA
>JAAZZY010000139.1 GCA_014239035.1 Chlamydiia bacterium
TTGCCCCATTTGTGAGAGAAATACAGGAGATGTGACTCGTTTTGCAGTACTTTGATCGTCTGCAATAACTTTTCCTTCAAAGCTGCTGATGGGAACATGTTCAAGGTTTTGGAAGATTTCTGAATCCTGAAAGTCTGCAATTTGTTCGTGACTGCGATTAAGTCCATAAATTTTTCCGCCATAAAAGTAGAGGGTGTCACCGGGTTTTCCAATGAGACGTTTAACCATCTGCTTTTTGGTGTTGAAGAGGAAAAGATAGCGGGCTTTATTTTCTTCAGGGGGCAGGTTGTCTACAGTGAAAATAGCAATGTTACCGCGCTTAAGGTTGTCTGCATCAAAATATAAGTGCGATTGTTTAAATGGAAAATTAATTCCAAAACAAGTTTTTGTCGCTATGACGCGGTCTTTTTCTAAAAGGGTAGGTCTCATTGAGCCAGATGGAATCTGGTAATGCTGAAACCACAATTGGTTAATCAAGGTTACCGTTAGAAGGGTAAAACCAAGTCCCATCACCCATTCATTGAAGTAATCAAATGGAGACTTTTTAAAATGAGCTTTCGATTTCTCTAAAAGTTCAGTTGAAATAGTATGAGCTTTTTGGGATTCTTTTTGATCGATGGCTTCTTTGAGATCTGCAAGTAGATTTTTAATATTTGAAAAGACTTCATCAGAGGCCTGGGCTTTCTTTTTGATTAAAAGTTCACGGACATGATGGAATGTTCTTCGAGATTTCCTTAAGGAGTGTTTATAGCCATTGAGTAGCTTATTAATGAACATATGGTTTTGCAATGCCTATAGGTTTGTTCGTTTCGATACTCATGTGAGCGTGCTCATGAGGTTCAAAAATAAAGTAATAAAGTTTATCAGTTTTTATCTTATTATTTAAGTCCTGATTTGAGATGGTAAAGCGCGTTTTTCTCTGAGAGCTGTTTGTCAACGTGGCAAAGGGGATTACCTCGGCTTTGCTTTGGTCAACAGAGTCGCGGATATAGATAGTATATTTTTGAAAACTGGGGTGGGTCTTTAGATCAAATTGCAGGTTTCCAGAGGTTGTAAATTGGTGTGAGATGAGCTCTAATGGGGGGGTTGGGTAACTTTTATAAATGGATTTTAAATCAGCACCAGAATCAATGACTCTCATCTTAGCCTGAGCAAATTGATTGGAGGCCTGGATCCAAAAAGGAAAGTATGCAGGCAATTTATCTTCATCTTGAGGCAGAAAGATCTCAACTTTTTTCCCTGCAAGCTCTGTGCCATCATTTGGCCAATAAGTTTGATAAGCACTGCACTGTGCTCCTTTAAGCTTTTTGCCTTGTAAATAGACAGGAGGGTTCCAAATAGAGCGCTCATCCGGGATATTCAGCGGAGGACGAGGTCCTGCTTTTTTCCTGTCTTGTGTCTCAATAAGCTTAAATTTCAGACCAATAAGAGTTGGGAATATCTGCTCTTGAGGATAGACTTTTTGCCAGCTTTTTTGGGAAAAGGAATACATATCTTCTATGCTTTTAGTCGCTAAATCTAGCTCATACATCACCCAAGAAATATGTCCTGGGGCTTTGTCATGAATCCAATTCTGCCAGGTTTTAACTCTCCTTTTTTCATTCATAGGAGCTGAGATCTCTTCGATTACAATAGTTGAGCCCCTCACATCAAAGATATGAAAAAGAGTGAAGTTCTTTCCCTGGCTACTTACAACGAAGTCCCCAGGCTTAGCCTTTTTAAGCGAGTCCACAAGTGCTAAATCCTCAGCTTGTAGAAAGGCAAAAGAGCATAGAGCCAGAAGCGCTAAAACAAAAAATTTACTATTTAAGAT
>JAAZZY010000013.1 GCA_014239035.1 Chlamydiia bacterium
CTTCGCTTGGAACAAGCTGTCCGCTCAAAAGATAGGTTTTCAGTTCTTTGGCCAGATCATCATCTTGCTTGGACTGGACTCGTAAAAGATCTCCAGTAGAAATGTGGGGCAAACGGGTTGTTTCAGATAGCTTTTTGCTGATGGAGCCTTTTCCTGCGCCTGGAGGGCCCAGAAGAACAATAATATTTTGTTCAGCAAAAATTCGAGCGCTAATCAAAAGGCCTAGAGAAATAGCGGCTAGAATTAAAAAACGTTTCATGTTGTATTCTCCATTTTATCTAAATATTTGCATGCTGATTAAGAGCAGGGGCTAAATGGCCGAGAAGCTTTTCAAAACATTCAAAGGGAGTGCCATCAGAGGGCACCTCGAACCAACCCGTGCGATCTTTATAGTATTGGGTCATAGGAAGAAACTTCTGATTGAAAATTTCAAGTCTTTTGCAAATAACTTCCTTCGTGTCATCATTTCGAATAGTTAAAGATGATGAACATAAGTCACATATTTCATTTTTCTTAGGGGGTAGAAAGTCAATGTGGTAGGTTTTCGTGCAGTTAGAGCAGACTCGTCTCCCCATAAGTCTTTTAATGAGAGTCTCTTCTTTAATATTGATATTGATAAATGAAAGAGAAAACATTTTGCCTAGTCTCTCATCTAAGACCTGAGCTTGATTGAGAGTTCTTGGAAATCCATCAAGGATAAAACCTTGCTTGCAGTCGGCTTCTTGAACGCGGTTAATGATTATTTCAATAACATGTTCATCAGCTAGAAATTGACCAGCTTTTAAAAGTTTATTGATGTGTGCGCTAAATACTGTTTGCTTTTTACACTCTTCTCGCAAGAGAGCACCACTTGATATATGGGGTATTTGGAGATTTTCAGAGAGTCTTCGTGCTTGTTCTCCTTTCCCAGCTCCAGGAGGGCCAAAAAAAACGAAAACTTTAGGGATTAGAGAGTTATACATAATAATTGCTATTTGCGATTAAAAGAAAAATTATAGCAAAGAAAGTATAAAAAACCAAGTAAAAAGCTCTTATATTATTTTATTTAAAGACTTTAAATTAATTATTAGAGCGAACTATACTCCTCAAGATTTAGATTGCACAATAATTAGAAATTTCTAATGGTAAGGTTTATGAGGAAGTGGTTCAAATTCAGCATAGTGGCATTGAGTATGGTAATGCTTAGTTCCTGTTTTAGGTCAGGAGTTCTCATGCCAGCAAAGACTCAACTAGAAGTTCGGCAGATGCAAACGCATCTCTATGACTCCTGTGATTTCAAGATGGTTATGAAGGCAATGCTCAATGTTTTGCAAGATGAAGGTTTTGTTGTCAAAAACGTACACCTTGATCTTGGATTTTTAACTTCTACAAAGGAAGTAGATGTAGAAGGGCGCGGTAGCAGGGTTTGGATGGCGGTTTTTGGATCACCAGATGCGCGTTGGCAAAAGACGAATATTATTGATGCTACGGCAAATATTACTGAGCATGGCAAGCAAACGAAGGTTCGCGTTAACTTTCAGATTAAGCAGCTAGATAATTATGGCAATGTTATTACGGTTAATCAAATTCAAGAAGCTGTGTTTTACCAAGATTTCTTTTCAAAAGTAAGTAAAAGTATTTTCATTCAAGAGGAAAAACTATGAAGAAAATTATTTACGCTTTGGCGTTATTAGTCATTACAGCAAGTTGTGCTAGAAATTTTAATGGCGCGTCGGCTCAGAATTTCACACTTGGATCTGTGCAAATGAAAATTCATCGCGGGATGAGCCAGGGAGATGTTGCCGAGGCCTTAGGTTCTCCAAACATAGTCACTAAAGATTCCGAAGGAAACATGGCCTGGGTCTATGATAAAATTGGAACTGAAGTAGAGTATTACGAGAGAGGCGGCGGCTTTTGGCTTGTCATTGTTGGAGGAGGTGGTTCACGTGGCGGCACCCGCACTACCCAAAAAACACTTACAGCTGTAGTGAAATTCGACACACAATCTCGTGTAGATAATGTTACGTATCACTCGAGTAAGTTTTAGAGCATGCATCAATAAGCTTCTTTAGCTCGCCTTCTTCGTGGAGTTCAAGCACGATATCGCAACCACCAACAAATTCTTTGTTGATATAAAGTTGCGGAAGGGTTGGCCAATCAGAGACTTCTTTTATGCCTTGTCTTAGGTCATCGTCTTCTAAAACATTGCGAGTCTCAAACTCAGCCTTCAGCCCTTTTAAAATATGGACCACTTTTGCAGAAAATCCGCATTGAGGCATTAGCTTAGATCCTTTCATAAAAAGGATAATAGGATGCGTTTGGATATCTTCATTGATTTTAGCTTTTGCAGCTTCTATTGAACTCATAATTCTCCTCCATTTGATTCTTCCCATTTCTGAAATGAATAGGTTTTGAGCTTTAGGGCATGTAAATCTTTGTTAAAAGATTCTTTTAATAGGTTCATAACTCTTCGATGTTGAGCAACAAGCGGCATCTTTGTAAATTCGTCTGATACCACAATGGCCTCTAGGTGAGTTCCATCATCTTGAGGATCAGATATAACCACAAGTGCATCTTGCATTTGTTCTATAATAATTTTTTCAATCTGTTCAGTTATGCTCATCGTATGATGGTAATTTATTTAAAAAACAATGACCCAAGATAACTCTTATGTCGTTAAATTGCAAATAATTATTTAAGATTATTAGAAATTGTTTTATAATCTAAGAAAAGGAATTACGGTATGAACAATTCACAAAAGACTCTCTTTGATCGCTTAATTATGGAGTATCCTGATGCTTCTAAGCAATCGATTAGGAAATGGCTCAAACATGGTAGAGTTCTTCTCAACGAGAAGGTGGTCAGGAAAAGCGATGTGATGACCCAAAATCTAGACAAGGTGATACTCTCCAAAAAAAAGTTGGATAACCTTCCTTTTGAGATTCTTTATTTTGATGCAGATATAGTGGTTGCTGATAAGCCAGCAGGGATGCTCTCTGTTGCGAGCCTTGACCCTTCCGAGAAGCACGTTCATGGCTACTTAAAAAAGCATTTCAAGTCTGAGAAGCTAGCTCCTTTGCATCGTTTGGATAAAGAAGTTGGTGGACCTCTTATTTTTGTAAAAAATCAAAAGTCGTTTGATTTATACAAAAATCTTTTTGTTAGACACGAAATAAAGCGCGAGTATAGAGCTATTGTCCACCGTGGTTTTGAAACAGATAGTGGTTCATATGATAGCTACCTTAAAGAAGGAAATTCTTATAGGATGTATGAGACTTCTCCAAATGAAGGTAAAAGAGCAATAACTCACTACCAAGTGATTAATCAAAATGATGAGTATGCTTTCATAAAGCTTCAACTGCACACGGGTAGAAAAAACCAAATTCGGGTGCACTTAAGCACAGATGGCCATTCCATTGTAGGAGATGTTAAATATGGCGCAGAGTCTATTTCTGGAAACGCCATCGCCCTGTATGGCCATCACTTGGAATTCATTCACCCAGTAACTAAAAAGCTGATGCGCTTCAAAAGCCGACCCCCTTTCATCTTTGATCGCCTTCTTAAGAAAGCACACCTACTTTGATCAGATAACGTAGGCATGCAGCTCTGCTACTGCATGTGGAGTGCTGTCGCTATCGTTTTGTTCAATTCTCAAATCAAAATCACCTCTAAATAACTGGGAAAAAGGCCTCCAGTTTTGTTGATCTGTGCTAAAGGCCACACTTGTTTTTGTCGCTCTAACAAAGATATCACGCATAAATTTTAGTGTTTGTGGTGATGAATCAACTTCGACTAAATTTCCGCTCGCCCTGAAATGAATGGGTAGAGTTTCACCTGCTTTAAACTCTCTAAAAAAGATCACATTAGGAGGGATAGGCAGGTTAATTCTTTGTTTTGGTTTGTTGTTTTTTCCTTGATTAACAGGAACATTAACTCCTATTTCATATTGAGGATTTACAACCCCTGTACTTTGTGTAACGGATGCCATATTAGCTTCTCCTTGCTTTAGCAATTAAAATATTTGCTACTAGGATTCTATAAATTGTTCTTTTAGTAAATAAATAATTTAAAAATGAGCAATATGACTGAGAAAAATGATGGATGATAAAACGACAAACAAAAGAAAAATAAGGAGAAATTTTATTTTGGAAGGGTTGGCAGTGTTAGACTGTGCTAAAGTTTTAATACGATCAGAGAGTTGATCGTAGGTGGAAAATTGTGGCAAACTTTTTCGTGTTCCAATAGTTATTCGAGCAACTTTTGTTAGAGCCTGCATGAAATGCACTGAAGAATAATTTTGTTTGAGTGCATTTGCATCGCAGAGTTTATCCAAGGAAATTTTTCTTAATAGGGGTTATTCTTTAGAGGTTTTCTTTTCGGTGTTGGTTTCTCTTGGATGTACCATCAATAAAAAGATAGCAATTGCAAAGCTAATGGTAATCATGATGGCCGCTGGGAAAAATTTGCCTGTCATTTTGAGGCGATAAAGGAAAAAACTTCCTAAGATGATAGATTGAATAAGAGCAAGAGTTAAACCTCTCATGTTGCCCTTAAAAATTTTGTAAGCGTTTAGTGAGATTAAGGCACCAAAAACTGTGCCTGCTACTAAAGAAGGTATACTATGGGCAATAAATGCACCCATTAGACCTCCAAAAAAAACAATAGCCCCGTAGGTTAAAACAACGTATCCCGTTTTTTTCATAATATCTCCTTTAATCTCTCGAAATTTTGGTTTCTATGGTGACAGAATGAAGTCGCTCGTTGAGGAAAGGCTTCAAAAGATCCATAACAAGTTTGTGTTGCTCTATCTTAGTTTTGTTATTAAAGATCGGTGATTCAATTTCAATTTTTAGATGAAACTTTGAAGGGTCATGTGCGATGTGGTTGACATGACGATGCGATTTATCATCAATAACTAGATGGGTCGGTTCAAGTTTATTGATTAAAAGCTCTTCAATATGGTCAATGGGGTTTCTCATACGGGCTAAACCTTGATCTAATATACAAAAAAAGTTATTGCTCATATTAGGACAAGGAGGTTTTTATGTCTAATTTTCCCAAACCTGATGAGCTTGAAGAGCTTTTGGAACAGTATTCTGAGAAACTAGAGGAGTTTGGCGCGAAATTTAATCCTTTTTTTAGCCAAATCAGCCAAGATTTGAAGACGCAATCTGACACGTTAAAGACAAGAATTGAAAAATATGCAAATTTTCAGCGCGATGGTCAACTCGAACACCTTGTATTATCAGACCTTGCAAAGCTGGAAATAGATAATGTCTTTCAAGAGAGTGAGGAATTGAGATCTAAATTTAACGAACTTGAGAAAATGTTTCGGTTTAAACAAAATTTAGAATAGATTTTACTTGAATTATTCTTGAAATTTTTATTTGATGTCATCCATGACACAAAAACTAAAAATGTTTCAACCCAATGTCGATGCCTATCCTGTGCAAAGACTCAATTCTTGGATTCGCTGGACATTAAGAATTGTAGCTTACCCATTCATGATGGTCGATCTTTTTTCACATCGATTCACTCTTTTTTTTATGCGCCCAAAATACAAGATTACGGGAGGTTGTAAAAAAAGCGGGAAATGCTGCAATTACATTCACCTTGGCTGGCCTAAAAAGGGTAGACTTACCATTCTCTCAAAGCTTTATATTTTATGGCAGACAGAAGTCTTAGGCTTTTATTTCAAAGATTTTGATTTTGTTGAAGATAATGAGGTGACTAAAGTTATGGGCTGCCGTTATCTAAGCAAAGAGGGAAGCTGCACGCAATACTTTCTTCGTCCTGGCTTGTGCCGTAATTGGCCAAAAATTAGTTTGTTTCATGAGCCTGTGATCCTAAAAGGATGTGGCTATGGTTTTGAAGAAAGAAAGAAGTCTAAAAAGCCTTCAAAGTGCAAGATGAAATAGACTTTTTTTAAACCCACCTCAATAAAGTTCATTTTTTTATTCAGTAATAATAGCAAATGCTCTATCTCAAAAATATTAGATAAGGGGCTAATTATGTTTAAGAAAGTCTTTATTAGAGGACTCCTGACCATCACACCAATTGCTATCACCATTGCAATTATTATATGGCTCTTTGACACAATAGATGATTTTGTCTCTAAAATCTTTATTGATGTATTTGGCCCTAGATTCTATTTCCCTGGACTTGGACTTCTTCTGGCAATCATTATCATCTTCGTTATTGGCGTTTTGATGAGCAGCTGGCTTGTTAAAAAACTACATGAGCTCTTTGAAAGAGTAATGAAAAAGATGCCTTTGGTTAAAACAATCTATCAATCAATGCTCGATATGATCTCCTTTTTTAAGAAAGACGATAAGGCAAGGGACGGCTCTGTTGTAGTTATAAAATTTGGAGCCGCTAAAATATTGGGTCTTGTTTCTCGGCAAACATTTGATGACCTTCCCAAAGGGATAGGCCAAGAAGGGGAAGTTGCCGTATACGTCCCAATGAGTTACCAACTTGGAGGGGTAACGATAACGGTCCCTTGGTCGATGGTAGAGAAAATTGATATGAGCCTAGAAGATGGGCTTCGCTATGCTGCAACAGCAGGAATGCCTGGGCAGGAAAAACAAGAGGGAGAAAATGAGCCCAATAATCAATAGATTTCTTTTAACCCTAACTTCTATTGTAGCATTCTCTTCTTTAAATTTATTTGCTGCCAGTAATGAACTATCTCGAGTGATCCAAAGTTTTTCAAATAGAGTAGATAAAGAGGATGGCTTAAGCTACACGACTTCGATTGAGCTTGGCAGAGATGAAATTAGAGAAATCGGCCTCTATTACTCTTCAAAGTCTCCAACAGATGTAGATAAAGCTCGCACACTGATTGTAAAAGTTACCGATAGTTTTTTAGAAGATGTAAACTCAAACGCTTACTTAAAAGGCGATCTTGCCACATATCCACTAACACCTCAGCAGCTCGATATAACTATATTTTTTAGAGGAAGAAACGGTGAATATGCAAAGAACCCCAACATTGCTCAAGTCTCGATGCATAAGGGAGTCATAACCTTTTACAAGTATACTCAAAGTTCTTTTCAAATTGTTCATCAAGAAAATCTAATAAGAACTTCAAAAATTGCTAAAGGCTAGCGATTGCGTTTACGATCGTTTTCTTTTAGGTGAATTTTTCTGTGCCTCAAGTTATGTGGAGTAATCTCTAAAAGCTCATCATCATTGAGATAGTCAATAGACTGCTCAAGAGTAAGCTTTTTTGGGGGTGTTAGCTGAATCATCTCATCAGTACCAGATGCGCGCACATTGGTTAGCTGCTTGCCTTTGGTAATGTTGACGATTAAATCATTGGTGCGAGTATTTTCTCCTACAACCATCCCTTCATAGACATCCTGTCCTGGGCCAATAAAGAGTGTTCCACGCCCTTGCAAGTTGAAGCAGGCATATCCATTGCTCTTACCAGCGTTAATGGAAATTAAGACGCCGTTTGTGCGATGGGCTATGGCCCCTTTCCAAGGAACGAAGGAATGGAATACTGAAGTCAGAATTCCTTTTCCACGAGTCTTAGTTAAAAAATTACCTCTCCAGCCCATGAGACCTCGAGTTGGAATCAAAAACTCCAATTGAGTGTTGCCATGCTCATCTGTTTGAAGCGACTGCATCTCACCTTTTCTTCGAGAGAGCTCTTCAATGATCGTTCCGCTACAGTCATCGGGTACTTCAATAAAAGCGCGTTCGAGCGGCTCACATTTCTCACCGTCAATTACTTTAACAACAACCTGCGGTTTTGAAATGCACATCTCAAAGCCTTCTCTACGCATATTTTCTATGAGAACGGACAGGTGGAGTTCTCCTCGACCTGCAACGGTAACTTTTTCTTGGTTGCTGGGATCGAGTGTGATTTTTAAGGAAATATTAGCTTTCTTTTCATCAAGTAGACGGTCTTTAATTTTGTTCATCGTCAAATATTTTCCATCTTGACCTGTGAATGGGCCTGAGTTAACCATGAAGTCAATGGATACCGTAGGCTCATCAATATTGATGGGGGGCAGGCGCACAATCTTTTTTGGACTGCAAATAGCATCGCCGACTAGTACATCTTCGATTCCAGCTAAGCAAACAATGTCTCCGCTTGATGCTTCTTCCACATCTTGTTTTAAAATGCCATGGTAACCCTGGATGCGTGTAATGCGGCCTCTTTTTTCTTCGCCCTTATTGTTGACATAGATTACATCATCGTTTTGTTTGACTGATCCGTTTAGGATTTGCCCTGTTGCAAGGCGGCCTAAATATTTATCGTAGTGCAGTGTTGCGCACTGCATCAAGAAAGGTGCATTAGCATCTCCTTGAGGCTCGGTAACATTTTTAATGATCATTTCAAAGATTGGAGTTAGGTCTTTGGGCTCATCTTCTAGATTGAGCATGGCATATTCTTTAATAGCTGATGCATAGCAGTGAGTAAAGTCTGCTTGTTCATCAGTTGCGCCAAGCTCAATGAAGAGATCGAAGACTTCGTCTAATACGCGATCTGGATCGCTGTGAGGTCTGTCAATTTTGTTGATGATGACAATTGGCTTTAAACCTTTCTCTAAGGCTTTCTTTAAGACAAAACGAGTCTGAGGCATTGGGCCTTCTCTGGCATCTACTAGAAGTAGAACGGAGTTGACCATTCCTAAGATTCTCTCCACTTCACCCGAGAAGTCAGCGTGACCGGGAGTGTCGATAATGTTAATTTTATAATCTTTGTAAAGAACTCCAGTATGCTTTGCTAAAATAGTGATGCCACGCTCTTTTTCCTGGTCATCAGAATCCATAATGCGATCAGGAACTTCTTCGTGTGCTTCAAAAGTCTTTGTGAACTTTAAAAGAGCGTCTAGAAGAGTTGTTTTTCCGTGGTCAATGTGCGCAATAATTGCGATATTTCGTATTTTTTCTTTTGGTGTCATATTATAGTGTTTTGTTAGGGAATTAATGTTATAGATTTTTCTCGGGGATGATGGTCCAGCCAACTAAGTAGGCAACAAGCATAGGAAACAAACCAGTGATGAAAGTAATGACGACTAAAATCAGTCTCATTACCGAAGAATCCATTTTGAAGATTCTTGCAAGTCCTCCGCAGATGCCCGCAATGATACGGTCATTTTTTGCGCGATATAGACGCTTAAATTCAAAAGCTGGGGTGTTCGGGGGCTCAACGGGCAAAATCAGTGATGCAATAAGATAAACAATGAGAATAGGAATAATCCCAGTTAAAATCAGAAGGAAAATAACAAGCAGGCGAATAAACACAGGATCAATGGAAAAATAATTTCCTAGTCCTCCGCAAATTCCAGCTATTTTCTTATCGTATCTAGAGCGATATAATTTTCTCATACGGGGTACATCATATCACTATAGAGTAATTATATGAAATCCCCTTTTTGGAAAAGGGGAGCAAGTTCCATATTTTTAAAATTTAATTTTAAAAATTGTATAAAAGTCTTTAGGCCTTCACTGACGCTGTAGATTTTAGCCCGACAAAAATGTCTAAAACAATATTATTATGGTCTGAGGCTCTTTCATCATAGACTTCAAAATCAGCATGGTAGGCTCTCGGAGCTTCAAATCCATCAGCTTCCATATCCCATATTTCTTGCCATGCGTCAATAATAACTGCCGGCATCGGTGCGGGGCCAGTTGTAATTTTAGCATAGTTTTGAGCCGGGATGGTAAGAGTTGAGAATTTATCAGGTAGATTGTCAAAAGAGGAAACCTCTTCGCCGATGAAATATGTATAGGCACCTAAATAATTACTTTCATATTCAGTATAGACACAGAAGGTTTTTCCTGGGCTTAAGCGATTAGGGATTTGATCAAAAAGCTTTTCCTGAAAAAAGCGCATAATATAAGAGGGGATTTTTCCTTTTTCTAGGTCTGTTTCATTTGAATAGCTTGTGCGTACGGAAATTCCTATCAATTTGATTTCATTTAGATTTGTGTTTTGTATTTGCATCTTGTCTCCAATTTGAACTTTATCTGTTTGAGGGGCATTATGAGGCCATCTATATTAGATTGGAACTAAACTTATTTTTTGTTGCATTACTCTTGCTCTGCTGCTTAATATAGCTGCCATCATTTTATTTAACTTGGAGGTCAGCGATGGTTGTTATTGCCTTGGCAGCAGCAGCCCTGCTCTATCCTGCTAAGAAAGTCTTTTTTTCAATGTCAGGTTTAAACGACTACATAAGTGCGGCTGATCACCTAGCTCATTTTAGAGTGAAAAAAGCGCTGGTTTCCACCATAACGGGACTAACCAAGCTTTCCTTTTCGGCTGGGGCTGTCTATTTTGGTTTTAAACCTTTGTTTTCTATGGCCAGCGGATCTAACACTAAACCGAGTAATATTTCTGAATTTAGATCTTTTTCAAACCTAAACTATGTGAGCCGAGTTTTATTTCATCAATCCTTTGTAGAAGAATCCAGCGCTCAAAGGATCTCAAAATTCTGTCAATTTTACTTTAAAGACTATCCCGTCACTCACTACGATGTAGCTAAAGAATGTGTTATGCCTTTAAATAATCACGAAAAGGATGATTATAGAGAGTGGGTTTTAAACGATCCAATTGCTGCTGGATATAGAACATCACTTCTAGCAGACACAATTGGGCATGAAATGATTCAGCCTCTTAGCAACTGCACACAGACAAATATTGATCAAAAAAGAGTCTATAACCTAAAAAATAAAATCCACAACCCCTATAGAAAGAAAACAGATTGTGAAACAGGCAGAATCAAATTCCTCTCCCATATTTTTAAAATAAAGGATCCTCAAGAAGCTATATCCTTTTCAAATATAGCGTGCATAGATTCTTTAGGAATAGATAGTTGTCTGGTTGCTGTTAGAAAATTCAACGCTTCTTCGGTTTGAGCGCGCTCATTATACTCTCAATATAGCTCCGCTTATAGAGCTTCTTTTCTAAAAGGTAGAGAGTATCATCATCAGGATCTATGAGCCTAGCGTAGGCGCAATAATCCATTGCGAGTTCTTTTTGACCGGTATTTAAATAGTAGAAGCCCATGAGGCAGATAAACCCAATAAGCTCTGAGAAGTGATAAGAGGTTCTTTGAGGATAAACTTCATTGAGGGTTTTCTTGTGATTGAAGATCTTAGGGATTTGAGAGCTTTGGTTTTTTCTTAAACAAAGATCTGCATAGTTGATTCGGGCAAATAGATAGTCCGGATTTTTTTTGTAATTTTCCTCAATAAGTTTTTCAGCCTTTTTAATTTTTTTGCGCCGAATAAAAGTGTAGCTCAAAAGGTTGTTGATTTCAGGAAGATCGGCGTGTTTTTTTTTAAAGAGAAGAATCTTTGGCAGGGCCTCTTTAGGGTTTGCTTGAGCCTTTTCATAAAGAGCTAAATACTCTTTGAGATCACCTGGGACAAAAATCTTGGAAAGTCTATCAGCAATTTGATTATAGGAGACCTCTACTTGTGGAAAAGTTATTTGAGTAAGTTTCTGTTCGGCGATCGTTACTTTATTCATAAAGAAAATCTTTTAGATTAAAATGGGTTCAACCTCTTTAATGGTATTTTTGTTCACGAGCATTAAAATTTTATCGTTGGCGCGCACAACAGTTTCACCAGAGGGGACTAAATATTGACCATCTCTTGTTATGAGCACAAGAAGAATTTCTTTCGGAATCTTAAGATCGACGACTTCTTTCCCCACTGACTTGGAGTGCCCTGGAATAGCAAGCTCAAACATCTGCATCTCTTCCCCTTTCTCAATGTGGGTTGCGGTCTCATCGAGTGTGGTTTGAGTGCTTTCTTTGAGCTCTTCTTGCAAACCGAGCTTCTTGGCAAGTTTGCTAATAGTAGTTCCTTGAAGTAAGATCGATGAAAGAACGACAAAGAAGACAATATTAAAAATGATTTTGGAGCCAGAGATTTGAGCCATTAAGGGGAAGGTTGCCAAAATAATAGGAGCCGCTCCTCGTAGACCTACCCAGGAGATCAAAAGCTTCTCTTTAAAAGTCATTGAGAAGGGAATGGCTATAAATACGCTTAAAGGCCTTGCAACAAACATTAAGAAAGCAGAACACGCTAGGCCAATCCATGCAATATTCAAGAGTTCTTTTGGGGAAACCAAGAGTCCTAAGACTATGAACATCGAGATCTGCATCAGCCACGATATCCCCACGTGAAACTGCCTCAGTGAACGCTTATGCAGGGAATCATGGTAGCTTAAAACGAGTCCTGAGACGTAAACAGCCAAAAATCCACTGCCCCCAACGTAGGTGACAAGAGAGTAAAATAAGAGCACAGAAGAGACTGTAAAAACCGGATACAGGCCCTTGTACTCTAATTTTAGGTGGTTAATCCCTATAACGAGTCCTCTTCCCAAAATGTATCCCAAAATAAGACCTAGTCCCATTTGTTTAACAAATAAGAGTACAAGCTTCCAGAAAGAGAGATCTGCTTGCTGAAGAATATGAATTAAACCGATGGTTAAAAATACAGCCATGGGGTCATTACTTGCAGACTCCATTTCTAAAAGGGCGCCAAGTCTCTTTTTAAGAGCTATCTTTTTAGACCGTAAAATACTAAAAACTGCCGCTGCATCCGTTGAGGATACTACAGATCCAAACAAGAGACATTCTAGAAAGGGTAAATCAAGGATAAAGTGTGCAAACACTCCAACAAAGAGTGCTGTTGCGAGCACTCCTACGGTAGACAACAACAACCCTTCGCGCACAATTGGGCGCACATTTTCCCAAATGGTATTGTAGCCACCCGAAAAAAGGATATAGACTAAGGCAAGTATCCCTAAAAATTGAGCCCCCCAAGTATCATCAAAATGAATGCGTCCTATCCCTTCTGACCCCGCAAGCATTCCAAGGATTAAAAACAAAATCAAAGAGGGGATGCCAAGCTTAAGTGAAGCTTTGCTACTAAAAATACTTAAAACCAATAGAATGGAGATCTCTAAGAAAATCTTTTCGGTTTCCATTTTTCTTGTTTAGGTTTGGGTTGATATAAATTCCTGTTTTAAGTTGATTTAGATTAATTATGCAAACTTTTTTAGAAAAAGATTTGACTACTCAAAATAAATTATTTTTTAATTTTCGCATTTTTTAACCCTCTATATTTCAGCGCATAAAAAAAACAGTAGTTTTTTTGATAATTTCGATTTACAAGTAAACTTTTTTTTGTGTTAAACTACTTCCTCAACTTTTGCACTAAAGGCCAGAATAATGAAAAGTTACGACGCAGTTATTATCGGAGGGGGAGCAGGCTTAAAGATAGCCAGGCCTGCAGCAGACCTTGGATTTAAAGTGGCTGTTATCGAAGAGGCCAATCTTGGTGGAACATGCCTAAATAGAGGCTGCATTCCTTCTAAAATGCTTATACATCCAGCCGACGTGCTTCAGCAGATGAGAGAAAATGATCTCTATGATATTCATATTGATGGCAAGGTGTGCATAGATACGAAAAAACTGGTTAGCTATGTCAGCAAAACAGTAGATGAAGAATCACAGAGTATCTATCCAGCTTATGAAAAACATAAAAATATCGATCTCTATTCCTCTCGAGCCCGCTTTGTAGATGAGTATACCCTACAAGTTGGCAATGAGATAATCAAGGGTAAGAAAATTTTTATTGCAGCAGGCGTCAGGCCCAATATTCCCAATCTAGAAGGCATTGAGGGGACTCCTTATATGACTTCAACCGAACTGCTCCGTCTAGAAAAACTTCCAAAATCAATTATCATTTTGGGAGCGGGATATATTGCGTGTGAGTTGGGTCACTATCTTGATGCAATGGGAGTCAAAGTTCACTTTATTCTAAGAAGCAAGTTTATGAGAACTCTTGATGATACCATTCAAGACCACTTTCAAAAGATTTTTAAAAAACGTTTCAATATCACCAACATGAGCCCCGAAAAAGTTAAGTATCACGAAAACCAGTTTACTGTTGAGGGAGAAGGTAAGAGCGTAAAAGCTGAAGCTCTTCTAGTCGCAGCGGGCGTTACGCCGAACTCAGATCTTCTAGACCTAAAAAAAACGGGTTTGAAGGTAGATGAGCGCGGATTTATCTCTGTAAACAAACACCTGGAAACAGAAAAGAAAAATATCTTCGCTTTTGGAGATATTATCGGACGTTGTTTGTTCCGACACTCTGCCAACTTTGAAGGGGAGTACCTACTAAAAGAGCAGTTTGAATCTCCCTCTTCTAAGCAAAGCATCTCTTATCCCCCCGTACCTTATGGAGTCTTTACCTGGCCTCAGATAGGGGGTGTAGGAAAAATAGAGAGAGAGCTAACAGATGAGGGTAGGGAGTATATAGTGGGACTGAATGCCTATCAGCACAGCGCCATGGGTATGGCTCTTCGTAAAAATGAGGGGCTTGTGAAACTTCTCTTTGATGCCAAGACCCGGAAGCTGCTCGGCGGCCATGTTATTGGAGAACAGGCAACCACAATGTGTCATATGATAATCGCATACATAAATATGCAGGCAACACTTGAAGATATGCTTAAAACTATATATATTCATCCTGCATTACCTGAAATTATTAGAAACGCAGCAAGGAAAGCAAAGGCGCAACTTTAAGTAATATAGATGTTTAAACTGCTAAAAAGCATTATATCTCCACTCTTTAGTCTAGGAATTGTAATGATTGCTGTGGGACTCTTTTCGACGTTCATTCCTCTAAGGTTAACTTTGGATGGCCATAGCGCGTATATAACTGGGGGGGTTACAGCAGCCTACTTTGCAGGGCTTGTATTGGGCTCTGTTCGAGCAGAGCGCTTTATTGCGCGCGTTGGACACATCCGCACGTTTTCAGCGTTTGCTTCATTAACAGGGGCTATTTCTATTCTCATGGGTTTAATGATTAGCCCAGCATTGTGGATAGTAGGTCGTTTTCTAATGGGCTTTTTTACAGCAGGTCTTTTTATTGTCATTGAGAGCTGGCTTTTGATGGTTGCCGGAAAGGACCGCAAAGGAACAATCTTAGCTCTATATATGATTGCTTTTTACGCTGCTCAAGCAGGAGGACAATTTTTACTCTGTGCTATTCCTCCTTTATCATTAATTCCATTTAGTATCGGGGCTTTGTTTATCTCTTTATCGGTGGTACCTGTTGCTCTAACCAAATATAAATCTCCCACTATTGAGGAGCCATCACTTCTTAGCCCTTTAAAATTATTAAAAATTTCGACATTTGGAATTTTATCTTCTTTTGGATCGGGTCTTATTATGGGAGCTTTTTTTGGACTAGCCCCAGTTTTTGCTCATGAAATTGGAATGAATAATAGTGATGTGGCTGTCTATATGGGGGTGACCATTATTGGAGGATTTATCCTTCAGTGGCCTCTTGGAAGATTATCTGATAAAATCAATAGACGCTCTGTACTAATTGCTGTGAGCTTTATTACTTCTGCTTTAGCACTACTTCTGGCTATAGCCTCACTTGTAACTACTGAAATATTATTTGTGCTCTCTGTTTTATTTGGAGGGTTCTCATTTACAATGTACCCAATGAGCATCTCCTATACTAATGACTATTTAGATCCAAAAGACTTAGTGGCGGCAACAGGAGGGCTATTAGTAGCTTATGGGGTGGGGAGTGTTATCGGACCATTAATTGCTCCCGTCGCCCTACAGGTTATCGGACCATCGGGGCTATATGTTTACTTTGCTATTGTTGCAGCACTTGTTGGGGTCATTGGACTTTGGAGAAGAAATTTGAAACGGGCTATTCCACTTGATAAACAGTCAACCTACCGCTCTATTCCAAGAACAACACCTAAAATTTCAGAGTTAGACCCTAGGGCCGAAGAAGAGGTCAAGGAAGTCGTTTCTCATGTTGTAGAGACGCTTGAAAATAAATTAGAAAAAAACCTTCAAGAAAAAGCAGATTCTATTCAAGAGTTAAAAGAAAAATCTCCAACAGCTAAAGATTCTTCTGATTAAATCACCCCATCATAGATTGAACCATATCTAAAACAACCCATCAAATAAGGTGCAATGTTGTAGATAGTCTGTCACAATGCATCCAAGTGCAATACAACAAAACATGCTGCCATAAATAGTATCAACAGCAGCATGGTCTCTCTATTCAACGTAAAAATCAAAAAAACTATCTATAGTTCTTCCAAAATAGTTTATCATATAGTAGCTTGTTGCTAGAAATCCTATCTCAAAAGCAGCTCTTTTAGTAGATCTTACAACTTCAGATAATCGTTCAACAGGAGTCAAAAGAGATACCCGCTCGAAGCTTTCCCTACATGTGGGGCATTTTGGATTTTGCATCTGTTTTAAACAATCGAAGTGAAAGGCATCAACCTTTTCTGCTGTTTTATCCTTACTATCTAAAGTGTTATCGGAGTAGACCGCTTCATTTTAGTTTAAAGGGTCTAAACAGACAGGGCAATTTCCTGCTAAAGTTGATGGGTCTACTATTTTTTGTGAATTAATTGTAAGCATTTACTTAACTATAATCAAAGAAATGAAGATGCTCAGCAAATAAATGAGGAAACTGTTCGATTACCCATCCTTGGTCAGTTGGTGAATCTACAAGGGCTCGTGTTACATCAGAGTGTCCTCTAGCTTGTGCAATCTCTGTTGCAGTAAGACCTCCTGGACCTCCTGAAGTAGTGGAATTATCTGCTTTACAATCTTGCAGGACCCAAACCATCCGTAGATTTCCGATAAGAGCTGCGATATGAAGAGGTGTTAGCTGCTTTCCTGGCGATTTTATATTTATGTCTGCTCCATGATCTACTAGAGGTCTTATGCAGCGCCAAGAGCCTTTAGTCACAGCTAAATGCATGACAGAAATACCGCCCTCTTCTCTATGATTTGGATCAGCACCATATTGTAATAATAATTCTACAATTTGAGGTTTATCTTCACTTACTGCCCACTGAAGGGGACACATATCAGTGAGTTCGGTAATATTTGCAGACGCTCCAGATTCTAGTAAGAACCTCATAGGATCAATATGTCCGTGAACAGCTGCTAGGTGAACAGGATGTGCTCCGGCTGCATTGTGGGTAGTTAGATCGGCTCCATGCTCATTTAAAAGCCGCATAACTTCAACTTTATTGAGAATTACAGCTGTAGTCATTGCTGTTTTCCCCGTGGTAGAGATTAGGTTAATATTTGTTTTAATTTGAGGGTGTTCTAGAGCCTCTCTAATATCTTGCAGCTCTCCATGGACAACCCTTGCAACGAGTTCTTCAGATTTGGCTCTTCTATCTGTAATATCTTCTACAGCCTTACACAATGTGCAAGCTCCGATGGGTAGATCTTCGTGAGTTCTATAGTCTAATGCGACCTGTCTGTTATATAGGGTGTCTAAACAACTTTTATGTGCTGTATGGATATTGCATGCTGGCTCTAGCTTTTCGTCGTCTACGTCAAATTCACCTAAACAGATGCTACATGGATTTGGGGCTTCTGGCTCTAAATTAATTGGTATAGACATAAATATACTCCCAAGCTTTATTACTACCATTCTAACTCAAACATCTATCTTTGTCAATATAAAAATTTATATTAACTTTTTATAGTGCGTTTATATTGAGCAACTTGTGAATGTCAGAAGATGAGTGTTGAGAAAGGGTAAATTTAGAGGTAATATCCCCATAATATAGGCTGAATAAATGCTAGAAAATAGGGTGATTGTTGCTTATTTGACTGGTTCAGGCTCTTTTACATCATAGAGAATATCATCAGTCTGATGGCGATATAGGGGCATATTGAGCCTTTTTTCATCTAATATATGACCGATAAAGCCAATAGAGCGTCCTACAACAAAGAGGGCATTAAGTACTCCAGCTTCAATAAACTGATCGATCTCTTCTTCATCGTAGTCAAGATTCCTCCACATATCTACCATAAGAACTCCAATCACGCCGTCTACATTGAGGATTAGATTCTCTTTTTTGGAGGTGGTGATTTGTTCGACTCTTAGAGCATAGTCCATCAAAGAGGTAGAGGGGAATGTATCGTAGGCAAAGCGCTTGAGGCAGGCGACTCGAAGATCAGGGTTGCGCAATGATTTAACGCGGTGACCAATCCCTGGAATGGGGACTCCTTGCTTTTTCATTTCAGCCACAAACTCTTTAGGATCTTTCTGAGTTGATAGGGCATCTTTAAAGTAGCGGGCTGCACCATCAATAGCTCCACCAAATTTTGGGCCTATAGTTAATAGGCCTGTAACAAGTGATGAAATGAGGTCTTTGCCGGCTCTTGCTGTAACTCTTGCATTGTGGGCACCACTTACAGCAGGACCATGGTCGGCTACTGTTTTAATAATCGTGTCAATAAAATCTGTTGCCCATTTTGGGTAGCGCTTTTTAAACCAAAGTAGCGTCAAAACATCTGCTATGGCAAATCCTGTATCAGGGGTAGCAAGTGAGCTAATAGGGTGTCCTGCATAGACTGCTTCTTCTCCTCTATCATCAGAGATGGTGCAGACAAAACTTGTAGGTTTTCTGACTTTACCTGTTTTTTTAGCAGAAAGGTAATCTTCTGGGATTATAGGGGTTTCTTCTTCATCAGACTCTTGAATGATTCCTTCAGCGAGAAGATCTCTGTAAATAGCTTCTATGACCACAGGTAGGTGATTAAAGGTTTTAGGAACATGGAGTCCTGCTTTTCTCATCGCTTTATTTTTAGTTTCTGCTGTCTCTATTTCTTTTTGAGCTGAAGCTCCTGCATGGCCAAACTGAATCTGACGGTCAAAGTGATTGGCAATCGTTCCAATGCACCAGGCAATCAAAGGTTTTTTAATAAGGCCTTTTTGAAGGGCTTCAATGATCTCATATTCTGCAACGCCCCCCACTTCACCAAGTATAATCATGTACTTAATAGCAGGGTTGTTTTCCATGCGCATTAAATGTTCTAAATAAGTGGATCCGGGGTAGCGATCACCACCAATTGCCACACCTTCTGCTAGGCCATCTGTTTTCGTAGAGATGATATTGGCAAGCTCATTGAAAAGTCCGCCTGATTTTGTAATTAGCCCACAAGATCCTGGGCGATGCAATTTAGTTTTCAAGATATTGGAGATGGTTCCACCCACATTTCCAGTTTTAAAATTTCCGGGTGTAATTGCGCCAACGGTTGCAGGTCCAATAATTATCTTATTTTCTTTTTTAGCCTTTAGGGCTATCTCTCTTGCATGCCGCTCAGGAATACCTTCTGCTGTGATCATAAAAGTTTTAAGAGAAGGGTAGGAGAGTGCATCAATAGTTACTTCATAGGCTGATCTAAATGAGGCAAAGTTTAAAAGAACTGAAACATTTGGATGGTTTGATACCGCCTCTTCAGTTCTAGAATAGATAGGAATTAAAACTTCTTTGGCTCCCATAAAAAACTTCTGGAAAGAGGCTGGTTTTGAAGGGTGGACAATAGCTGCAATAGAGGGTGTGTCTCTTCCACAGAGGTAGTCATAATCAAGCATCCTTTGGATGGCTTTTGGATTGTTGTTCCAGAAAATAGCTTGAGTTTCTTTTTCAAAAATCATCATACATATACTCCTTCATTTTGCATCGCTTGTGCGAGTCTTACAATATCTGTTAGGTGAGTCTCTGGCCCATAGATTTTAATGGGCAGGCCAAGCCTTGTCGCTGCAGTTTCTATATTTTTGAGTCCGATTTCATAGTTAGGGCCACCGCGCCTTACATAAATTTGAACGCCAACTCCTCTCATTTTTTCATGCATTTCATTAAAGGCTTTGATAATCCCATCAAAGGTTTTAGCAACATCTGTAAAGTTTGCTATGGCACCGCCAATAATTAAGATCTTGGATCTATTTTGAGTGTCTTTTTTTTCTGTCATAAGATCCAAAACACCTTTTGCGTAGTAGTAGGTTTCTTCAGTTGTTGGATTTCCTGAGTATTCTCCATAGTTTGCAAGCTCATTGACATTCCAAAGGTTTGCAATTGAATCTGCATAGACAACAGAAGCGCCGCCTCCAGCAACGAGCATCCAAACCCTTCCTTCTGAGTTAAGAAGAGTTAGTTTTAGACTTGCTCCAGATTTTTCATCGAGCTTTTGAATATTTCTTTCTATTTCTGTAACTTCTTTTTCTCCAAATGCTGGAGGGAACTCTAACCCTTTCCAGATATGTTGCATTAAAAAGCGTGCGGTATCATCAACTCTAGAAACTACATCTAAAATGTAGATCTCTTGCTTGCGCAAAATAAAGGGGTTGAGCTCTAAATAGCAAAAGTGAAGATCTTTAAAAAATTGATAAAAACAAAAAGCAAATTCAGAGATCTTCTCTTTTTCTTTAATCTCTAAAGGGATGTTCTCAAAGATAATCTTGGAGATCTCTTCATCTGTTGCATCAATTGGGATTCTAATTTCATTGACGCTATCCCAATTTTGCTCTACTTCCACACCACCATGTGCAGAGAGATATAAGATGTCGGCATCTGGCTCTGTTGTGCATGAGATATAATATTCTTCAGACTGCTCGTGTTTTGTAAAAGGCTCTACAATAAATGTGTTGAGCATACCACTTGTTCCGCAAAGAAGTGCCTTTTCTTTTTTAGAAACCTCATCAATCCAATTTGCTGCTAACTCACAGTCAACATCACCAATTGTTTTATTTTGAAGGTATACAAGCTGGTTTAGGCCTCTTTTACCAAAAAGCATATCAGGCTTAACAACCAAACCTTTTTTATTGAGCCACTCTTGATCTTTTGCAAATTCTTTGAGTTCTTTACCATTGTGCACAAGCGCGCAATTAAAATTATAATTGAGCTCTGGAAAGTATTTTTCCCAGTACTGAGATAGAAGTCGTTTAGCATCGTATTCACGTATTGCTTTTTGGGCCATGTTGATATCCTGCATTTTTAGAAACTTGTTGGGTCGTTGATACTCCTTTATACCTTTTTTATAAAGGATTTTCAGTGACCTAATAAGCAGGGCTTTTAATTCACAAAAAAAAGAAATGGGAAACTAACAGGGTAATGCTAGTCTCCCACCATTGGAAAAACGTGGTATTATTTTTAGCTATTCAGCTTTTTCATGAACCATTGTTGGAGGTGGATTAAGGTAAGCCTCTACCTTCCCTAAGGTACGAGTCAAACAGCCTGGCTCTTCTGCGGCATTTGCTGGAGCATGGCTTAATGCAAAACCATGAGAAGTTAATCCAAACTGCAGGTTAAAAGTTGTATGTTCTGGTGGTATATCACAAAATAGTGTCTGAATAACAGAGTCTCCGCCTCCTCTTTGGGTTGCAGTAAATCTTATGGTGTTTGGTGCCCTAGTTTCAATAGGAGAGTTAGGAAGTCTCACTCTAGCCGTCCTTGAGATACCCGTATCTTGCACGGTTCTTGATGTGTTCGGATATGAAACTTTAGCTTTGTAAAAAGTAACAGTAGTTTCTGTATCGAATGCGCCTTTATTAACATCATATCTAACGAAATCAGCTGTAAGATCAAACGCTGGCTTTTCAGCTGGGTGCTGAGCACCCCAATTCCTAACAAGAGTAGCATTTATATCGATAAATGGAAGGTTAGCGGCTTTTGGACCCGCTCCATCTGTTAAAGGTT
>JAAZZY010000140.1 GCA_014239035.1 Chlamydiia bacterium
CTACATGCCTCTAAAGGCTCAAGTAGATCTTCTGTGCATGTGACATGACCAGGGGATGTCCCAACTGATCGTTGGTTTGCGCAGATAACATTAAAGCCTTGCTCTGCTATTTGCTTCATTCTGTAGACGCTATGGTGCCAGCTGCTTGCAACACCTGGTACAAAGATAACCCATTCTCTTTCAATTTCATCTTTATGCTCAATTGTCGCTGCATCATATTGCTGATTTTTTCCATCAATCATGATGGTTTTGCTTTCTAGTGCTGCGGGTAGCTCTTGTAATTTTTGAAGGGCTCTTCTTTGAGTTTTTGTTGAGCAGAGCTTTTTGACAAAAACAAAGTGGTCAATGATAAAGCCTTTACAGCCGTGTTTGTGGAAGAGCCCGCCAATTGCTATGGCAAGCAAGATTCCCACGCACATGATGATTCCTAAAATAAACATAAAAGGTGCTCTAAGAATATGAATTATTTTAGTTCCTACATTGGCATAGGGATCTTTAAAATCTGTAGAAATAATTTGATGGGGGAGGTTGTTGGCAGGTTTAGGTTCAAGAGCGTTTAATACGATTTCATCTACTGGAGCAGGTAAGTAGTCAGCTGCTGTAGTTGCTGCGGCTGTAGGAAGAGTTGTGTGCATAATTTTAAACCTTTGCTATTAATAGATCTATTTTACACTCTCTTTATACTTTATGAAAAGCATTGTAATAATTTGTAATATGACTTAAATAAAAAATATGGGTAAATTTTTAAAAATCTTTTTGTCAATTGTTGTCTTTGGTGTGATTATACTTGGGATTGTTGACTATAGTGGCTTATTTGATGTAAAAGAAAAATTGAGACCTGGTGAGTGTAAAGCCTATACAACCAAAATTGACGCCCAGAGTCAAAAAAATATTTCAGAAATCATCACCACAATGGCCAACACATCTACCGTAGGACTTGCTTTTAAAGCTGGTCATTTAAGAAAGTTGGGGGATGAGGTTGATAGAAAGGTTCCATCACCGCTCACTTTTCTACATGCTATTTTTTCACGTCCTGAGCTAGCAAAGGCCATGAAAAAGGTAAAAGAGAGTTCTATGAAGTATAATAATTTCTGTGAGGGTCTTTATCCAAATATGCAGAAAGGATATAAATCAAAAGGTTGTTTCAAAAAAAATGTTTATGCATTTGCCAAGTCTTTACGTCTTAATCAAGAAAAGACTTACACTATTGCTGAAACATGCGGCAGTCACGGGGAAGATGGAAATAAAGATGCCTTTAAGCCTTTTGTGGATTATCTAATTGAACAGAAGGCTCACTAGCCTTTACCTTCTTGCTCTTTTTGATGTATCCAAGCTTGATTTCTTCGCTATATACCAATTTTAGTCCTATGAGAACTATCCCAGTGGATAAGAAGATCACAGGTGAGATAGGCTCGCCAAGGATGAAGTATCCGTGGATTGAGGTGAATATTGGCGACAAAAGGCCAAAGAATGACAGCAGTGTCGCTGTATAGCGCTTCAGTAAATACCCATATAGATTATAGCATAAAATATTTGAAAGTAGTGTTATGAAGATGAGCGTCGAGCCAAATACGGCAAAGCTTCCTGTGAGCGGAATTGGGCTCCATGAGTCAATAAAAACTGAGGCAATCAGAGAAAGAATACCTCCAATTAACATGGAGAGTCCATTAGCTAGTGGGGGTGCTATATCATTGTCTTTAACAAGCATGCGAAGGATGATCCATCCATAAACAGCAAAGAAAACGGCACAAAACATGGAGAGCTCAGGAAGAGATAGAGCAAAGAATGATGAGAATGAGGCCTCTGAT
>JAAZZY010000141.1 GCA_014239035.1 Chlamydiia bacterium
GCTCTGATGAAATCAAATGTACCTTTAGTAGGCCCTTGAAGCATTTTTCAAGCTCTTCTTTAGCAGAAGCAGCATTGCTATAAGAACCTTTTTTAAAGAATAGAAAAAGGTTATGAAAAATACCTTTAGTAAGCTCAAAAGTATTCACATTGTTTTGCTCATTCATGTGAGAGAGTTCTCCATCAAAAAATCGGCTCCCAGCTTTTACAGCAGGAATAAAACCAAGCCACCTTTTTGTAGATTTAATTATGGGACTTTTTTTATATCGGATGGCAATTCCAGAAAACTGATAAACAATCATACCATGAAAAACAGCAGCTTTGTTGATCAATTGTATCATTTTTGAATAATAATTAAGAGACAGGGCATTTGAACATGTCATTATTTTAGTAAGCTTTTCTGTTCCAGTTAAAGTTTGTTTGGCAATGGGCATGCGTTCTCTAGAGTAACTTGCCAAGAGCTTTGTACCTGCATGATTACAGATAACATATGCAAGCTTCCAGCCTAAGTTATAAGCATCTTGAATACCCATGTTCATTCCTTGACCTCCGACTGGGCTATGAACGTGAGCGGAATCCCCAGCAATAAAGAGGCGACCTTTGCGATAAACAGATGAAATGCGGTGATGAATCTTAAAGTCTTTAATCCACTCTATGTCAAGTATATTGAAAAGACCTGAACTGCGGCGGTTAACCATCTCTTCTAACTTATGAATAGTTGTTTCTTTATCTAATTCATTTTCTTTGCGTTGGCTAATAATGCGGTAGAGTTTCTCCTTAATCGGAAGGATAAACTGAGCGCCATCAGTACCAATAAAACTATTCATTTCATCAAGATTGAGCGATGTTTCCATGTGCACATCTGCCAAGGAAAAATGCATGGGGTATTCATATCCAGCAAATTCTGCTCCCATATATTTTCTGACCGTGCTGTGCACACCATCACAGCCAATAACCCAGGAGACTCTTGCCTGTTCTTTTTTCTCTTCATCACATAAAAGTGTGGCCTCTACATACTCCTGATTGTTCTTTAAGCCAACCAGCTTCATGCTGTGCTCAACTCTTGTGTCATATTCATGGAGTTTGTCGATTAAGAGGTGCTCTGTTTCACTTTGAGGTAGTGAGAGTACAAAAGGATGGGGAACCTTCATAACCCCAAAATCAAGGATAGCCTTCCTTTTTTTGTTGAAGTGCAGATTGATTTTATCTACTTTTACACCTTCTTTTAAGGCTCCCTCTAAGATTCCAATATCATCAAATACTTCAAGTGTTCTTGAATGGATCCCTAAACTCCTCGATTCTTGGTGAGCTGTAATCTTTTGATCAATAATGCGAACGGGAACGCCATATCGCCTAAGTATAATCGCTAAAGTAAGACCTGTCGGTCCTGCTCCTACTATAAGGACGGGATGCTGCATCTTCTACCTCTCTATTTTTTAGAGTCTTTTAAATAGGTGAAATTGTCAAATATTAATTTTGATTAGCTTGATTTTCTAGAGTTTACTAGGGATTTCATCTTCTTTTGAAGCTTTGAAGTGAGAACTTCTCCTATCTATCCAAATAGAGAAGATAAGGGCAATGGTCAGAATAAAAGAGACAAAAGCCATGGCCACAGAAAAACCCCTAGCATATTTCTCTCCCTCGCTAAGAAAAGCCGGGCTAGAGCGTTGAAAGACAATAATTATGACTCCAATAATTGACATTGCAAAAGAGGCACCAACTTGGCGCAAGGTTGAGCCCATACCTGCGGCCATTCCTTGCTGA
>JAAZZY010000142.1 GCA_014239035.1 Chlamydiia bacterium
GCATATTATTTGTCATGTTATAAATGTAATATAATGTATGTGCATGTTTCCCTAGTACATGGTTCTACTATAATTTTATTCAACATTGCTAGCTTCTGTTTATAGTTCACATGAGCCGAAAACTCAAGTGAGCTTTACCAATCATACTGTTTTGGCCGAGGCTCTAGAAGAGTGGAAGGTCTCTCGCTTGCAAGAAATGCTTCCTCGTCAATATGAGATTATAAAAAGAATTGATCAGCAATTTAGAAGCTCGCTTACTGCTGAATTCCATGACCCTAAAATCCTATCCAAGATTGCAATCATTGACCATGAGCATGTGCGCATGGCTAATCTTGCTATATACGGGTCTTCTAAAGTCAACGGTGTAGCTAAACTACACTCTGATATTTTAAAAGAAAGCACCTTTAAACCCTTCTATAAGCTCTACCCAGAAAAGTTTGTGAATGTCACAAATGGTGTGACCCCTAGAAGATGGCTCATTCATTGCAATCCCCTTCTTACTAAATTTATCTCCAATCGCATTGGAGATAACTGGCAGTATAACTTTTCAGAGCTTGCCAAGCTCAAAGAGTTTGCTGAGGATCAAGAGTCTCAGGAAGAATTTATACATATTAAAAAACAAAACAAAGATCACTGTGCGGATTACATTCGAAAATATAATGAAAAATTCCGTTCATATGACCCCTTTGTAAAAGAGATGGACCCACTTGGAAATGATTCGCTCTACGACATGCATATTAAGCGTATACATGAATACAAAAGACAACTTCTAAAACTTATTCACACCATTATCCTCTACCAAGAACTTTTAGAAACCCCCCAGGCACGTAAGGTCAAACGCACATTATTTTTTGGAGGGAAAGCAGCAGCTGGATATGAAAAAGCAAGAGAGCTCATCTATTTAATTCACGTTATAGCTAAGCGCATCAATCAAAACCCAAAAACTAATTCACAACTACGTGTTTTGTTTATAGAAAACTACAACGTTACCAAAGCTGAAATTCTCATTCCAGCAGCAGATCTCTCAGAGCAAATTTCCTTGGCAGGGAAAGAAGCATCAGGCACTGGAAATATGAAGCTCTCTTTAAATGGAGCACTAACCATTGGGACTGAGGATGGGGCAAACATTGAAATGAGAGAAGCTGTAACAGACCAATGGTGGCCTTTTAAATTTGGAGCCTCCAAAGAAGAAATTGAAGCTCTGCACAATGAAATGAAATATGACCCCAAAAAAATCTATGAAGAAAATGGGAAAATAAAAAAAGCCTTAGATGCTTTAAAAAACGATACCTTTGCTGAAAATGACTATGAGAAGCAAATCACCCACCAGTTCTATCATTACCTTGTTGAAGGCTTTAACCCAGACCCTTACTTTGTTCTGCATGATTTAGAACCATATTATCAAACACAACTAAAAGTAGAGGATCTTTATTCTAGGCCACTTGAGTGGGCCAAATTCGCTATTTATAACGTCGCTGCAATGACACCTTTTTCATCTGATGTTGCCATTCAAAATTATGCTGAAAACATTTGGAAGATTGCTCCCCAAGAAATGGAGCCGGATACCTTATCACAGGTCAAAAAGGAGTTTGATTCTAGTTATTCTAGCTTAGTTACTTCCAATGGATCAAATGTAAGCCTTTGGAACCAAGTCAAAGCACTTTTTAAACGTTAAGATTCCACTTGATTATGAGTTGTTTATAGATACCCTTTCTTTTTGCTCTTTTAACTCCCCTGTTA
>JAAZZY010000143.1 GCA_014239035.1 Chlamydiia bacterium
TTGAATAAAATGTATTCAAACTTTTGCTTGGGCACACCATCAAAACAATCACTTTCAAAAACATGCATCTGCTCTTTAGTAAACCCGTGGTATTTTCGGTTATGCTCAGCATTTTTGGCAGCATAAGGATTAATATCAACTTGCACTACAAATTTAGCACCATCATATGCTGCAGCAAGCCCTATAATCCCAGGGCCACACCCCATATCACAAACTTTTAATCCTTTAAGCATTCCGATAATTTGCTCCACTAAAAATCGCGAAGAACGAAAGCGATCTGAAGGGTATACATAGGGATCAATTAAGAGTTCAATGCCCGACATACTAGACATGCGCTGCCCTTTAAGCTCACAAACATCTTCGATAATTTTTTCGGGTCCATATTTAAAATATTGCTTTAACATATTGATCTCCAATAAAGATGATACAATATGTTAAAACTTTCAAAAGATTGTGTAAAGCGTGAGATGATTTTAAAAAATATTTCTATAAGCAAAAATGATCTCATGATATATCTGAGCAAAATAATTTTTCTTTAGACATTATGAATTCAAAACGCATTTGCTATTGTTTATTTCTTTTATGGTCAGCATCTCTTTTTGCTGATTTTAAACCTGAAAATTTTTGGGCAAAGCCTGTTGAAAACCAGCAAAAATCTGATGAGGATTTTACCCATGAGGATGGCCGTTCTTTTTTCAAACAGTGGTTTTTAGGTCCACTACTTGTGCCTTCTCCTGTAAATGCATCCTTTGCGCACCCTGTTATTGAGCCTTCTGTAACAGCCAACTGCATCTACGGCGACTACAAAAATAATTGGGGCATTAGAACATCTGGTGAGACAGTTTGGTCGCTTGTATTTGATGGATACTGGCAGTTTGGTTTCCCCAAATACTTTGGCGTTGATATCATTACAAACCTTGTCACCAACTACACAAAGCATTCCACCTACACTCACTTTTCAGATACAACAGTTCGCTTTGGTTATCAAATCTCTACAGACAAAAGAAGAAAGGGAGACTGGACTCCAAACTCACGTTTAATCTTCCAAGAAATTTTCCCCACAGGAAAGTTCCATAAGCTCAGACTTAAAAGAGGTGGAATTGATGCCACAGGGCAAGGCTCTTTTCAATCGGGGTTTTATCTAGCAGCAGAAAAAGGTTTTAACTTCGACTCTCGGCACGCCTATAATCTCTATGGGGCTGTTGGCTATATTTTGCCTGCTAACTTTAAAGTAAAAGGAGCTAACCTCTATGGTGGAAATGATCTTACTAATGGAAAGATACGACCTGGAAGTGTCTTTTCTGTGTTTCTTTCTGGAGAAGTAGAGGTTACTAAACGCATAATCTTGGCATTTGACTCTAACTACCAACAAAGCTTAACAGGGAGCTTTACAGGCAATCAGGGTATAGGTGCACCGACTTTCGTTCCACAAATTGTCACATTCAATTTAGCTGCTCCAGAAGTTGAAATAGCTCTTACTGAAAATGCAGGTTTTGTAGTAGGTCCTTGGTATACACTCGGTGGGCAAAACTCCGTTGCTTTTGTAGCTTTTTTCGTTGCCTTTCTCTGGGTTTTTTAAATTTTATCTTTCTGGAAATTTCTTTTTCGATAAGAAATACCCTAGAGAGAAAAGAGCAATACCTGCGAGCACAGAAATTAAGACATAGGAAATTGCTCTCCAGATCTCTTTCATTAAGATGTCGTTGTTGAAAAAAAGTGAAATATCAG
>JAAZZY010000144.1 GCA_014239035.1 Chlamydiia bacterium
TTCCAACGATAAACATTTTCGAAGTGTCTCCATGAAAGCCCTCTTTTATTACAGTAATATCAATATTTATGATGTCACCTTTTTTGAGTTTCTTTTCACTATAGTCAACTTCTGATGGGATGTTGTGAAGTCGAAGCTCTTTAAGGAGCTGAAAGCAGATCTGAGTAGCAGGTTCTCCGAGAGGAACCAGAAGTAGAAGGGGAACAGGTTTTTGAGGGAAAGAGCATTTTTGAGCATCCATAGTCTGTAAAATACGTTCTAAGCCTGCAGCAAAGCCTACAGCTGGAAGATCAGGGCCTTTTAGATCCTTTAATAGATAATCATAACGGCCTCCGGCTGCAATTGTATTTTGTGCACCTAAGTCACCTGAGACAACTTCAAAAACAGATCTATTATAGTAGTCTAGCCCGCGCACAAGTTTATCAGAGACCACATAAGGAATTTTTAAGATCTTTAGCCATTTTTGAACTTCATGGAAATGCTCTAGAGAAGATTCTTCTAAGTAGTCGATAAGTCTTGGGGCATCTGCAACAATTTTTTGATCAGCCTGATTTTTTGAGTCTAAAATTCTGAGAGGGTTTTTCTCTAATCTAGTTTGACTGTCTTCTGAAAGAGATCCTCGATGTGGCGTTAAATACTCAATAAGAGCTTTGCGATAGGTTGCACGGCACTCTTTATTGCCAATGGAGTTGATGTAGATGGTTAAATTTTGAAGGCCAAGTCTTTGAAAAAGAGTGTAGACAAAGTCTATGATTTCAACATCTAGCTGTGGAGAGGGCAACCCAACAATTTCAGCACCAAATTGGTGAAACTGGCGGTAGCGGCCAGCTTGCTGTCTTTCGTAGCGAAACATAGGGCCAGTATAGAAAAATTTATGGCAATATGAAGATTGGGCCATTTGCTTTTCAATAAAAGCTCGCATGACAGAAGCAGTATTTTCAGGTCTCAAGCTTAAAGAACGACCTCCCTTGTCATCAAAGGTGTACATCTCTTTATTTACTATATCAGTTTCAGATCCGATAGTGCGTGAAAATAACTCTGTCTTTTCAAATATGGGGGTGGAGATCTCTTCAAATCCATAGGCTCGAGCAAGCTCAAAAAGTTCCCCAAGCAGATATTCCCAACGGTGGATTTCTCGCCATTTGTTTTCTGATTTTTCTTCATTTGGAATGATGTCAAAAACACCTTTAGGAATGGAGTAGCTCATGCGTCAAGGGCTCTAGGGTTTAAAAGCTGCTTATCATATGGAAACGGTATATAAAAATAAATAGTGGATTTGGCAGCCAGGAGCGAGAAACTACTTTTTAGATTCTTGTAGTTTTACTCCCCTAATATTGTTGCTAGAAAGCTTCTGCGGGTAGTGAAGCAGTAAGAAATGTTTTGATTTGAGTTTAGTAAATAAAAGACGTCTGCGCTTCACTAAAGAGGAGTTTTGAAGGACTTTTTTGCTTTTTAACTCTTTATAGCGAAATGGAACTCTTTTTTGAAATTTCATCACAAAAAAAGTGGTGCTTAATGTGATCATCAAAAAAATCAAAAAAAGTCCAAAATAGGTGCTGCCCTTGTCGGAAAACATTACCTTAGTAGAAGATTGATATGAAGTGCTTGACATACTCAAAAAAATAATAAATTTATCAATAATTTGTCCAGGTAAAAAAGTTGTATCACCTGATTCCACGACTTCAACTTTTTGCATCATCTGCCTTACAATAATTTCAATATGTTT
>JAAZZY010000145.1 GCA_014239035.1 Chlamydiia bacterium
ACTTGCAATCGGCAAGAATCATAATGTTGCCCTGTTAGATTTATTAAGCATCTTTAACAAAGGTTCAATGCGCGCAGCATTTTCACCTGAGGCTATTGCAAAAGAGCTCTCAATGCTTGTCCAATCCCTTCATTCACCTATTGGAAAAGATTTGATCGTAACAGGCCTAACTCATAATAGATGCGCTTCTCTAAAAATTTACCCTGATCAAGAGCGCTTACCAAACCTTTATGAAAACCTAGAGTATGTGCTCTATGGCACTATCGATCAGGCCTCTGATTTCACTCTCTTTTTACAAGGACGCTACTACGACCATTGGCTTGATATTAAAAAATCCATATCTTTATCAAAAGGAACACTAGTAGATAACCAGTCGCTTAAAAAAGGTGTTGTACTCCAAGAAGCCTACGGGGAATATGAACAATACTTAAGATCAGGACACCCAGAATTTTTAGAGAAAGCAAAAAGCTTATTAAAACCTGTAAACTTGCCTCTTGCCTTTGAATAACTATGTATATAATCAGTGGAAAATTCAAAAAAAGAAAACTAGTCTCTCCACAAGGTGAGCAAACACGTCCAACTAAAAATATGCTTAGAGAGATGTTTTTCAACATCACTATGCCCTATATTGAAGATGCTATTTTTGCTGACCTCTTTGCTGGATCTGGCGCTATGGGCTTAGAAGCCTTAAGCCGCGGGGCCAAGCACTCCTATTTTATTGAAGCTCACAAAAACGCTTATATTGCCATTGAGAAAAATATTAACTTATTAAAAGTTGAATCACAAACAACTCTTATTAAAGGTGATGCAATGAAAACGATTCCTCAAATTAATCATATGTGCGACATTATTTTTGCTGATCCTCCCTATGCTAAGAAGGATCAGAAATCATATGCTCTTATGTTATTAGAATTTTTAGATCATCATGTGCTTTTAAAAGAAAATGGCCGGCTATTTATTGAAGTCAGAAGAGATGAGAAGATTGATTTTTCAATCTACCAATCTTTTAAGTTTATCAAAGAAAAGTTAGTTGGAAGCAGCAAAATTCTTGAACTTAAACAACTTAGAAATTGAATCTTCAAAAACCTTAAAGAAGTTACCTTCTTTTGAAAAATCTTCCTCCTCATTTTTTCAGTTCGTTTACCAGCCCTTGATTCTAATAAATCATTAACAGTAGGCATATTAAGACTGTTTATTTCAAAGTCAGGAACCGGGCCTGTTAACACTAGTCCAGTTTGTGTCGCTATTAAAACATTGATAATCTGACTACTTGAATGACTTGGAAATACCTCCCCTTTAGATAGCACTACTGATAAAACCACTAAAGACAAAACCTGCCTAAGCATACACCCTGTAGGGCAAACGGCGCCCCCCCTCCAAGCTGGAACCTACTTCAAAAGGAGCTTTTTGGAAACCTCTTCAGAAAAAACCT
>JAAZZY010000146.1 GCA_014239035.1 Chlamydiia bacterium
TCAGGTATAGAGGTAGCATCTAAATCTTTGAAGTCAAATTTAACGTCACGTGGAAGTACACTTTTGGCCATAAGTCTACTAAAGATATGCTCGAGGTCTTGATTCTTTTTCTTGATAGACTGAGAGTACAGGTCGAGAGTGTCTTCTGCCAAATGATTTTGCTTAGGTATCGAAAAAGAATAAGAAGTAAAAGAGATGTCTTTGATGAGGAAAAAGGCGAAGATGTGAAATCCCATTGTCAGCGCTATTATAGCACTTAGAAGTTTCCAATTAACTTTTGTTTGGTAGGGTCTATAATTCATTGGTCAGCCCCTCCAAAAGATAAGATGAGAGCATGTCTGGAGAAAATGAGTCGTCGATAAAGAGTTGACTATCGACTTCGACCATTTTTTCAAGATAGGGAGTTGGTTTTTCTTTTTGTAGGCGCAAGAGCAGATTTTGTGCCAGAGCACTTTTTGCTTTGATGAGGCCATATTCAGAGAAGACTTCACAAGATACCTGGAGATTTAAAATACGTGCATCGATAAGCATCATATATGCCTCAAAGAGTTTGTTCTTCTCGGGGTCTTTAGAGCGCATTTCATGGTACTCTTGCGTTAAGAGAGTGTCCTTATTTAAAAAGTCCTCTTTAAGCTTAATCAGAGCTTCTAAGTACGGAGCTAATTGATGAGCACTAGTTGAGTTTAAGTGGGTAAAAAGAGTGCTATCTAGGGCTGCTTCTAGGTGCAAAGGCTCTGTATCTAATGACCTAGTCATATGTAGGTCTCTATATAGCATGTTAATTTTGGTAAGTAGCTCATCACTGTTACTTTTGAAGTAGCTTGAAGTTAGGAGACGGGCAAGCTTGAGCTTTGCTTTTAGAGATATGTCTAAGATAGAAAAATTTTCTTTAGAGATTAATTTTTCATAAGTTTCGATGGCCTTGTCTTTCTGATCAAGATC
>JAAZZY010000147.1 GCA_014239035.1 Chlamydiia bacterium
ACGCTAATAATAGGTCAAAAATTTTTTTTTTTTTTTTACGGTTTTGGTTTTTGTGTAATGAAAAAAAGAGGTCCTACCGGGACTTGAACCCGGATCGCTGGATTCAGAGTCCAGAGTGATAACCATTACACTATAGGACCAAATACCACTGGTATCACCCCTGGTGGGACTCGAACCCACAATCTCACCCTTAGGAGGGGTGCGCCTTATCCATTAGGCCACAGGGGCATTGGTTTAAAATGCTCCCGGAGGGGATCGAACCCTCGACCCTCGGCTCATAAGACCAATGCTCTACCTCTAAGCTACGGGAGCTGTTGTGATCACAAACTGGCACTTCATATCAACACCTAGCGAAGTGGCGCAGCGGTAGCGCGTTGGGCTCATAACCCAAAGGTCGGAGGATCGAAACCTCTCTTCGCTATATTTTTATTGAAACCATGGACTCTTCTTTTTTTGTGATTCAAATTGAGTCGAACGACTTTTAAAAACATTCTCTATTGTTTTTTATTTGCCACAATCTACAACATAACTCCCGCATAGTCTAGTTGGTCAGGATACACGGCTCTCACCCGTGAGACCCGGGTTCAAATCCCGGTGCGGGAACTTTTTTGTATCATTAAAAGGAATTACCATATGGAATTTATCTTCGATTTGTTTTTTCAAAAATGCAAAACTCGAAATCACAATGTAACAGAGTATTAACAAAAAACATCCCTGGTGGGATTCGAACCCACAATCCCCTGATTCGTAGTCAGATGCCTTATCCGTTGGGCCACAGGGACAACGTTAAATACCTCCAGTGAGAATCGAACTCACGACCTTTCCCTTACAAGGGGAACGCTCTAACCAACTGAGCTATGATGGCAATAATAGATATATTAATTTTTTATGAATTAAACGTTATGAGTGAAATAATATAAAGATATGAAATGAATTTATA
>JAAZZY010000148.1 GCA_014239035.1 Chlamydiia bacterium
TTGTTGTAATGGTTGTGGTTATTGTTCTTCTGGTTTTTAATTGGAAAAAGTTATTACTGTTAACTTTAAATGAAGAGTTAGCAAAGGCTGAAGGTATTAATAAGTTGGCTTATGAGTTGCTATTTATGTTCTTAATAGCCCTTTCAGTTTCAGTTTCAGTTCAAATTGTGGGGGTTTTATTGATTACATCATTGCTTATAATTCCCCCAGCCATAGCAAGAGTCTTTTCGAACTCGCCAATTAATATGATATTCAGCTCAATAGGCGTTTCAATTGTTTCTGTTCTGCTTGGGTTATACTCCTCAATGGCCTTGGATGTAGCTACAGGCCCTGCAATAGTAATTACTTTAGGTTTTTTCTTTTTTATTGTGCAACTAATACCGAGTCAAAATTAATCAAAGAGCGTCATTAAGTTCTGTTAATTGATTTGTTTGTTGTTCAAGTATCAGCGGGTCAATGAATACCTGTAAGTCTCCTTCCATAACTTCACTTAACTTATAAAGTGTTAAATTAATGCGATGATCAGTGACCCTTCCTTGAGGGTAATTATAAGTTCTGATTCTTTGTGACCGATCACCACTTCCCACTAACTCTTTTCGCTGAGAGGCCTGTTCTTGTTGTTGTTCTTGTTGCTGTGAATCAAGAATTCTAGAAGCAAGCACTGACAAAGCTTGGGCTTTATTCTTATGCTGTGATCGACCATCTTGGCACTCAACGACTGTTCCAGTAGGGATATGGGTCACTCTAACAGCAGAATCAGTTTTATTGACATGTTGTCCGCCAGCTCCTGAAGCTCTAAACGTGTCTACCCTGACATCACTCATATTAATATTAACTTCTTCAATATCAGTTACCTCTGGCATAACT
>JAAZZY010000149.1 GCA_014239035.1 Chlamydiia bacterium
ACATCAGGCCTACATTCTTCAAGCACTGTCGATAAAGTGTCTTCTTCACAAATATCTGCGCGCACGAATTGGTAGTTTTCTAATGACTCCACTTCCTTCAACGAATTTGGATGAGCAGCATAAGTTAAATTATCAACGTTAACAACATCAAAACCAAATTTATTTATTAACATTTTTACAAGACAGGATCCTATAAACCCCGACCCACCAGTAACAAGAGCTGTTTGTTTCATTGATCACCTTAACTCATTTAATATATCGTATTGTTTTGATATATATTGCTTCAATATGTTTTTATTCTCTCAGTTGAGCAACATTTAAAGCCATTTATTGAGAAAAAAATCTTCCAATAAATTGCCCCTTGTATAATTAAAGAAACCAAACATACATTACATTATCATGGACTATTTTCAATCTTTCCAAGAAGTTAAGCCTGACCCTATTTTAGGTCTTGCCGCCCAGTATAAGAAGGACCCTAATCCTGAAAAAATCAACTTAACTATTGGCGCATATAAATCTGAAGAATCACAGGTCTCTCTTTTTAGAAGTGTACATGAAGCAGAAAAATTGCTTTGGCAGGAGAAGCTTAATAAAGCCTACCCCCCCATCGATGGCATTGCTGAATTTAAAGAAGAACTTTTAAAGCTCGTTGCGCCACATCAAGACCCGAAACACTTTTATGTAGCACATACAGTCGGTTCAACATCTGCTTTGCGTCTAGCTGGGGAGCTCATGCACCAAATGGGCATCAAGAACATTTCTTTTAGTGATCTAACTTGGCCTAATCACCCTCA
>JAAZZY010000014.1 GCA_014239035.1 Chlamydiia bacterium
GCATCTATTTTCTCGCACGAGAAGATGTATTTGAACTTTTAAAGGAGAAAGTTATGAGAAAGCTCGCAATTCTACTTACTTCTGCAGTATTAGCGTTCTCAGCGGTTGGTTGTCAATCTTGGGGAACTTCTGGCTGCTGCAGTAAAAAATGCGGTAAATGCTGCTGTAAATGCGGTAAACGTGGCAAAAACAACTGCAACAACAACTGTTGTAGAAGAGGTCGATAAGCCTCTATCTGCTCGTAAAAACTGTTAGATGGGACCTCTAAGTATGATCTATTTAGAGGTTTTTTTATTATATGTTTTTTAGTATATTTGCTCATTAAATCAGAGGTAGAATGGATCTAGATACAGAGCGTGTTTTCAAGATAATCGATCAAATTTTAGGGCCCCTGGGCTGTCCTTGGGCAAAAAAACAAAGTGCCAGAGCTCTTTGTCAATATGTAATAGAAGAAAGCTATGAAGTAATCGATGCAATTGAGCTAAAAGATCCTGAGAAAATTCAAGAGGAGATCGGCGATGTATTGTTTACCCTCCTCATTACTATAGCTGTAGCCTGTAAAGAATTTGATATCTCACCTATTGGCATTGTGGAAACCATTTCAAAAAAGATCATCAGACGCCACCCTCATGTCTTTGAAAATCCACGCCCCATTTCCTTTGAAGAACTCCGCACTCAATGGGAAAAAATTAAAGCTCAAGAGAGGCAAGAAAAGGGTAGTCTAGAAAAAGCTGATCTTTTTGCATCTATTGCCCAATCCATGCCAGTAGTTGTAAGAGCTATGAAGCTCGTAGAACTAGGAGAGAGTCGGGGATTTGAATATGTTCCAGATGAGGGGACACTTCAAGGAAGATTTATGAAGCTTATCGTCGATGGGCTTAATCAATATGAAAATCTTGAAAGCGCCTTTGAAGAGGGAGCTCGAGACTATCAACAAAAATTTGAAAATTTCCTTAAAGAAGAAGTGGATCCTGTTTCATAGAATCCGGGCATAAAAAAACCGGAGATAATCTCACAACATAAATGACACCCCTTAAGGCTGCTACCTTCCGGTCCTGACCTGATTCGAGAGCACCTATTTTGTGAGGTCCCCGGCTAAAGAAGGATCATTATAGTAAATAGGGGCTTTAATCTGCAAGAGCAGCTCTATTCAAATTTTAAGTTAAATAAAAATTTTACCCATCAAAACAGCTTATAATCGATAAATGAGCTGACAAAATAGCTTTTTTTTGCTACCAATTAGCCTGTTTTTTACATACAGGAATAGATTATGAAAAAGTTATTGTTAATTTGCGCAGCATTTATTGGACTTCAGCTCATGGCAGAGGAGCGGGTCGTTTCTATTCCTAATCAGGAAGCTTTTGACTCATATTGGCAGCTTCTAGATGAAAACGTTCAGGCAGATGAGGCTTTTCAAGAGTGGATCCCTGTTGGGGAGAATAGGGAAGCCTGGAGTAAATCTTTTGGGATTCAGCGCTACCAACTTAAAGAAGATTATGATCTAAAACATTTTTATAAGATGTTTGTTGAAACGATTGCTAAAGACTTTGAAGATACGCAAGAGTCCTTTTGCCATGAAATTCAAACTCAAGATGAAAATCATCTCACTTTTAGCTGGTGGTGTGAAGGCTCAGATTATGAAATAGGTCGTGAATGGGTACATCTTCTTAAAGAAGATTCTAAGAGGGTCTTATTTGTGCGCTTTGCAACTAAAAGTAGCACTGTATCTGATGAAGATAGTGTTTGGAGAGACTGCATTGCAGATGTCGCATTTACAGAGCTTGATACACTAGTAAATTAAAAAAGGTTCCTGCAGCTTCATAAAGTCTTCTAGACTCTGGTTTTCTTCAGGGTAAGAATAAATGGGGTTATTGACAAATAGGCGAAACCAAATTTCCAAGATTAAAATAGACCAGAGTCTTTCAAATTGGTGATATTTCCAGATTTTGTTATCTAACGCCTTCTGCAAGTTTTTTCCATCTATGATATTCGCTTCTACAAGCACACCTTTTGTGAGCATTTGAAAAATATTTTTTAACTTTGGATTGTTTAACCATTGAGTTAAGAACCATGGGTTTTGAGTAGGAAAGCCCATAAGCTGTTCTCCCTTGAACTCATCTTGTAAAATCATATGGAGTGGAACGGCAGCTTGCTTTCCTTTAAACTTTAAACCTTCAGGGACTGAAAACAAAAACTGCATAACATCATGATCAAAATATGGTGAATAGAAACTCACACCTTGCGCATTAAAGAGTCTCTCATACTGAACTAAAAGGCAGTTTGAGAGTGATGTTTCAGCATCAAAAAATAGGTAATCTTGAACTTTAAAATTTTTATACAAAATGAATTTTAAGTATTGGTAAGACTGCTGTAAAAATAAATTGATATCAAATAAACCATGCAGTGATGGGGCGATGTGTTTAAAGCTTTTTTGAGAAAAAAGAGCTTGTCGTTTGATATATTCAAGAGCCCAAAAATCGGTTTGGAAAAACCGAAGGCTATGAAAAGAGAGCGTTTTACTGAATTTAGAAAGAAGAGGGATGGCTCCTTTAAAAAAAAGAGGCTTACTCATGTGTAAAAACCATAGGTAGATCGGTTCATAAGCAATGTTGCCATGACCCATTTGGCTGCCTAAAAATTCATAGCTCCCAAGCCCTGCAAATATGCTGCAAGATTTTTCTTTTGCCATACTTCCAATCTTCCAGATAGCCGCAGCATTTGGGTCTGCTACAGGTTCATCTAAGTGCCAAACGATATGCTGCAAGTTATCTAAGAGGGTATCAGGAGTAACAGCACAAGTTGAGTGATCAAATCCAAAATGCTTAGCGTCGTCATGAGCCCTTCTAGCATCTTTATGCAAGGTATTTTCAAAGTTAACTGAAAAACTTTTGATATTCTCTGAGCTATTTCTTTTGAGAAAATATCCCAAAGCAGTGGAGCCAATATCGTCAGTCATCAAGCAGCCAATATTTTTATTTGCAGCTACCCTTTTCTTTACGGCCTCATTCATTAAGTGATGAAGTTGTTCGTTGACTTGCTCTTGTGAGTAGTTAGAGACGTCCGCATCTAAAGATTTAAAGGACCAATATTTATTAATAACTAAATCTTGGTCTTGAGTTATTTCAATATAGTAGCCTGGAAGAAGGCGGTTGATGTTGCGAATAGGTGTTTTATCTTGAGGAAAGTAGCCTAGAAAAAAATAGGAGGCAATAGCGCTTAAATCAGGGGCTTGAGGAACCAATCCTGTGGAAAGTATTCCTTTGAGTCTGCATGCAAAAAGAAAGGTATTATTAACCTTTCCCCAGAAGAGAGTATTCCCACCCAGACGATCTCTTGCAATGGTGATTTTTTTTTGCTTCATGTCATAGACTATAATGACAAATGGACCTGCAAAATATTTAAAGCACTGGGTTCCCCATGTCTGAAAAGATGTCATAAGCAGATCTCGCATTTTATCGCTCTGCACAATCTGGCCTGCATCTTTGAGCTTCTGTTTGAGTTCTTCTAAATTGAAGATCTCTCCATGAAGTCCCATATACATAGATTGAGTTACATTAGAGAAAAATTCCCCTGAAGAAGTTCCAATGATCGTGTTATCTTGTGCGATCATAGGCTTTTCTTCTAAGGGATTGGGCAAGCACATAGAGGTAAGCATGCGCTTCATCTCATGTTTGAGATTAATATTTTTTTTAGTGATTATCCCAGCAAACGTTTCCATTTATCTTCTTTGAGAGTTTATTGTTGATTTGAATTCATGTTTTTTCCAAACTCCTCTCATTATTCTAAAATAAGTTTTGGGTCAATTTAATTCTTATGGCTGGTGCAGGGCATGAAACTCCATTAATACTCTCTCCTGCATACAAAGATTATCTTTGGGGGGGGGATAAAATTATCACAATGTTTAACAGGGGAGTTAAACTCAATCCCTGCGCAGAATCTTGGGAAGCTTCTTCTCGAGAAGAAGGACGCTCTATGATTGAAAATGGGGCATACAAAGGCGCTTACTTAAACGACCTCATAAAAAATTGCCCTGAACTCTTTGGGGGCGAGCAATGCTCACAATTTCCTCTGTTAATAAAACTCATCGATGCGAATAAACACCTCAGCATACAAGTGCATCCGAATGAAGATAAAGCCCACCTCTATCAAGGAGAGTCCAAGTCTGAGATGTGGTATGTCATTGATGCTGAGCCTCAAAGTAAGATCTATCTGGGCCTAAATGAAAACATTTCGAAACAGAGCTTGCAAGAGGCTATTAGAGAAGGCTCTCTTGAAGAGCTTATGAGAGCTATAGAAGTTAAAAAGGGGCAAATATACTATATTCCTGCGGGGATGCTCCATGCTATAGGGAAAGGATGTTTAATCTATGAGGTCCAGCAAAATTCCAATACTACCTACAGACTATATGATTGGGGTAGGAAAGATAAAGAAGGAGTTGCCAGACCCTTGCACATAGAAGAGGCCTTAGATGTTATGCTCGAAAACCAAATTTATGAGCAAAGCCCAAAGGAAATAAGGCTTGAGAAAAATGAGAGTTTTGATTACCAGCAGCTTTTAAATTGTTCTTTTTTCTCTTTTAACAAACTTATTCTGCATTCAAAATTTAAGCCTGCTGCTCATAAGTTATTTCGAGTCTATTTTGTTTTGGAGGGCAAAGTTTGCCTTCATTCAAAAAGTCAAAAATATGAACTGAGCACCGGACAATCTTTTCTTGTTCCAGCCAAACACTCAAATCTTGACTTTGCCTCTATTGGAGGTTCTGCTGTCTTACTTGAAACAATACCTAATAAAGTCTAGCAAATATAAAAAGCTTTTGCTATCTTCTCACAAAAAGTGAATTAATCATTTTGGAGGATTTCGTGTCTATAAAAAGCAAGCTTGTGACCACCGTAGTATTGGCATTTGCTTTAGTGGGTTGTAATAAAACTAGTATCGCTATGCAAAGCTTCAAATACCATGAAAACGCTAAAAGAAAACCTGTTGTTGCCATGCTACCGGTAATCTGTAGGGTGGACAACTATCTGCCTTGGGATTTGACTGAAGAGTTCAGTTCTGAGATCCAGAGACGACTTATTAATCATTCAATTGTTTATTTAAACTCCGTAGATACTCCTGAGCATCTTCGTCAAAAGCTAGAAAAGGAAGATTCTGTTCGGCTTACAAAAGGTGACTTTCATGAGTTGTCTGCCCAAAATGACTTTGTTGTACTCCTTGAGCTTATAGATCATAGTGAAGAACCCATCAATCATGCACAGACAGGTGAGGAGCAAATGAGCCAAACTGTTGATCGAGTGCTTAAAATGAAAATGAGAGTGAAGATTGTAGACCTTCGCACATCTTTGCCTAAAATTGTTCTTCAGGAGATTCTTGAGGTTAATCATCTTATTCCAAGAGACGCTGTTGGAATCGACTATGAACGTGTTGTCTGGGGCTCTGATGCATATCCAGCAACTGCATATGGTCGTGCACACGCCCAACTAGAGCGCGATCTGTCTAAGCAAATTGAAAATTATATATCAATAGCACACTAAGATGGATCCTACCTTGCAAAAGGCCTTTGAAGAGCATTTAGGAATTTTCCTATTTGCTCTTCTTTTATCTGTTCTTACTTGTTTCATTGCATGGTATCGCACCTACTTTAAGTTGCCCTCAGTAGATTATTCCAAATCTAAAATTAACCTAGCCCATGTCATTATAGCCTTTGCGATCTATTTTCTAGTTGCCATGATTGCCTCTGTGATAGCGTACTTTTTTTTGTCAGGCTCTTCTGTCGAAAACAAAGAGTATATGCTAAAAGAGATCAACGCTGTTAGAGCCTGGGTAAACCTTCTAGCCATGAGTTTGGTTTTTATTGTGCTTATTGCGTATCTACAGGTTATGAACCCAGAGGCACGAAGAACTGTTATTGGAGAAGGCTCATATGAAGGGGTTATGCCGAAGTTAAAAAACTTTGGGATGGGGATCTTAAGTGTCTTGATTAGTTTTCCTTTAGTGATCGCCATGGGTCAGCTGGCTAATATGCTTTTAATATTGCTTAATAAACACTCTCAAGAGCAAGTGGCTGTTCGTTTTTTAAAATCTACCTTCGATAATCCTGTTGCCTACATTTTCAGCTCTATTTTTGTTATTTTAGTTATTCCTGCGATCGAGGAAATTCTATTTAGAGGATTCCTGCAAAATTGGCTTGCGAAATTCATGGGGCAAATGGGGGCTATTTTTTCATGCTCTGCAATTTTTGCTTTCTTTCATTTTTCTATTCAGCAAGGTTGGGGTAATTTAGAAATTATACCTTCTCTTTTTGTCCTCGCATGTTTTGCAGGATTTATTTACTTTCGACAAAAATCAATTTACGCCTCCATTGGTTTACACGCCACTTTCAACGGACTAAATGTACTATTTATGACCCTTGCAAATGGAGGGGCATAATGAAAGTAGATGCTTATGCTTTAACTGATAAAGGAGATAGCCGAGCTTTGAATGAAGATGCATATGGCATTTTTTCTCAGGAACAATTTTATGTGGTTGCTGATGGTGTTGGTGGACGTCAAGGTGGAGAAGTTGCTGCAAAAGAGACAGTAAACCAATTGTTTTATGGAGTTCATCGTCTTTATAACCTTTTAGCTAACTGCTCAGAACAAGAGGTTCAAAACCTGCTGAAACTCAATGTAGATGAAACCAACCAGGTGGTTATCAACAAAGGGCTTGCCCATACAGAACTTAAAGGGATGGCATCCACTTTTTGCTTTGTGTTTGTTTTTTTAGATATGGCCTATTACTCTCATTTTGGTGATAGCCGCATTTATGTTTATAGAGAAAAAAAACTTCGCGCTCTAACCCAAGATCATACTGTTGCCCAGGAGCTCAAAAACTCTCGCAAATACCTAGTAAGTAAGCAGCAAAAAAATACTTTGACAAAAGCCATTGGTCTTACATCAGAGCAAAGCACAAAAATTCAGCTAGAGACCATAAAATCTGGTGATATATTTCTTCTTTGTAGTGATGGACTCTTAGAGAGCTTCTCTGAGCGTGAAATTGAAAAGTATCTCTCTAAAGAACAAGCCCCTAAAGAGCTTATTAAAGAAATGATTTTAGATGCAAGAAATCGTGGGGCAAAGGATAATATCACAGCAATAATATTAAATGTTTCGTAAAGAAAATGAGCAAAGACAACCGTATTTATCTCGATAACAATTCAACCACAGTGCTAGACCCTGAGGCGCTAGAGGCTATGCAATTCGATCTTTGTAATATCCCTCGCAATCCTTCATGTATCCACTCTTTTGGGCGTGATGCTCGTAATGAACTGATCAAAGCAAAACGAGCTATTGCAGATGTGTTAGAAGTTAATCCAGAAGAGATTTATTTTTCCTCAGGAGCAACAGAGTCTAATAATTTTCTATTGAAAGGTTTTCTAAAGAAAGTTTTTCCTAAAGAGGTGCTTACTACAAAGCTTGAACATAGTTCGATTTACAAAATCATAGAGGAATATGAATCTCAAGGAGGCAAAGTTCGCTTTTTGCCTGTAGATGATACTGGAGCTCCAAAAGTTGAAGATCTAAAAGAGGCCATAAGTAAAGAGACTGGTCTCATCACATTAATTGCTGTTAACAACGAGACTGGTGCTAAAACAGACTATGAGTCTATTGCACAAATAGCAGACGAAAATCAGGTGCCTTTTGTCGTCGATGGAGTAGCTCTCCTTGGAAAAGAGCCCTTTAAAATAGTGAATGGAATCAGTGGCATGACTTTTAGCGGGCACAAACTGCACGCCCCAAAAGGAATAGGGATTACATATTTAAAAGATGAGTTTGAGCTTTCTCCGTTAATTATTGGTGGCAACCAGCAAAATGCTATGCGTGCTGGCACTCACAACCTTCTGGGCATTTTAGGTTTTTCAAAAGCAATTGAGATCTTGCCAAGTCTTTTACCCAAAAAAACCATAGAGATGCAAAAACTGAGAGACTACTTTGAAGAAACTCTTCAAGATCAGCTCAAAGATGTTTTGATTAATGGGGGAACAAACCGGATCTGCAATACATCAAACCTTTCATTTTTAGGCTGTGATGGGGAAAGTTTATTAATGAGCTTAGATATGCAAGGAGTTGTGGCGTCGCATGGATCAGCTTGTTCATCAGGCTCTTTAGCGCCATCTCGCATTCTCTCATCTATGGGCTATCCAAAAGAGCGTGTAGAGTCCGCTATTCGTTTTTCTATAAGTAGGTTTACTCAAAAAGATGAACTAGATCGTGCGATCTCCATTATCGTAAAAACCGTTAAGAAAATACGCACACTTTAAGATTCTAAAAGATGCTCTTGGGTCTCTTCAATAATTTTAGGAGAGTGCCCGATAATTCCAACCAGGTTCATGACAACCATAAGTCCAATTGATAGATCCGCAAGTAACCAGACAGTGCTAGTGTGGGCAAATCCACCTAGGGGAAGCGTAAGTATATACAGATATTTAAACCTCTTTATAGCCCTACGAGAAAAGAGATATTCACAGGCCTTTTCTCCGCAGTAGGCCCAGGTGATGATAGTGGTAAATGCAAAGAGAGTTAGCGAGAGAATAACAATATATTTTCCAATGACATGGCCAAGGCCTGCTTCAAAAGCCCAGGTGCACATATTTGTGCTAAACTCCCCAGGTTGCTGCCAAGCACCCGTTACAATGAGAACAAGTGTTGTAATCGTGCAAATGATCATCACAATAAATGGGGCGATCATTCCAACGATCCCTTCAATAAAAGGGTCCTTGCAGCGTGCTCCAGCCTGTAAGATCGGTGCAATACCGCACCCCGCATCTGTTGCAAAAATGCCTCGCTCAAAACCAGCAGTGATCGCACGTGACAGACCAAAGCCTAAAGCTCCACCAGCAGCTGACTTAAAAGTGAATGCAGATTGAAAAATAAGGCCAAAAGCTGAAAGGACATGTGCCCTAAAAGTAAATAAAATGATTAAAGCAGCAAGTAGGTACAAGGCTGTCATAGCAGGGACCATGGTGCTCACAACTTTAGCAAGGCGCTTAATTCCTCCTAAAAGAACAGCAGCTACTGCTAGGACAAGGCATCCGATAATCCAGGTAGGTGAAATTCCCATCTTCATGAGAGGAAGCATCATTGAGTTAACTTGAACAAGGTTGCCCACTGTAAAGGCTGCAATGATGGCAAAAATAGAAAATAGGGCGGCCATTTTTTTATAACCGAGTCCTTTAGAGAGGTAGTACATAGGGCCTCCCACATACTCACCCTCAGAGTTTTTCTCTCGGTACTTTAGGCTTAAAAAGCATCCAGAAAACTTGATGATAGCTCCAAGAGATGCCATGATCCACATCCAAATCAGAGATCCAGGTCCACCTGTTGCTAAGGCAACCGCCATCCCTGAGATATTTCCAGTGCCTAAATTGCCGGCTAAAACAGCAGAAAGAGCCTCAAAATTTGAGATCGTGCCTTCTTCCTGGTACTCATTTTTTCTAAAAAGCTCTTTGAACCCAACTTTAATTTTTGAAAATTGGATAAACTTTAGACGGGTGCTCAAGTATAGACCCAGCGCAAAGAGCACGGGGAAAATAATAAACAACGTAAGATAGTGGTTAAAGAGCTCTAATATTGAAGTCATGGGGTAAATAAGATAGTTATTGAATACTTATTTCTTAAAATAAAGATTGCCTTATATTTTATCATTAGGGAACTTTAAATAATAACACTTTATTATTCAAATTAAAAATTTATTATGAATAGGAGAAGATGATTAAAGTTTTGTTAGATAGTCGAGCGGACCCAAACTTTTTTGACATTGCCTAAAGAGATATCTTCGATTCGCATCTCATAGGTGCCAATTTTAACAAGCTCGCCTTTTTCAGGAAGATGACCTAAAATTTCTTCGACAAGCTCCCCTAAATTTGAGCAGCCCTCGAGCTCGATATTGGCTTGAAATTCTTCGTTGAAGACTTTGAGGGGCATTTCAGCTGGGAGCGTGCGATCAACAAGTGAATATTTCTTGGTTTGGATAACGGGTAGGGTATCTTCAATCCCTTCTCCAAAAAGAGCTTTAATAAGTGCATCAAGAGTAAGAACTCCAATGGCCTGCCCTTGGTGGTCAAGAACCACCGCTGTCTTTTGCTTGTTATGCCTAAACTGATTTAATATCTCACTAGCAGGGGCGTCTTGAACTACAAACCAAGGTGGGGATATGAATTTTTTTATTTCATCTTCAGGATTTGCGCGAATTAAGTTGCGCGTGTCGACAATACCAACCACGTTATGCCTTTGCTTTTGATAGATTGGCAAAAAAGGATGGTAGGTTTTATCGAGAGTCTCTCGAACTTTTGCAACCGTTTGAGAATTAGATGCCATGTGAACTTGATGGAGGGCAGTCATGACATTGGTGGCCATTTTTTTCTTCAAGTTGAGAATGTTATTGACCAGTTGGTTAAATTCGGGATCTTCTTCAATAGGTCTAAGTTCATGGCTCTGTTCTTCTACTGCGCGCTGAAGCTCGTCTCGTGTTACACTCATAAGGTGAGTCTCTCCCTTACCCGTAAATATAAAATTGATGGCCTTACTAATTAAACCAATCGACCAAGTAACCGGGATCATGATTTTAGAAAACACGTAGATTATTGGAATTCCGGACATGATTACATGACCTGAAAATTTTCTGGCGGCAAAGAGGGGAGTGAGCTCTGCAAAAATGAGTACGATAATGACTTGAGAGAGTGGGGCTAAATCAGGATTAAGTCCCATTGAATAATAAAAGCGTCTAGAACACTCAGAGCCAACCTGCATGCAAAAATTTACTCCAAAGAGAGTTGTGCCAAAAAGTCGAGGAGGGTTCTGAAGCAGACTGTAGAGCCAGCTAGCGCGTTTAGATCCTTTGCTAACAAAATACTGCAGGCGTACTTTGTTAAATGAAACTGAGGCCATCTCCATCATTGCAAAGAAGGCCTGAACTAAAATACATCCCAGAGTTAAAATGAGCCAGAATACTGATTTATGCATGCTACTTCTTAAGTTTCCTTATGTAAACCCGCCTAATGCGGTTTGGATCTGCAGATAAAATGTGGAAGAAGAATCCTTCTTCTTCAATTTTATCACCTGCTTTCGGCAGGGTTTCAACTTTTTCAATGAGCCAGCCATTGATAGTCACCATATTTCCTGGGCTGCCTAGGTATGATCCAAAAATTTCTTCAAACTCTTTTAGCTCAAGTTTTCCACTGGCAATAATTGCATTATTACCAGCTGGTGTATACTTAGTTTTTTGATCTCGATTGTCAGTAATTTCACCGACAACTGCTTCAATAAGATCTTCTTGGGTTAAAAGACCGCTAATAGTTCCATATTCATCGACTACGATAGCTAGAGAGCGCGCTTGATTGTCTAAGTGGCGCAATAGGTTTTTCGCAGGCATTGATTCAGGTACATAGTAGGGTTTAATCAAAAAAGGGATAAGATCTTGTGGCCTTGAGAGTTTTTCTTTCTGCAGGAAATAGTTGCGGATGCTGATAATTCCTTTCATATTCTCAAGGTCTCCATCACAAACTGGGAGCCTTGAAACTTCTTGGTCTACTAGAGTTTTCTCGAGGTCATCTAAGGGTTGATTTAAATCATAATAGATAATTTCTTCTCGAGGCCTCTTAAACTCTTTAACAGCTTTGTGGCGCAGATAGATATAGCCTTGCATTAGGGTGGCTTCTCTTGTGTTTACAATCCCTTGCTTTTCACCAGCTTTGAGGGCATGTTTGAGTTCCTCTCTAGTGATTCGTTTCTCTCTTTTTAAGAAAAAGAAAATTGAACGGACTAAAAAAGAAGCAAAGATAGTAATCGTTGATCGAACTGGCCCTAAAATGAATCGGGCTCCTGCAATCACTGGGGAGATAAACGATGCGTAGGCCGTATTGTTTTGCATAGCAAGGGTTTTCGGAATAATTTCACCAAAAATTAAGGTGATGCCCAAAGGCACGCCGACTGTGAGGAGCCAGCTTGAAAGAGTTCCGAAGATATGCGAAGTTGTGTTTTGAATCAAAATGTTTACCAGCACATTGATCATCAATATGGTCACTAACAGCTCGTACGGGGATTTGAGTAGATTGGAAATAAGCTTTTTGCGAGGATGAGAGTCCTTGGCAAAGCTCTTTACTTTCATTGGAGATAAAGAAAAAAGTGCTGTTTCAGAGGCTGAGAACATTCCCGAGAGAATGGTTAAGATAACCAGAAGTATTATGGCCATATTTTACTGGGGGTTGACAAAGTAGACTTTGGTTTGTCCCTCTGAGATAAGTCCGAGTTCTTTTTTTAGGATCATCTCTACCGATTTTTGATCTTCTAAACTGTTGATTTGAAATGATAAACGGCTTTGATTTTTCTTTAGCTTTTGCATGGACTGGTCGAGTTTAGTGTGGTTTTTCTTAAGTTGAAGGTATTTGTGGTCAACTCGATGGATTGCAACGCCAAAACCTATAATATTCAATATGATAAATGCATAAACCCACCAAGAACGAACGAACAGTTCTTTAAAGACTCTCTCTTTAACAGAATAGAAGTTAAAGCTGTTTAACGTGGTCATTATAAGCCATTTAATTTATTCATATCACAAGAAGGAGTGCTCGTAATTACCTCACCCTCTTAGCTCATTGTCTTTTTTCTCGCGTTAAAAGCAAGAAGAAATTTCTCAAATTGTGGGTACTAAAATTGTGAAATTTGAATATAAAAACAAGGCTTTTTTTAAAATATTTCAAGAGATTAATGATCAATAAAATAAGAAAAGTTTGCATCTATTCAATTTTTTTTTTAAACTCAAAACTAAATCACTTTTATGATGGGGTCTCAATAACCCCGTCCTTATTGTTGCTCTAATCAACAAAAAAGGCCGCAGAATATCTCCTGCAACCCTTATCGCTTAATTAAGCATTAGAGCTATCCTTTTTCCGAATCAGCATTTTGCGATGAAAAAGTCGCTTGATCAGCCTAATCATCAGTTGACGGAGCTTCATTTGGTGAAGTCTTTTGATCTAGTCCTTCACTTTTTTCGTCTGAGATCAAGTAGTCTCCATTTTCTCCTTTCTGTATATTAAGTTTTTTCAATACTGATTCAAAAAGAGCCTCTTCCAGCTCGGCGGGGAAAGTTTGAATAAACTTATTTAATCTTTTTTGATCGCCCGTCTTTAGGAAGTCCACTATTTGAGACTCAATAAACTGTGGATAACCTTTCTCTGATGTAATACGTTGTTGGAAAATCCCTTTAAGGAGTACAGCTTGTGGATTAACATAACCATCTATTGGGACTTTCCCCCTAGAGTCGAATACGGTATATTCATCTGTAGCACCCACTTGAACTTTAACCTTGATATTGGTCATTTCTGCGTCTAGGACGTCAGTATAGCGAAGAGCATAAGCATAAGGGAAATCTTTGCTTTCTTCCATGTGAGGTTGGTAGGCGTCCATTAACTTTTGCCACTGATCGTAATTAGCGACATCTGCTGATCTTAGAAGAGAGTCAAATAAGACTTTTTTGTCTAGCTTAGGGTAGAGCTCTTCAAAATTGGTCAAAGTTGTATCACAACCTGTTGCAATAAGAGCTCCAAGTTTTGAAGTGCTCGGAAGAGTAATAAACTCACCGTTAGGTGTTTTAATTTGAGCGCCTTTTCTAAATTCAGATAAAATTTCCACCTTCTCTTCATCAGAAGAGTTATTGACTAGATCCCAAAAATTTGCGTACTTGTCTGCATAAAGCATTTTTCCTACGCGGGCATTCGGAGGAAGTAAGATGTCTAGGCACGCTTCATTTCTGGGGCCACCATCAAACATAGGAGGTTTGAATGAGGTTCCTTGCTGCTTAGTTACTTCTTCTAAAATGTCTCCAAATTTTTCAAGTTTTACGTTTTGAGAGTGATTTTGAAAAGCCAGCGCTGCTATCACGACAAGGGCTAAGCCGGAGGCTACATAAACTGTCTTATTGCTGTTTGCATTTGCAACGGATGCTTGGATTGCTTTTGTTGCATTAATAATGTCACGATTGACATCGGATGTTTTTGCTTTCTGCTGCTGAGCAGAATATCCAAAAACGCTTGGATCTGCTGTTTGTACTCTTGCCATAGCCTGTAAATCCTAAATTTTAGTTCTTAATATAAAAACTTACATCCAATTTAGCCGTATAGGCTTTTTTTTAGCGAATTAAATTTATGTTTTAGCTTCTGCGTTAACAATTGGAATAGTGATACCAGTTTGATGCATGTACTTTCCTTTCCTCATAGCGTATGAAACTTCGCAAGGTTCATCGGATTCAAAAAAGAGAACCTGCGCAAGACCTTCGTTGGCATAAATCTTGGCTGGAAGAGGTGTTGTATTTGAGATCTCTAAAGTCACATAGCCCTCCCACTCAGGTTCAAAGGGTGTAACATTGACGATGATCCCGCAGCGAGCGTAGGTAGATTTTCCAAGACAAATAGTCATTATGTTTCTAGGTATTCGGAAGTATTCAACGCTTCGTGCGAGTGCAAATGAATTGGGAGGGACAATGCACACATCGGTGACAACATCTACAAAAGAATCTTCGCTGAAATTTTTGGGATCTACAATTGAATTGTGCACGTTGGTGAAAATTTTGAATTCATTGGCAACCGTTAAATCATACCCACAAGAAGATAGTCCGCGGGAGATAATATTATCGGAATCTTGTCGATCTATAAACGGCTCAATCATCTTGTATTTTTTTGCCATCTCTCGGATCCATCGGTCTGTCTTGATACTCATAAAGATACTCCAGTATTTTTTGATGTTATTTTTCTGCTTTTTATGTTTAATATGATATTAAATCACAATAAATAGTTATTTTTTTTAAGTCATTGTATGGAAAATTCCAGCCAGTATATTCATTCAAAACTCTCCGATCAAGATTTAACTTATGAAGAACCTCTACGTCCAGCAAGGTTAGGCGACTTTCAAGGGCAAGATCAAATATTAGAGAGGCTCGATGTCTTTATTCAAGCCGCAAAAAAAAGAGAGGAAGTGCTAAGGCATGCTCTTTTTTGTGGCCCACCAGGTCTTGGGAAAACAACACTTGCAAATATCTTATCAAAAGAAATGGGGACCAATATTGTTATTACATCTGGTCCTATTTTAGAAAAGCCAACTGATTTAGCAGGGATTTTAACGAATTTGCAAAAAGGAGATATCTTATTTATCGATGAAATTCATCGATTAAATAGATCTATTGAGGAATATCTTTATCCCGCCATGGAAAACTTTTTCCTCGATTTAATTATTGATAGCGGGCCTCACGCGCGCTCTGTTCAGGTCAAACTTAATCCATTTACTTTGGTGGGCGCCACAACAAAACAGGGTCTTATTAGTTCCCCTCTCCGCTCAAGATTTGGATTGACCTTTAGACTAGATTATTATTCGCCTCAAGTTCTGCAAAAGATTATTCTTCGCTCTTCTTCTATTCTGAAAACGAATATGAGTTCAGATGCTGCCCTTGAGGTGGCTAAAAGATCTCGAGGAACCCCGCGAGTTGCGAATAACTTATTTCGCTGGGTTCGAGATTTTGCGCAAATTAAAGCCGATGGTCAAATAACAGAAAAACTTGTTCATAAGGCAGCAGATATGCTTGCAATTGATCGCCTAGGACTCGATGAAATGGACAAAAAGATTTTAATTATTATCATGGATGATTATAACGGTGGGCCTGTAGGATTAAATACCTTAGCTGTCGCACTAGGCGAAGCTGCATCAACCATTGAAGAAGTGTATGAGCCCTTTTTAATTAAGCAAGGACTCCTAAAGCGCACTTCGAGAGGAAGAGAAGCTACAGCAAAAGCGTATGATCACTTAAATAAAAAAATGTAGGAGAAAAATAGTATGAAATTCAAAGCCCTAATAGGTTTTTGTCTTGCACTTATCTGTTTGGGATTCTCTTCAGTCAATGCATCTCCACAAAAGTATGTTTTGATTGAGCAGCCCAACAATTTAGGCATGATCAAAGTATTGCTTTGCAAAGATGAAGAAGCAGCCAACTTAGAAGTTCATGGTGGTTACAAAATTTTTGACCCCAAACTGGGAGCAAAGATTTCCAAAGGATCGATGAAAAAACAATATCTACTTAGGCCAACATTAGATGGTTTAGCGTGGGGGGAAGCCTATCCAGGACTTTATCAGATAGCATTAGTTCCCAATGAGCCTGACGGCTATTTTTTAGTTAATGGAATTCAATATTCGGGAAACTTATATGTGTACCAAATTGGTAATACTTTAAGTTTGGTTAATGAAGTTCCTGTTGAGGATTATGTCAAGTCTATGCTTAATCCTAAAGTCAACAGTAATCTTTCGCATGAGGTGCTGGCGTCTATGGCTATCATCGAGCGTACACAGGCCTATTATCACGCCCTTAGAAACCAAAATAAATTTTGGCATCTTGATGCTAAAGAAATTGGTTATGAAGGCAGGGGAGTTTGTGGTCGAAATAATGGAGTAGACAAAGCTGTTGAGCTTACTCACCACCTCGTTATGAAGTCTAAAAGCTATGGTATTTTAGATGGATTTTTTAATGCGACATACACATCTAACTGCGCGGGGAAAACAGCGCCTTATCATTTGATTCACAGAGTTGAAGGGCATACCTTTAAAAAATCTGTGGAATCTCCACTTGCTCTTGCAGCAAGAAATCAGTCTCATTGGACGCATAAGATTCTCCTCGATGATTTAGCTGAAAGGCTTGGCTGGGAAGCTGTAACAAGTTATGAGGTCTTCACTGACAAAGATTCAGGAAAAGTCTATGGCATGAAGTTTGAGCATAAAGGTGAAATTGCAGATCTTGACTTTGAGAAATTGCAGTCACTTTTAGGTGACACAAAATTAAAAAGCACAGACTTTACAGCCACAAATAAAGACAATGTACTTGTCTTTGATGGTTATGGAGAAGGATTTGGTGTGGGGGCTTGTCTATATACTGCTCAAGAGATGGCAGAGCGTGGTCATAATGCTGCTGAAATCCTAGAGATGTTCTTTCCAAGCACCTACATAGCCTATATGGATATTAGGAAATAAAAGAATTAAACCCTCAAAGGAGACTTGGAGGGTTTTTTTATTCAAGGCCCACTCAGTAATCAAGACCTACACCTTTCAAGGCTATTTATAGGTAAATAGAAGAGATAAATATACAGACTCCACCTTTTACTTGTTCATTTGTTAAACTACCTTGATAGCCATGCACGCAAGGGAGCATGAGAGAGCCCAGTACAATCGTAATTTCTGAGAAAGCAATTAGAGTGGAAAATACTCCAATACGAGGCCCTTCTCCATTTTTTTACGTTACATTCCTATTCGCTAATCTGCCTGTAGGAGAAGGAGGTGGTGTTAGATATCCCTCAGCAGGTTTTGGATCTAAAGCTTTGACAATTTGGAGTGAATGGTCTATTCACATCTTACCTCTGGTTACTTTGGCGATATAAAAACACTGTCAACTCTTTAAACTTCATTAAATATAAAGTCATACTAATTGTAAGGGGTTTAGAGAGGGGTGTTAAATATATATATTACAGTCAATATCCTTATAATTAGTAAATTGCACTTAACGTAAGTTTTATGGGTTTTCGAGTAAGAGCTCTTTTTGTGCAGATTTCAAAAATCAAAAATTAATTGCAAAGATAAGGTTAGCTATGCTCTAATGGCTCGCTAATTTGACAAGTTATCCGGAGGAAAATAAATGTCACTTGAAAACGCTAAAGAAAACTTGAAAGAGTTTGGAAAAGAACTTGGACTAGAAGGGCTTGATTTCGACGAAAACAACACATGTATTTTGGGTATAGACGATGAATTTTCTATGCACATGACATATGAACCAAATTCAAAGAGATTATATATCTATTCCCCATTACTTGATGGGCTTCCAAAAGACAGCAAAATTCGACTCAGACTCTATGAGAAACTGTTAGAAGGCTCTATGCTAGGTGGTCAAATGGCCGGCGGCGGAGTGGGTGTTGCAAGTAAAGAAGAGCTTGTATTACTGCATTGCGTTCTTGATATGGAGCATGCTGCAGCTCAAGCTTTGAGAGCTTTTGCACCTCTTTACGTAGAGACCGTTGAGAAATGGAGAAAGCTGGTTAAAGCTATTATGGAAGGAAAAGAGGTTGAAGTGCCTCGAACAGCTGGCCCAGGAATTGGTCCAGGGGGTGTTGGCCCAGGAGGTCAGCCTCCAGCAGGTGGGCAACAGTCTCCACCAGCAGGTGGCGGAGGAGCACCCGGCGGCGGTTTCATCAAGATATAATTATAGTTATAAGCCACGGTGCAAACTGTGGCTTTCTTTTTTTCTTTTGTCTTGATTTTTTCTGATTCCATTACGCATAGTATCCAAGAAATTCAATTAAAAATAATGCCTTACAATTCAGGAGGTTCAAATGAACTTTACACAAGTTGCAGGTCACCTTGGAGCTGATCCCGAAGCGAGAGTGACACCAAGTGGACAAAAAGTTACATCATTAAGAGTGGCGGTTCGTTCGAGAAGAGGCGGTCAAGATATCACGACGTGGTGGAAAGTAACAATTTGGGGAGATCGCTTTGATAAGATGATCCCCTATCTCAAAAAAGGTAGCCCAATTATTGCAATGGGCGAAATGAATAAGCCTGAAATTTACACAAATAAAGAAGGGCAGCCTCAAGTGTCACTAGAACTTGTTGCAACAGACCTTCGTTTCAGTCCTTTTGGGCGCTCGGAAAAATCAACCTCAGATAGCTCGCAGACCTCAACACCTGCGCCGCAGCAAGCACAGAGTGCTCCTGCTGCACCAGGATTATCAGAGGATGAAATTCCCTTCTAATGATAAAAACAAAGTGCACTTTAAGACATACTCAAAGAAACGTTGCTGATGCGCTTATTTTACCCTTTTATCGCACGGGTAGGTCAAAGCCTGCTGCAGCACATAGCATTAAGACTTTTTCCAAATGCTCAGAGGAACCTATTAAGTTAGGGGACTTCGATGGAAAGATGGGAGAAGTTTTTTTAACCTATCCCAAAAATCAGCAGAAAGAAAAGCGAATTCTTTTACTGGGGCTTGGAGATCAAAAAAAGATTTCAACTGAAAGTTTGCGACGTACATATGCAAAGCTTGCTCAATACTGTCATCACCACAAGATTAAAAAAATTAACCTTGTAGTTCCAGAGCTTGCCAAGGTTGTTCAGGAGGATCTCATTCAAGGGGTTTCTGAGGGTCTCTTTCTATCAAACTATATCTTTGAGCACCTAAAGAGCTGCGCCTCTGAAAAAACGGTCCTTATATCTCAATGTGGCTTTATTGGCTTAGATGCTAAAGAGCACAAATTGATTCAAAAGTGGAAGAGTCTTTCTGAAGGAGTCAATCTTGCACGTGATTTGGTTAATGACAATGCGGATAATATCAATGCAGAGGCTCTTTCAAAAGCCGCTCAAAAATTGTCTAAACAATTTACAAAAATAAAAACGGTCGTTTTAGACAAGAAAAAATTAGAAAAGGAAAAGCTTAAGCTAATTCTTACAGTAAATCGCGGTGCACATATCGATCCAGCTTTGATTGTTTTAAACTATCAAGGGGGAGCAAAAGGCGAGAAGCCTACTGCTATTGTGGGTAAAGGTATTTCTTATGATTCAGGAGGCATTCAACTGAAACCTCGAGCTGGTGGTATTCGCCATATGAAATGCGATATGAGCGGAGCTGCAGCTGTTTTGGGAATCTTGTATGCAGCTGCAAAGCTAGATTTGCCTCTTAACATCGTGGGTCTTATCCCAGCTTGTGAGAATTCTATTGGCCCAGAGAGCTATAAACCGGGTGATGTTTATGAGAGTTATTTGGGGAAAACGGTCGAGATTATTAGCACTGATGCTGAAGGTCGATTGATTTTAGCTGATGCCCTAGCCTACGCAAAAGATAATTTTAATCCGCGTAGAATGATTGATTTAGCCACGCTCACAGGTGGAGTGATAGCAGCAATAGGCGATCGCTTTACAGGGGTTCTAAGCAACGACCCAATTCTCGTAGGTCAGCTTGAGGCTGCATCAGAGAAAAGTGGAGAAAATGTGTGGGAACTTCCTCTTCATGAAGACTATAAAGAAGCTCTAAAATCCAATATTGCTGATTTAAGAAACTCAGCAGGTGCTCCTGGTTATCCCAGCGCAATTGTTGCTGGTCTTTTCCTTCAAGAGTTTGTTCAGTCAACCTCTTGGGCTCATTTAGACATTGCGGGGGCAGCTTACCTTTCCAAACCCCGACATTACCATCAAACTAAAGCTACTGGGG
>JAAZZY010000150.1:0-341 GCA_014239035.1 Chlamydiia bacterium
ATGAATTCCTTACAAAAGTTACTTAAATTTAATGAGTACAACATCTATTATCCAGGACATGGAGATAAAATAGATAACCCCAAAGAAATAATAAATTATATAATAAAACACAGAAAAATGAGAGAAGAACAGATTCTAAATTGTATAAGTGATGTCTCATTAAATTCTACTCAAATAGCAAAAATAATATACATTGATGTCAATAAATCATTGATCCCTGCTGCTGCACGAAATGTTTTTGCACATTTGATTGATTTAAAAGAACGAAAGTTGGTAACAAATACTCAGGAACTTGAGTTTGAGACAATTTTTAGTAAAATTTAATTAGAAAATTTGTTAAA
>JAAZZY010000150.1:351-559 GCA_014239035.1 Chlamydiia bacterium
TTAAAAATTAGCATAATAAAGAAATTTCTTACTTATGTAACGTTAACACAACAAACATTTCCGGCGTAGCTCAGCGGTAGAGCAGTTGACTGTTAATCAATTGGTCGTAGGTTCGATCCCTACCGCCGGAGCCAATTTTCAAGTATTAAGGTGCAGTAACTCTTTGTTTTGTAGATATTTATTGTTTTACAATTTCAGGGAGTGTACA
>JAAZZY010000150.1:569-785 GCA_014239035.1 Chlamydiia bacterium
CATATTTAAAATGTAGTTTAGAATTTTTGTTGCTTTCAGAATCTTAAATTCATGTATATGAATGCGATTAGAATCGTTTTAGCGATCACTAAATTTTCCCTGGGGAGGGCAGTTTGTCGAAAACATTAGAACCGTTTGATGGATATTTTACTGTACCAAAATTATTAGAACGAAATGCACGGGAATTTGCTGATAGTCCTGCATATCGAGAAAAAG
>JAAZZY010000151.1 GCA_014239035.1 Chlamydiia bacterium
AACATCAAGACAAATAGAAACGTCTCTACCATTTTTAAAACCAGATTTTTTTATTGCATCAACAATTAAATCTAGAGCTTGTTCGTTATTACTTATCATGGGGGCAAATCCACCTTCATCTCCAACAGAAGTTGATAGTTTTTTTTTCTTAATTAATGATCTTAAATTTTGAATCACTAAAAAAGATATTCTCATAGCTTCAGAAAAACTTTTAGCTTTATCGGGTCTGATCATAAACTCTTGTATTCTTAGACCATTATCTGCATGAGCACCTCCATTTATAATGTTCATTAAAGGATAGGGTAATTGAAAATTGTTTTTGACTAAAAAAGTTTTGTATAAAGGTACTTTTTTAATTTTGGCAGAAAGTTTTTTAACTGCCATTGAAACAGCTAAAATTGCATTGGCTCCCAAATTATTTTTTTGTTTAGTGCCATCAAGTCTTATTAATATTGAATCAATAAGTTGTTGATTGTGCACATCTTGGTTTTTTAATTTTTTTGAAATTTTTGAATTAATTAAATTAACTGGTTTAAATACACTTTTCCCTAAATATTTTTTATTGTTAAAATCTCTTTTTTCATAAGCTTCAAAAGTTCCTGTAGAAGCACCTGATGGACAGATGGCTCTTGAGCTAATATTTTTTGAAAATACTTCTGCTTCAATTGTAGGATTTCCTCTACTGTCAAATATTTGACGAGCTATAACTTTAGAAATTTTACTCATTTATTTTTTATTAAATTATCAATTTCAGAAAGTTGTTTAAGTAAATTTTCTAAT
>JAAZZY010000152.1 GCA_014239035.1 Chlamydiia bacterium
AAGGTCAAAGTGAAGAGGATTGTTGGTTTGATATCGAAGGGAGAAATGCCGCGCCTTACAAAATAGGTAGAACACTTATGGTTCTAGTTCGCCCTGATGGATATATTGGCCTTCTAAGGCGAGGAATCAAACCTGAGAAGATAGAGCTCTATTTCCAAGAGCTTATTGGGATAAATTAGAATAAGAATAGCTTTCTGCCCAGTCCAATATCGATCGATAGTAAATATGGACAACTCTATCAATAAGGGCATCAGGATTGGATGCAAGGATTTTGGCATTATTAAAGTTGTCTTGAAGAAGCGGCTCTCCGTACAAAATTGGACTGTGGACTAAGCGGATTAAAGATAGGTTGCGATGATAAATTCCAGGGCTATTGTGGATGCATTGGGCCGGTGAGTAGTTTGCGTTATTAAGTATTGGCAGTTTTAAAATTTGCCTAGAGTAGCCAATAGCAGTTTGTGCAAGGTCAATGGACTGTTCAATATCATCTGAGACAATAAATCGCACAAATTCATATCGTGAGCGAGCATTTTTTAGAGATTTTTGACCAAAAGCTTCATTTTTTTGATCACCTTTTGTAAAAGCTCCTGGAACAAAAAAGAGAGTGTAGTCGACATCTGTACCGAGGCATTTTCCATCTTGGGTATACCCACAACCCTGATTATAGTGGCAGCTTACTGTCACGTGGGGATTAAAAGCATTTATCAGATCAGCTCTGCGATCAAGATCTAAGTAAACATATGCTTTGCGGAAGA
>JAAZZY010000153.1 GCA_014239035.1 Chlamydiia bacterium
GCTTAAAGGTACGATAATTTATGGTCTCAGGTTTCTTAACTTCCCCGTAAGACCATGAACGAATTTTTTCCGGAGAGGCTAGACGGACCCGCATCGCGTCAAAAAATAACGGGTTTTTTGGCTTATCAAATGTAAAGCTATCCACCAGGATTATCTCCTTTAAATAGTTATATAGCGTTTAAGGTACACCCTCGAAAGCGACTCGATCAAAAATAAACCGAGAGAGGTGATTTATTTTGCAGCTTCAATAAGTTCTACATCTATAGCCAAACTCTGCAACTCTTTAACCAAAACATTAAATGACTCTGGGAGACTAGGAGTGGCAGTGGTTTCTCCTTTGACTATAGCTTCATACATACGCTTGCGCCCTTCCACATCATCTGACTTTACGGTCAACATTTCCTGAAGAGTGTACGCAGCACCATAAGCTTCTAATGCCCACACTTCCATCTCACCCAATCTCTGCCCACCAAATTGCGCCTTTCCACCCAGTGGTTGCTGAGTCACAAGCGAATATGGTCCAGTCGAACGAGCGTGAATTTTATCATCAACCAAATGATGAAGCTTAAGAATGTATATATAACCAATCATTACTTTTTGGCGAAATAACTGCCCAGTGCGACCATCAGTAAGCCGCTCTAAACCCGCAGTAGAAAACCGTGTTTCTTGAAGCAACCCACGGATATCTTCTTCCCTCGCTCCATCGAAAACAGGTGTTGCCATATGCACATCGATCTCCTTCGC
>JAAZZY010000154.1 GCA_014239035.1 Chlamydiia bacterium
TAATGTTGCCTTCAGATAATTTATTTTTACCTTGAAGAGCCTTAAAGCTATTGGATAGACGATCTGTTAAATTATCAAACATTGCGTTCTAGTTGATTGAAATATCGTATTATATAATCTTTTGCAAAGACAAAGCTAGAGATGCCTTTACTCCACACTCTGCCATTTATTGCTTATTTACTTGCTGGGCTTCTTCTGACCCGTTATTTTGTCTTAGATACAGTAACAAGCCAACATCGATTAGTTGTCAATTTAATGCTCTTGGTAGCCGTCTCTTCGCACGGATACATATTGTTCGAGATGTGGCAACATAATGGCGTTTTTTTTGGACTTACAGTGAGCGTTTCTTTTGTGGCATGGGTTGTAGCAACGTTATTATTTCTAACCTCCTTCACAAAACCGATTCACTCTTTGGGGATGCTGGTTTACCCGCTCAGTGCTATCGCCGTGATCGTCTCTTTTTTGTTTCCTGGTAATGAAGGAAAGCTGCTTTCTGTCTCAATTGCTGCGCATGTTTTTTTATCGATTGGAGCCTACGCCCTTCTCGCCCTTGCGGTCGGTCAGTCGATCCTTCTAGGGATTCAAGAGCGCCTTCTGCATGAGCATAATTTCAATACTTTTGTAGATAAACTTCCTGCGCTTCAAACCATGGAAGACTTTCTCTATCAAACACTCAAAATGGGCTTTCTACTGCTCA
>JAAZZY010000155.1 GCA_014239035.1 Chlamydiia bacterium
AGTAAAGAATTGAATATTTTATTAAAATTTGTAATACATGTATAGCTCTTTTGGTATTCATAGTCACTAACATATTGGACTGTAAATTTAAAACTATATGATGAATTTATTTGATTTTTTCTGTGTGTAAATATTTCTTAAAAACCATTGAATTTATAGCAATTATAGAATTTTACAATGAAAACTAATTAATCTACCTAAAACAATAAGTATTTTACCTGTGCATTTTTGAATATCGAATACACTGCTGTTTTATCAATTTTTAGAAGAGCCTTTAATCCCTACTTCATGAAATGGCTCAAAATGTAATTTGAAGTTTGTTGAAGGTAATTTAATTCATTTTGATAACATTATATCGTTATTTGTTAACATTTTGGGGGAAATGCTGAACCTTGTCGAATGCCAAAACTGAGGTCATTAAGTAGGTCACAATTCAGGCCCCGGGGGCCTCTGAAAATTTTTAACCATATTTTTTTGGAAGGTACTAGGGCAGCTTCAAACCACATCCAATTAGAATTAAATCGAGCCGTGGGCAGATTTCTGGGTTTTGGGGAGACGTCCTTTATAGTGTAGGGGCCAAGTCTTTTAAAATCAATTTCCGTAGGGCACCCTTGTTAGAAAAGGTCTGACTTTTCCATGCTGTAGTACTACACTACAGGATACAGAAAACCAATGTTGTGGTAAAAAAATGTT
>JAAZZY010000156.1 GCA_014239035.1 Chlamydiia bacterium
TTTCGGATGGATTGCATCATCCGAAAGCTAAATCGAGGTTCGATCCCTGAAAGGTTGTCCTGCCGGATTTGAGGGATTCGGGGGGGTAAGGTATCTGGTAAGGTGCTGCGGTTTGGTTTAGTGTTGATCTGTGAACTTGACATTCATCGTGCGTTCATACCTAGCTGAAAGCACCGGATCCCATCCGAACTCCGAAGTTAAGCAGCTATGGGCCTGCACAGTACTGCGGTGGGGGACCACGCGGGAATCGCAGGTGACGCACGTTTTGGTGCCTTGTTGGTGGGATACGACCTGCCTCAGAGACTGAATCTTGATGTGAAAAGCGGAGTGGCGCAGCGGAAGCGCGTTGGGCTCATAACCCAAAGGTCGGAGGATCGAAACCTCCCTCCGCTACTTTTGGCATACTTGCTGGTTTCTTGGCCGAGTGGTCTAAGGCGCTCGACTCAAGTTCGAGTCTACATTTGTAGGCGTGGGTTCGAATCCCACTGGAACCATTACTTTTGGGGGGATTAGCTCAATCGGTAGAGTGCCTCGTTTGCAACGAGGAGGCACCGGGATCGAAACCCGGATTCTCCATCAAGTGATCCTCGTTAGTCTAGTTGGTTAGGATAGTCGGCTCTCACCCGACAGACCCGGGTTCAAATCCCGGACGAGGAACTTTTACAGATGGAGGCT
>JAAZZY010000157.1 GCA_014239035.1 Chlamydiia bacterium
CTGTGTCCGTCTGTCCGTCTGTCCGTCTGTCCGTCTGTCCGTCACGCACTTTACTCAAAAAGTAGTGATTGGATCATCACCAAACTTCACCAATGGAACCAGGACTTGAATAGCTCCAGACTTTTTTTCATTTTTTAACTAGGTCATCCAAGATGGCCGCCACAGCCGCCATCTTGATTTTTTTGTGACGACTACTCCTCCAGAACCACAAGTGGTAGAGACATGGGGTTTTCACCATAAGGTTCAGTTTAGGTTGAAGAGCCTCCCATTTTAAATTTGAAGTCCTACGATTTTCAAACTGGCGGCTATGACTTCATACGTAAAACGCGTTTCCCGCCAAAATTCTAACTTTGTCAAAAATGGTCGGATCTTGACGAAATTTGATATGTAGGTACATATGGATGTCCTGAGTGATTTTATGCTACTTTCGTTTTCGAAAAAAATCCAAGATGGCCGCCATGACGTCATAATTGCCGATTTTTCAAAGTGGTTCAATCTTCTTGAAATTTTGTACAAATATTCCTACTGGTGTGCATACTCATAATATGTTGTTTTCACATTTTTTGAAAATCCAATATGGCCGCCATTTTGATTTTTTTCGAAAATTTGTGACGACTACTCCTCCAGAACCACAAGTGGTAGAGACATGGTATTTTCACCATAAGGTT
>JAAZZY010000158.1 GCA_014239035.1 Chlamydiia bacterium
TAATGGAAGATAATTTTAACAAACATTTAGGTAACAAATTAAAGCTAAGAAGATTAGCTTTAGGTCTAACACAAACAAAAGTAGCAAAAGCAATTAACGTAACATTTCAACAAATTCAAAAATACGAAAAAGGAACAAATGGAGTAAGCTCTATTAGATTATTGCAACTTTCAAATTATTTGAAAGTTCCAATAAATTATTTTTTTGAAGATTTTTCTGAATATTTAATAAATTTAGAAAAGTCTCAAGAAGGCCATATGAACATCAACTATAATTTTTTAACAAAATTATATTCGGAGCTTAATTCAGATCAAAAGTTAAAATTCAATAAATCTTTACAAATTTCAGGAACAGTAATTTCAAAAGCAGTTTAATTTTTTTAAGGCCCTAAATTAAATAAATAAGACTTAAGATCAAAATCTCATTTCTAATTAGTTAATAATTATTTGAAAATTTTTTTGGCTCCTCGGGCAGGACTCGAACCTGCGACCAATTGATTAACAGTCAACTGCTCTAACCAACTGAGCTACCGAGGAATACATTTAAAAGGGGAGCTAATTTACACTTTTTAGAACATATTTCTACGTTTGATAACGTAATAAGCTGTCTTTTCTACGTTTAAATGTTGGGGTTGCGTTTTTCTGGCTAAGACGGTGATAGAATTTTGC
>JAAZZY010000159.1 GCA_014239035.1 Chlamydiia bacterium
GCTGAATTCGCAGGTGGTATGTAGCATGGTTTTTCAAGTATGCACTACCAGGAAGTGAAATGAATATAATCACTCAGGTTTTGGTCAGAAGATAGAAGACACATTTTTAAAAGAGGATGATTTTTTGGTTCATGTTGCCATTCCCCTATGGTTAGCACCTTGTTGTGGTAGGGGGGCTTGTGTGTTTCGTTGATCTTACAAGCTATGTCGGCTGGAACTTTCATGTTCCTGGTAGGGCCACTCAAGTCGGACAGGTTGTAAGCTAGAGACCAGACAAAGATTAACTGCTTCTTCCCTTTTTTAGTTGTGTTAATTTTTAGTTGGCGATGTCCTCTTCCTGTCGTTTCCCCCTCTCTGCTTCCTTTTCTATTCCTCTACGTTTCCCTTGGTTTCGCTGTCGCAATATTACCTATTTTGATGTGTTAAAGCGACGTTAAGCCCCAATCTAATATAATGCATAGCGCTCACCTGCCTCACAGCAGACATTTTTTGAATTGATTTTCATCATATTTCATTGAAGCATTTAATTATTTATTTTTTCTTTCTTTATTGGAATAGTTACATGTAATATATAATTGATCTTTTAAAGTAAATCTCGGTTTTCACATTACATGTAACATGTGACTTTGTATACTCAAATTGTAACAAATAAAATATACAAC
>JAAZZY010000015.1 GCA_014239035.1 Chlamydiia bacterium
CCCTAAGATTTTCATCAATCCCGTGCTCACAGATCCCTCTGATGAACACATTATAGCCGATGAAGGCTGCCTCTCCTTCCCAGGCCTCTATTTGCCTGTAGTCCGCCCAGAGTCCATCACAATTGAATGGCAAGACGCTGAAGGTAAGCAATTTAAAGAGAGAGTATCAGGTTATTACGCTCGCCAGCTGATGCATGAAAATGACCATCTAAATGGGGTTCTTTTCATCGATCGCGTCTCTAAAAGCATCAGAAAACGCATTAAAAAAGACCTAGATCAACTCAAAAAAAGCTGCCAAAACAAGAGTTAAAAATCCTCCTCTAAGCTTCTAATTTTCAATATAATAGACAAGCTCGCTTCTATACCTTTTGCCTTGACAATTTTTAAAAAATATACTATAATATATGTAGGATACAGGCTTTTGGAGGCACTAAGATGGCATCACCATCCCTAAAAATGACAGCAACTTCAACTTCTTTTTCTGAGGTTCAAGACAAGATTCAAGCAGAAATGAAAAAACCCTCTTCAAAAAGTGAGAGCGCTTTAGCTTACCGCACCTTCAAAGTCTTAAAAACAGTCTGTGAGACCTCAGCCCAAGATTTTGCAAAATCTACGCTCTTACAGCAAGCCGCTAAAATCGACACCTTATTTAATGATTTTAAAGCTGCTCAAGAACCACAAACAGTATCTCTTCAACTAATCAGCGCTGAAACTCGAGCCGGGCTTCAAGATTCGCTTTCAACTCTAAATATTGGACTTCAACAAGGTGAATTTTCTCCAGAAGCTATCGAGCATACAGATGACTTTCATCGAGCTGTTAGTCACTATCAATCAAGTAATGACTACAAAAGGTTAACACTTCTCACTTCCGCTGGCTCTTCAGCAATAAAGCAAGCTTTGATTCAAACAGCATTAAGAGATGAAATTGCTCGCACGAGACTCTTTATCGCAGAGTTTTTCCAGAATGCACCCGATAAAGAGATAGACTTTGAAACTGCGCTACTTCTGGATAATATCCTTAAAACTCTTGGTTTTCAACTTATCGGCATATCACCTCCTGCCCTAGAAACGCCTGCATTTCCTGAAACAAAGGCTCCTGATACAAAATCATTTGAACTTTTAAAAGTGATGGCTCGCAATTTGCAGGACAATGATTCTCGCTTTAATGCAGAAACCCCTCTAGATGATAAAGCTTTCTCCGATGCTCTCTTTGATACTCCTATCAGATCTATCAACTACTGCACTCTTGAAGATGATTCTATAGATCTTAGAAAACTAACTGAAGAGAAATGCCCCGCCTCTCAAGACGCTCTTTCAGAAGCATACGTAGAAGCTCTGAGCGAAGGCAGAAACTCAAATGAGGCATATATTGAATTGGCTCTCCAACTTACAGCCTTTAAACAACTAGATAGTTTAGGTCCAGTTAGACCACTTAATGAGTTAGAATTTAAACAAGTAAATCTAGCGGTCCTTGCTCTTACCCAACTTGCAAGAGAATTTACAGCAGGTGTCACAACATATGCAAGCTCACTCAAGCCCAATCCTTCAGAGAGTATTAGCATCAATATTTTTGGTGATGAAAAAATAATTTCAGTTAGAGATACATATCAAAGCGTTCTTGCTGCGTTAGAAAATAGAATATTGGCTATTATTAATGAATTTACAAATGATGGAGTAACAAATTTTCAACTAGAAGCATTTTCTGAAAAATACAAAGAGACTCGACATGTCCCTCTACAAGCCTATGTTGCGCTGTTACTCACAGGCGGGGAGAATCAAGAATCTCTACAGGAAAGACATCGCTTAATTTCTACACAAGTTAAGGATGCTGAAGCGCATAAGGATATTCCCCATACTGATCGAGGGTTCCTTTCAGCGCACAGGACAGGGATTAAGAGGACAGTTATTGGAACAACTTTAGCAGTAGCAGGATTAGCAGCTACATATTTGCCTCTTTTTATGTCTGGTAATTCAACCTGGTTTGACCCCGCTTATAATTTATCCTTTTAAATTAAATACTTTAACCCAAACCTCAAGCTTCTTCTTATTCTCTTTATTCTCAATAATAGAACCGCTAAACATATTGCTAAAATATTGAAGAAAGGCTATAATCCCATTGATTATTAACAAGATGGGATAAAAAATGGCAACAGCAACTACTACTAATGACTCTTCTTTTAGTTTAGCTCAGCAAACCTTTCAATCAGTTTCAAACTACTCCTTTGAACTCTCTTATTTTTTTAAAGGGATGGCAGTTATGAGCTTACTTTCAGACTCAATACCTCGCTTCAAAAGATTAGCACCCTCTCAACCCTCAATAGTTCATAATCGAGTCTGGGAAGCCTTTTGTGGATTTCTTGAAGTAAGTGCATCGTCTTATTTAGGATATTCAGCTTGCTCTGATTATTCAGAGATATTACATTCACGACTTGGGCACGATAAAAGCCCTCCAAACCAAGTAGAAAGAGACTTTATGAAGATTTTTCTTCAGAGCGATGGTACCCCTAAAGAAGTCATGGCAGCCTTCAAGCAAAACATGACCAAATATACGCAACACTCTCAGTATGTTGGAAGTTTAATAGAAAAAGCGAAAAAAAAAGAATTACCTGCTGACGACTTCACCTACTTTGAAGGCGCAGAACCTGTACTACTCCTTACGGGTGATCATAGTGCAGACGCTGAAGATGAAAATGCTATAGCTATTAATTTCAAAAACTACGCACCCTCAATCACTTTAAAAAGTGAGAGAGTCGACAACGCTTTAGGTATATGCCAATCCTTACATAGGGCAGCTAAACAATTACCTCCAAATGTAAAAATTCCTGTAGTCACCCTTTCTGCACACGGTAACCATAACACAGTACAAATCGGTAATAAACTCATTACAACTCGATCAAAGCCAAAACTTCCATCAGATTGTTTTGATCCAATGAGTCGTGATGGCCTATTTATTTTGATGTCCTGCCGATCAGGCTCAAAACCATTTAAAACAAGCATAGCAGCGCATCTAAGCAAGCTATTTAATCGAACAGTTTTAGCTCCTGAAGAAGGCGTACAAGGAATTTCTCCACACCCCTCCTATATGAACAAAACTAACCCTTATCCTTTACATTATTTTAAACATTTCAACACACCTTTAGTTTCAGCTCAATTTATGGCTGTAGAAGATTACAAGCTTGATGAGAAAGGTGAAGAGTTCACTGTGAAAAAAGACAGTACAGAGCGACTCCATTTCTTTATTAACGGGAAAGCCTATCCTCAAAAAAGCATTAAAGAAGACCTTTAGATCCACAGACTTTTTGTTTGAATTTAATAGCCTATTTGTAGAGATTGACCCCTATGTCATTTCTCATCATATTACAGGCTCGCCTAGCCTCCTCTAGATTGCCTAAAAAGGTCTTAAAACCCCTCCTAGGCAAGCCCCTTCTACATTACACCCTAGAACGCCTTAAAGCCCTCAAAAGCCTCTCAGAGCTTGTTGTAGCCACTACAGAGACCCCTCTAGATGACGCTATAGCCTCCTATTGTGAGACTCAAAAAGTCGACGTTTTTCGAGGATCAGAAGGCAATGTATTAGAGCGTTTTTATGAGTGCGCCCTTAAATATAGCGCTGATTACATTGTTCGAGTAACCGGTGATTGTCCACTTGTCGATATAGATCTACTCAAAAAGATGCTTCTTTTTTACTCTAAAAACAGCTCCAAATACGACTATATTTCCAATGTTTTAGAGAGAAGCTACCCGAAGGGACTTGATCTAGAGATCTTTAGTTTTAAGACTCTCAAGAAGGCTTATTTCAATGCTCAAAATTCTTATCAAAAAGAGCATGTAACGCCTTACATCTACCAAAACAGGGAAATATTTTATCTATACAACTTTAAAGATGAGGAAGATTTTTCTCATATCAATGTATCAGTAGACACACAGAGTGATTTTGATTTTGTTGAAAAAATCATTCAAAAGTACTATGCGAAAAACCCCTACTTTGGGTTAAAAGAGATTAAACAATTTAGCCTGTTAAATCTCGGTATACTCGATGAAAAAAAGCCTCTCTCTATCTACACTTAAGCCCCATTTAGATAACTTAAAAAAGCTCCATGGTTGGCGATCAAGTCCCCCTGCAATAGAAAACTCTTTTAGGGATAAAGCTCAATCTTTTGAGGAGTTTCAAAATGGCTTTGCTAAGAAGTATCACTCTATTTTGAGCTTGCCCACACAGATGATCCTCTACAATGGAGATGAGGTCGGCGTTATTTATTATGAGAAATGGTTTAAGGATGATGAGTGCGAGCTCTCACTTTATTTAGATCCAAAGTATTTGGATCTAAAAATAGGAACATCTTCACTAAAGCTTGCAATCGATGAACTCGCTTTAAAAGGTTTTAAAAAGGTTGTGGCCTTTGTCAAAAAAACGAACGTAAGAGCACAAGGCGCTTTTACAAAGGCTGGTTTTTCTCAAGTAGGTAAAGTGGAGGTCCCAAGATACGGAAAGAGCTTTGATGCGATTAAATTTGAGTATTCTACAGCAGATACTCATAAAACATTTATTATCGCAGAAGCTGGCTCTAATTGCATTCTTGGATCCGAGGTACTCACTTTAGAACTTGCTCAAACTATGATTAAAGAAGCATATATTGCAGGAGCAGATGCTGTTAAATTTCAGCTTTTTTCAAATGACAGCATTTATGTGCCCAACGCAGGATCTGCCCCCTACCTTGATCAGGATATCAACGAGATCTTCAAAAGCTATGCCCTTCCCCCTTCAATGATCCCAAAGCTCTCTGCTTATGCTCAATATGTAGGCATTGAGATGATGTGTTCTTTTTTCTCTGAAAATGATTTTGAGATTGTAGATCCTTATGTTCAAAAGCATAAAATTGCCTCATATGAAATCAGGCATCTGCGCCTTATTGAAAAAGCAGCGCGCTCTAACAAGCCTCTTTATTTATCAACAGGAGCAGCCTCACTTGATGACATTCGATGGGCACAAAATATATTTTTTAAAAATGGAGGAGAGAGCCTTACTCTGTTTCACTGCACAGCGCAGTACCCTGCAGAAGCTGTGAGCTTAAACCTGAATTGCCTTACTTCTTTAAGAGAAGAATTCAGACTCCCAGTGGGGCTCTCTGATCATAGTGCGCATCCTCTCTATGCCCCAATAGCTGCAGTAACTTTAGGAGCTACTTCTATTGAAAAGCATTTCACTCTAGAGAGAAAACTTCCTGGTCCTGATCACTTTTTTGCAATTGACTCTAAAGAGCTTAAAGAGATGTGCATAGCTATTATTCACACAGAGAAGATTCTAGGGGTTGCAAAAAAAGAGATCTTCAATCAAGAAGAAGAGTTAGCGTCAATAGCAAGACGCGGCCTGCAGGCGAGTTGCATGATTTCGAAGGGAGATCTTCTCCAAGAAGGGGTCAATGTGAGCATATTACGTCCAGGCATGCAGAGGCTGGGCATCCACCCTAAATATATCGAAGATATTGAAGGGAGAGCAGCAGCTCAAAATATTGCCCTAGGCTGCGGGATTCAACATGAAGATATAATATGGTAAAACCTGAGCAAACAGTTACTCACTTATTTCTTGATTTAGACGGCACACTCATCAACAGTCTGCCAAGGCTTAGAACCATCTACCATGATTTTCTCTCCGACCATAAAATTGAAGGGTCTAACCAAGAATTTGATGAACTTAAAACTTCATCTATTGAAAAGCTTATTGAGTATTTCAAGATCAAGTATTCTATAACCCACCCCTCTCATCATTTAAAAAAGCAGTATGAAACATACTTACAAAAACACTACTTCAAAGCCCCGCTTTTTCGAGGAGTGAAAGAATTCTTAGACGATGCTAAAACAAGAGGGTATAGCCTGGTTTTGACTACGGCAAGTCAAAGAGCATGTGCTGAAAAAATCCTTAAATTCCATAAGATTGACGACTACATAGAAAATATTTTTACTCCTAATTGTTTGGACTGCAATCAAAAAAATGATCTCTTTTACAAAAAAGTTCTCACAAAATTAAAACTTGAGCCAAAAAATGCTTTGGTCATAGATGACTCTCTTGAAGTTATTTCTTCTTCAATCAAATCTGGATTACAAGCTGCATTTTTCTCAAAAATCACCTACCACCCTCTTCCTTGCTTTGGAAGTTGGAAAACACTCTTAAAACAATGGTCGAATTATGTCTTTAGATGATCTTTACTCTGCCCAGCAGATTTCCCCACAGTTTCGGGTGACTTTAGAAGAGAATCCCCATAAGATTGACTTCCCTGAAGGTTTTGTTGATGAAGTTTTTAGAAAAGCTTGTGAGAAAAAACCTCTCTTTAATGGAACACTTGTCTGCGTAAAGAGTTTTGCACCTCATACTATTACAACCTATACGGTCTCTTTTAAAGAATTTCTGGCTTCATATCAGCTTAGCTATGCACGGGTGCATAGAGCCCTTGCTGTAAGCGGCTGGATTATACATCGAGATAACATCCTATTTGGAATTCGATCTGAAAAGGTTTTATTTTCCCCTTCAAAACTTGAGCTGGTCCCATCAGGTGGGGTCGATGAGTCCGCAATTGAGGGTAATTTGATTAACTTTGAATATGCCCTTATCAACGAATTTGAACAAGAGACTGGACTACTTTTAGATGATGTAGAAGCAATTAGGCCGGAGCTTGTTGTCTTATCCAAAGAAAAACAAATCTATGATATCTGCCTCTCTATTACCTTAAAAGATAACCATGACATCTATTGTGATTCTTCTAACGATGAATATAGCGAATTTTTTTGGGTACCAAAGAACCAAATTAAAGCTTTTGTTAAAGATAACATCCGCAAGCTCCATCCAACAACTCTTGCAATAATTGAGGCTAAACTTTTATCGTAGCGTAAAAGGTTTAGTATGAATTTTTATGTTTTGCTCATTGCATTTTCGCTTTCATTACTTCCGACGCTTTTGGGCCCTATTTTCTTCCCATTAATTAAATTGACCTACTTTGCTCCTTTTCTAATCATTTTAATGTACAAAAAGAAAAATGCTGGGCTTTTTGCCTTCACTCTTGTTGCTGGTTTTATCATTGATCTTCTCTCAGCGCATACTCCGTTTGGCTTTTGGATTATCAACTACGGGATGACTCTTTGGGTTCTTCTTTTCTTTAAACCTTTCTTTTTTGAAGATAAGCTTCTTACACTGCCGCTACTCACTATTTTTTTCTCACAGATTTCTACTTTTCTATATGTTGTAGCCATGAACTTTTTCTTTTTAAAGGTACAGATCTCCTTTGGGTGGATCCTAACAGATTTAATCGTCTACCCTATGCTTGATGGTATCTTTGCCCTGCTTGCGTTCCATATTCCTCTTTTATACCTAAACAGGCTTCTTCCAGCGAAAAGGCGCTCTACTAAGTCGTTTCGCTTAGCTAAAGACTAGATTTTAAACCATTTTATAGACTAGAATACCAAGTTTTACTAAAAGAATTTTCTATGATTATTAGCGGCAAAAAAATCTCTCAAGAAATCTTAGGAGAGCTCTCAGAACAAATAAAGAAACTAGAGTCTAAAAGAGCTCCCTGTTTAGCCTACATCTTAGTAGGCAATAATTCAGCTTCTGAGCTCTATGTTAAACGGAAGGTGCAGGCTTGTGAAAAGGTTGGCATTACAGTAAAATCCAACTGCTTTGATCCAGATGTTAAAGAGCAGCAACTATTAGAAATGATTAGTTCTTTAAACTTAGATCCAACCGTTGACGGCATCTTGGTTCAGCTCCCTTTGCCTCCTCATATCAATGTCCAACAAATTGTTGAAGCTGTGGATCCTCAAAAAGATGTCGATGGGTTTCATCCTTTCAACATTGGTAGGCTACTTTTAGGTTATACACCTTTTTTTGTTCCATGTACTCCCTTGGGAATACATGAACTTTTGATGCGCTCAAGCATACAAATTTCACATAAGCATGTTGTGATTATGGGAAGAAGTAACATTGTGGGCAAACCGCTGGCTGCTCTTTTGATGCAAAAAAACACCCACACCAATGCAACAGTAACGCTTGTGCATTCTCATACTGTTAATACAGCTCAAATCACCTCTCAGGCAGACATTTTAGTCTGTGCTATGGGAGCTCCTCTACATGTTAAATCTGATATGATTAAAAAGGGTGCTGTAGTTATTGATGTGGGTATTAATCGCCTGCATGGCAAGCTTGTAGGAGATGTAGATTTTGAAAAGGTCAAACCTCAGGTTTCTCAAATTACGCCTGTTCCTGGAGGGGTGGGACCTATGACTATTGCAATGCTTTTATCTAATACGCTTAGAAGCTATCAGATGAAAGCTCAACTAGCATAGCGTTTCGCTACCAAATGAAAGTAATTTAAAGCAGTCTTTGCCTTTGAAAACTCCAACGCTTACCATGCCCACTTCATAAAGTCTTTGCATGATAACATAACGCATAAACTGAAGCTCTTCATCTTGATATTGAGGAAGTCTATAGCTCCAATCAGGACCTTCTTTTACTAATGCCACCGTACCATTTACGCCAATTGCACAAGTCATACCTTTTAAGAATTCATCTAAAAGAAACCAGCCTTCACTTTTAATGCGATCTAAGCTCTTTTCAACTTCCTTCACATTTTTTTCAGTGTCTAGTTCTTCGTTAAAACCCATACCGAGTGTTCGGTTGTTGGGATGTCTATAGAGATAAAGAGCTTTATCCTCTTTTACCATATTCAACCACTGAGGTGCATTGTGATGAGGGCAGAGCATTTCTTCATGCCTCATTGCTAAGCCTAAACGAACGAGGCGAGAGGCAATACGACTAAAATAAAGCTGCCATGACATCAAATCACTCTCTGAAGTCAATGCAGATCCAGAGCCAACGATTAATTGTTTAACAAGTTCATCATCAAATAAGAAATCCTTTTCGGTCGCGCTAGATTTTAAAGAGATAGGTTGATGAACAATTTCTTCTAAGAGGTAGGTCATATCAGAAATAAAATGGAATGACTTCTCAGATTTTTTTTTCACTCCTTTATCAGCGGTTGCAGCTTTTGGACAATGGTCTTGTCTAAAGCGCAAGAAATCAGCCCACTCTTGATAGGGCACAATGACTTCTCTGTAGCCATCTTCTTCTTGCACGTATTTTGTGCAGCAGACAAAATTAAACTCTAAATGGAGCATAAACTCTTCAAATTGTTCTCGATTGAGTTCGTGCTTCTTTTGAACAGTGAGAGCATCTAACTCTAGAGAATTTGACTCAAAGAGCTCTGAAATAATTCCAGCCATTGTAGGCTCGATTAAATTCAGATCCATAAGATAGCGCTCATATATATATGGAGTTTTAAAGTAGCGCTCAATCATAGAGGCAAAGATGTTATTCGAAGAGCGAGGAACAGCATACCAAATTGGCAAGATATGGATAGGAAGCTTTTTTAAGATCCCCTGAATGTAGTTCATGTTGGGTTTGAAATCTTCGTCGAACTTCATGATCTGATAGTCGTAGTACTTACGCATTTCTTTATCGACAACAATAGAATCACTGTCGAGAGCAAAGAGCTTGGTCTCTTCTAATTTCTTCAAAATCTTTATAAGTTCATCGCTAGAAAGGTCAAGGTTCTTCTTCAATTTCACGAGCGGGATGCGGATAGAGCCGTAGAGAATCTCTTCTAAGACTTCTACATCTTGTGGAGTAAAAGCTGTCATCAGTTTGCGATTACTGACATCCATAAGATGGTTATAATCAGACAAATTGATCTTATTTTTTCGACTTACACATAAGTCTAGCATAGTTAATTCTCTCTTAATTCTCTTTGAATCGAACGTTTAGCGTCTTTCGATTTTAGTTCTTGTCTCTTATCATATGCCTTTCGACCTTTGCCTAAACCGATTGAAATTTTGATCATACCTTTTTTCAGATACATTGACAAGGGTATGAGTGCAAAACCTTTCTCGGCAACTTTAATTTTTAGACGCACAATTTCTCTTTTATGCATCAAAAGTTTTCGTTCTCGCCTTTCCTCATGGTTGAGGATATTGCCGTGTTTGTAAGGGGCAATATGAGCTCCAACTAGCCAAAGCTCATTAGTCTTTATTTTAATATAGCTCTCTTGAAGACTCCCCCCATTATCCCTAAGCGACTTAACTTCTGTCCCTTTGAGAGCAAGTCCCGCTTCGAATTTATCGAAAATCTCATAATGGTGGTAAGCTACTCGGTTGCTTACAAGTTCATTGTCTTTCTTGGCTGCCATGTACCTTACCTCAAGATACTTTAAGTATAGTCCATTCCCCCTGAATTTGTCTAGGTAAAACAAATTTTTAAATTGCGAGTTACACTTGACACGTAGGCTCAATTCTATTATGTTTTGCAACTTAAAAATCATTTGTTGGAGATCCATGTATGAAATTTGTAGTCCCAAAAGAGACTCTCTCTAAGCTTATCACCAATATTCAAAATATCGTCAGTCACAAGCCAACTATTCCCATTCTATCTAACTTTTTGATCGAGGCAAGTAACGGTGAATTAACTGTCACAGCAACTGATTTGACCGTGGGTATTCGCTGTCAGGGAGAAGCTCAAGTAGAAGAAGAAGGAGCTATTACACTGCCTGCAAAGCGCTTTTTTCAACTGACCAAAGAGCTCACAGCCCCCTCTTTAGAAATTCAATCTACAGATGGAGAAACATCTGAAGTCTCAGCAGGCTCTTCTCACTTTAAATTCCGCGGCATGCATAGTAGAGACTTCCCCAGTCTTCCCGACCTCAATGAGGCTACATCTGTTGTGGTAAATCAGAAGGATTTAAAGGAAATGATATTTAGAACGGCTTTTGCAGCATCTCGCGAAGACAGCCGTTATGTTCTTACAGGAATACTTCTCAAAATTGAAAATAAGCGCGCACTTTTTGTAGGCGCTGATGGGAAACGTTTAGCAGAAGCTTTTGTAGAGCTTGAAATTGATGCTGATATCAAAGGAGAATACATCATTCCTCTTAAAGCTGTAGAAGAAATCTACAAATCCCTATCTGATCAAGATCAGGCTACTTTATTTTTGATGCCAGATAAGATTGCTGTGGAGCTCAATAAGACCCTAATTGTAACAAAACTTCTATCTGGATCATACCCTGACTTTAAGCGTATTATTCCTGAGAAGTTAGACACAACGGTATCCATCCACCGCGAAGAGCTTATCTCACTACTTCGACAAGTTTCACTTTTTACAGATGAAGAGAATCAGTCTGTTCGCTTCCTACTTGCAGAAGGGGCCCTAGAATTAAAAGCTAATAACGCCACAATTGGTGAAGGCCAGGTCTCCATGCCTGTAAATTACGAAAAAGAGGGATTTGCCATCGCATTCAACCCCAATATCTTCTTAGATATACTTCGTCATAGTCGAAGTGAGATCATAAATTTAGGGTTAAATGATCCATTTAATCCAGGAGTTGTCACTGATGAATCAACAGCTCGTTTTGTGATCATGCCGATGCGCTTAAACGATGTATCATGACCTATTTAAAATCGCTTACTCTCTGTAATTTTCGCAATTATTCTGAGCAGACGATCTCTCTGTGCCCAAAGATCAATATCTTTGTAGGTAAAAATGGGCAGGGAAAAACCAACTGTTTAGAAGCAATTGCACTTTTTATTGCAGGAAAATCTTTCCGTTCACCTTACCTAAAAGATTTGATTATGCATAAAAAATCATCTTTTTTTTTGCATACCCATTTTGTCAAAAATGAAATAGAGCAAAGCCTCTCGATTAGTTATAGCCCTGAAAAAAAAAGTATCACGTATAACGCTAGTACGCACAACAGCTTCCTTACCCTTATTGGAATACTTCAAGGTGTTTTTTTTGCCGGCTTTTATGATCAGCTCATCAAAGGTTCTCCATCTATTAGAAGACGCTTTATTGACTTGCAGAGTGCCCAGGTAGACCCTTTATATATCCACCACCTTTCACATTTTCAAAAAGCTTTAAAAGAACGTAATTTTTTACTCAAAAAGAGAGTTTTTGAGTCTTTAAACATCTATGAAGAACTCATGGTCAAAAGCATCCCCTATATTCTTTCTAAGCGAACAGAAAGCCTGCATAGGCTACAAAAATATACTCAAAAAATTCATTCTGACCTTTCGGGAATAGAGGATGAGATTCAACTCTCATATAAAACACCTTTTATCAAAGAAGACCAGGCGATCTTAACCTCCCAAGAGAGCTTAGATCTCTTTAAAAAAAGCAGAGCCAAAGAGCAGCATTTTGGTTATACTTTAGCAGGCCCTCATAAAGATGAGATCTCGATCTCCTTAAAAGGACAGTGCGCTAAAAAATTTGGATCTGAGGGACAGATCCAAACGCTTATGACTTCTATTTATTTAGCTGAATATTATCGACTCAAAGAGAGGATGAGAGAGCCCCCTCTTTTTTGCGTGGACGACCTTGGACAAAACTTAGATCCAGAGAGAGAAAAGAGACTCCTATCCAAGCTTAAGCATATGGGACAGGTGTTTATTACAACTCCCAAGATGCCTAAGCACGCCTTTAATTGTGAAACCAAAATATTTCATGTTGAGGACGGCAAGATTTACGCTGCATAGCGGTCAACACGCCCAAGAGAGAGTCTCATAGCATCTTCTCTAATCATCCTTAGAGCGTCACCATAAACATCATCGACTCTTAATTGAATAGCTTCTGTGCGGCTGGTTTTTTCTTCAGCTTTAGCTTTTATACTTTCGAAAACTTCTGATGCAGTCGGGATTTTGTATCCAAAGAATTTATATCCTAAGATATTAACTTCATCATAATTCTCTACTTTCCACCTTGTATCACCTACCCATCCTACCATTAAAGCAATTGTTGAAAGACCAAATATAATTCCAGCTCCTATAGGAGTAGAGAGTGCTACAAGAGAAGCCACAACACCTAATACAGCTCCGACGACTTTGAATATTTTTAAAGTTATCTCTTTATTCAATATGCAACGGTATTTAGAAAGTAGAGCTCCAGATGCTGCTATTGCCATAGTCTTAGCAGCAGGATCTTTTGAGTTCATTCCTTCAATCAAAGTTTCTAAGTTCTCTTGAATATATAGGGCAAAGTCAGCACCTACTCGTCTTTCAAGTTTCTTGTGCTTTTTAAGCAATAACTTCTCTGTTTCGCTTCTTATTACATCTGGATTGTGTTTAGCTTTGTTGGCTATATCCATACGCTCATCACTCGTAATGGTAATAAGACTTTCCATAGATTTCAAACCAGCTATGTATTTCTCTTCAGGAGTTTTATCTCCTATCAAAGAGTCTTTGAGACGCGTAGCTGCAGCCCAAATCCTTTTAAGCCCTAATCCTTCATAAATAGCATAGGCTCCGTAGGCAATAGCTCCAAGCCCTGTTGCTGCAGTTGTCAATACTGCAGCCTTTGCATTAAGAGATGCTGCTGCAGGAGCAGCTACTTTAGTCGCTTGAATTTTCATACCAAAAGCTGCTGCACCTGTAATAATTCCAGCAATGTTGGAACTGCAACTAACCACATTTACCCCGTGATGTCTCACTCCTTCTCCATCGTGAATTTTATACGCCTTGTATCCCCCAATAGATCCTTGATAAGCTCCATATGAGGAGACAAAAATGTCTAATGCATTAAAAAAAAAGCCATAAGTTGAATGAAATTTACTAAAATTATGTTTAATTTTAAGGTTTTTGATGCTTTTAGAGAGAGCTGAAAAAACCTCTACAACAGTTTTAGCCAAACCCTGAAGAATAACCACAGCAGATGATGCACTAACAACTTCTTCAAATTTCTCTTTTGGTATAATCTTAAAGACAGTTTTTTTAGCTATTTCTTTTTCTGATTCTTTATACGTAATTCCAAAATCTGTTGCACGGGCAGTAGCAACCGATGACAAAGCATGACGCTTGTCATAGTTACCAAATACTACAGGTGTAAATTCAACTCTTGGAGACATTTTTCAAGTATTTCCTTTAATCTCTTTTCTTTAAAATTACGTTAGGGTACAACGGATTATTTGGAGAATAACTCCACCGCCTTTATCTATTGTACTTTATAAGTATTAAGATTGTATAAAGATTAGTATTAAGAATAATTTTAATTTGAAAAAAAATGAGTCAAAAATCATCAATTATCCCTCCTATAGAGGGCAAATTTAACGCCATTCTCCTCTTTGGGCCACCAGGGGCTGGAAAGGGCACTTTAGGCAAGTTTTTGAGCAGCGTAGGAAGCCATTTCCACCTCTCTTCAGGCGATATTTTCAGAAGCCTCCAAGTAGACTCTCCTGCTGGCAAGATCTTCCACAAATACGCTCTAAAAGGAAATTTGGTCCCTGATGAGGTCACTATTGAGATTTGGCACTATTATGTATCTGGTCTCATTGCCACAAACCGCTATTATCCTCAGGAGCAATTGCTTCTATTAGACGGCATCCCAAGGACTGTTCAGCAAGCCAAGCTCTTAGAGAGTCATGTCACGGTAAAAAAGATCATATCCCTAGAGGTCAATGATCATCATTCTCTTCTAAAAAGGCTCCAAAAAAGGGCCCTAATTGAAAGAAGACAAGACGATTTAGACCCCAAGGTCTTTGAAACGCGTATGAGCGTCTACCAGAAGGAAACAGCAGATGTGCTTAAACAGTACCCAGAAGAGAAGATCGCGCGCTTTGATGGCAACTTAAAGCCATTAGAAGTACTCAGAGATGTCTTGATGAAGCTATCAGATTTACTTGTAGGGAAGAAATCGGAGTAGAGGGATTCGAACCCCCGACCTACTGCTCCCAAAGCAGCCGCGCTAGCCAAGCTGCGCTATACTCCGAAAAATTTGGCCTATTTTATACCAGTAGCCCGTCATTTTTACAATGAAAAAATATTATACTCTTCAAATAATATTTATTAAACTTCTGTTGATCTTTGCCCTTGAAAGAACTCTTTGTCAAAAGTCTTGAGGCGCTCTAGCGCATCTTCTGCAAGATCAAGCCCAAAGATTCTATAGGCAACTTTTATAGCTCTTTCATGAATTTTATCCGCAAGCTCAACATACTTTTCTTTTCTTTCAAAGATTTGAACATCTACTGCCCTACCGGGATCTAAACCTAAATATGCACTTGATGCTTTAAACTTATCCAATTCACCTAACTGCCCCTCTATTCCTCTAGACTGAGTAAATAGTTTATGATAATTTCCAGCTGGATCTTCCAATCTTTGAAGAACATCAATATTATATTGAAGAACTACCTTAAACTTCTCTATTCCAAGTTTTAAATCAAAATCTAATCCATGAACTTTTGCTTGATTCACTAATGCTGCCAAGTGAGAATTACGCTCTTGTTCAAGCGCTGCAATCTCTTGATCATATTTTAAGATCCAAGCTTTAAGCTCAAGAAATACTTCCTCAGGTAATTCCTCATTTGCAAAATCAGAGCTATTTATTGTCTCAATAACCATCTCTTTACATTTTCTTATTTCTTCAATCTTACTTTGAATGTCGATATGATCCTGATTAAAGCTGTTAACTTTACACAAAATAGCTTCTAAATCTGCCTTTTTACCTTGCTCAGCCTGGTAAGTTTCAAGCTGAACGCGCACAAGCACCATTTCTGATTGTACTGCTGCTAAGCTAGCTACTAGAGTTTCTCTCTCTTTTTGTTCCTGCACAAGTAGGGCTGGATCTAACTCTGAGAGTTCCGTTTCATACTCTACTCTGAGGGTTTCTACAGCAACGTGATAGGCACTCACTACAAACTTGGCAACTTTCGTGTTTGATGCGTGTGTTGCAAAGAAGTTACCTTCAACTTTTTCGGGCACAAGCGCATCACTTGGAACGGGTAAATTTTCAATAGATATTCCTAGATCAAAATAATCTTGTGCTTCAAGAATCCGCATTGCCTCATCAATTTCATAATCCAGGCAATCATCAACAAGAGAGGACACACTAGAAGTTGGAGAAGAACCTAGACTTGATCCTAATGCAGAATCTGTCTCAGCTTCTCTTTCTATAGACTTAAACTCTTCAATAACTTCTTCTGAAATCTCAGCCCCTCTTCTATATGCATCTATCCAAAGCTGCATAGACGGGCTAATGTCTGCTCCCTCAGATCGATAGAAAGCTTCTCTCTGCTCTTCTGAAAGGGATTGAGGGTTAAAACCTGACGGCGAAATAAGCTGCGCTTGCAAATCTTTAACCCTTCTCTCATAAAGATCTGTTGCAGCGTTCATTTCTTCTAAACTAACTGCCTCAAAAGCCTTTTGACAAACTCCTTTCACAGTTTTACAGGCACGACCACTATCTATTCCCTTAACAGTTCTCTCTTCTAGCTCAGCTATAATTTTTTTATCATGAACCAAGAATTTTTCTGCTTGGATAAGCGCTTGAGTTTTTAGCGCCGCTACTTTTTGCTCAAGCTCAGCTAAAAGAGATGGTGAGATAAAACATATTGGACGTAACTCAAGAAGAGCACTTTCAAGCTGTTTAAGTGTTGCAGTAGGAACAAAGCCATCTTGCAAAGCCCCTTGAACCTCAATTATCAATGATGCAATAGAGCCTTCAAATGTAGAATCATAAACCCTTTGATAAAATTCATAGATTCCCACAACAAAATCAGCAGACTTAGCAGTTAGGTCTGCAATTTCAACATCGATTTCTCTCAAAGCAATAGCTGCTTTTTCAGCTTTTTTTGCATAAACTGAAGAAGCGCTTTTAGTCTCTAATAATTTTCTATATTTATTGGCTCGTTTTGTATTACTAATCTTCATAAGCAAAGCTTCTAAAGTCTCAATGGCCTTATCACGCTCAGCATATAATTTTATACGAGAGCTTTCTTCTTGTATGGGCAACGCAAGCAAAAGTTGAAGAGCTTCCTTGATGCGAGCACACTCTCTCTTCAATTTATTGATCTCTTCTACAAGAGCCTCAGGTACAGCTTCTTTGGGATTAAAGGCCGCATCATATTTAGCACATAAATCATCGTAAGCAGGAGTTTTTTTAACAAGATCATCAAGTTGTTTGCTTATACGTATCACAGCTCTTCGCGCTTCTAATTCTGCCTGTAGAACACTTCCATATGGTCCAGTGATAGATTGATCAGGACTTTCTAGAACCTCAGCAGAAACAGGCTTACTAGCAGCTTCCATCGCTACCTTGGCCTTTTCAAGTTCATTATATAATTGAAGATTTACTGATTTTTCTAAATCTTTAAGCTCCATTTTAAAGGCCTTTGTCGCAGCATCTCTATTTTCTTTAACTAATAGAGCGTGTTTTTCAACAAGTATTTCAAGTGTGGCAGCATTTCCTTTCAATGTTTGTTTTAGCTCTTCAGCCTCTTTCAGAGTTTGGGTATGATCTTTCAAAGGCTCTGCAAGTTTGGCAACTATATCTTTCAGACCTTCCATTGCCACGTCTCTCTCTGCTAAGAGATCTAAAGGCACGTCTTGAGCCTCAACAGACTCAGAACCAGATGTTAACACCAGAAGCTGCTCCTGACGCCGACCATATAAATCTACATACTGATCATCAAGCTCTTGACGAAGAACCCCCCTAAAGTAATCTCGAATTATATCAGGTTCAACTACGACTCTTCTTTTAGCTGTATCTAAACATTTGCTATAAGCTAATTGTTTACCTTCTAACGTTTCAAGCATTGCTTTTTGAGGATTAGTCAGAGCTTCAGCAATTAGACTGAGCCTCTCTTTAAGAGACAACGACCCAGCTGTAATACCTAGACTTGAACTGAGCTTATCTATGTGCTCAGTAATTCTTAGACGTTTTTGGTCTAAATGTGATTGGAGATTTACAACACGTGAAGAAGTATATGAGTAACTTAGAAGGTAGACAGATCCCTGCATTTGCACTGGTGAATGAAGGACTTCTGTTACACTTGTATAACTACACTGCTTAATTCTATTTAATGCCTCTAGTGAAGAGAATCTTCCTGCAAAATGTTCTGCAAGGGATGCTACTTTCTCTCCTCTTTTGAGGAAGCTATGCTTTTGCTCAAAAAGTGGAGTGAGATCTTTAAAATCAGTTTCTGCAAGAGTAGTTCCATCTTTATCGAGATCAGATATAAAGCCATGTATAGCGGCATCCATTTTTTCCAAAGCGCCTTCTGATCCATTAACTGTAAACGAAGATCCTTGAGTAGAGCCCTCTAGTTCGAGATCATCTGCTGTCAGATAGGTTGGGACCTCTGGGGTGTGATGCCTACCCAAGGTTAGCGAATGCACCTCTTGGATACAACCTTCTTTATGCAATAAAACAATAAGGTCTTCAACTTTGTCGTTTAATACTTGTTTAAGGCTTGGATCGGCTATTAAAGAGTCTGCAATACTTCTATTATTAAGCACTTGCCATACTTTTTCTTCTGGAGTTGCAGATTCGTATATTGCGCTTGATCCGTTACCTTTACGAATTTCGTAGAATATATATTTATCTAATTGAAGGGCTTTTCCTATTTCATACTTTAGCCTAAGACAAGTATCAGGTGATTTTTTGTAATAACGATCAATGTAATCAGCGTATTGGTAAAAGGCTTCAAAGCGGACATGTGCTTCAACTGTTTCGAGTTTATTGCTACGTTGGATACCCTCTAATGCAAGTACCGCTTGCTCCTTCATGAGTTTAAAAGCAGCTTTCGGATTAGCATCATCAATTGCATCCAAGGCTGCAATCTGAGGACTTTGATTGTAAAATCTAAATTTTTCTGAGTAATCACTACGCCCAACAGATCCAACTGTTTTTTTAAAATGACTAATGAAGCCCAGCTTTGAATCTTGTTGATTTTTTCTAAAAGCTGCAAGCTCGAAAGCGTCCTCTGTCTCAAACAGAACCAATTGTGACCTTACTGCCTCATAATCATCTACAGCATCGGCTTTTTTTGAAAGAGGGCCTGGACAGCCATCGACTTTGACTAAGGCAGGTGCGGCATACCAAGGCCTATCTTGCTCTTGATCAAGTCTTGCAACACAAAGCTCAGGAGAAGAAATATCTTTAAACTCATCAAATTGAGTACCAAAATGAAGTGATCTTGATTCAAAGTATTTTTCCATGCATTGTGAAAGCAGTTCAAAACCAAGAAGGCGATCAGGAAGAAACTCTTCGTTTAAAGCTAAAGCCTCTCGCTTTTGATCTAAGGCTTCAAGGGCAGGTTTTGTGCCTGCAAGAGCAACTGTTGCAAGTTCTACTTTATCAACGACCTCATCTCTTTGTAATTTTGTAGGAAGCCCAGGGGGCTCTTCTACGATGGTTTCTAATCTTCGAATTTCTGTAGCCACAAGTATCTGCCTTATTTAATACTATCTCTAGAAATATTTTAACAAAAAAATAATTTTAAGTCAATAGAAATCAGTTATTAAGAGCAAGTGGCCTATTTTTTGAAATTATAATTTTGCATAAAAAAACGCCTCAAATTGTTACATTTGAGACGTTTTGAGATCATTATTATAAGTTGCTTATATAGAGCAGTTTGTCGACAAAACTTCCTCTAACGAGCTTTTAAGGCTCTGAACTCCGTCGGGAAACCCGAAATCAACAAGCAAATTGTTGATGTATAAAAGTTCAGATTCTAAATGATCTACTTGGCTCTCCAAAGCGGCAACTTTGGAGTTTAATTTTTTATTAATCATTATTATTACTCCAAGTAAATAATTAAAACTGTTACGCAATTAATTATATAGAAATTAGTTAATTAATTCAACTAAATTGCAATAGTTTCTAGTAAAATATCAACCTCAACCTCAGAAACAGGAAAGCTCTTAAAACCCTCTTTTATACCGCATTCTTCGCGGCATATTTCATCATTCATCTTCTCCTCTAAAAGGGATAGTTGATAGTGAATCTGCCTTGGGTCAATCCTACTTATCCTCCTCTTCTTCAAGGCTTTATGAAGCTTTTTCATGTCGTTTAGGCTTAGAGTTAGCATCTTGAGGTGGTGATCAAGCTCGATTTGCTTGATTTTGTCTTTGATAGCATCTTCGAGCTTTTTAGCTCGAGAACGCTGAAAATAGACTTTTTTTGAAAATTTGAGCTCTTCTATGGCCTCTTCTAGGATAGCTTGAACCTCATGTAATTGGCTCAGTTCATCTAAAAATTGCTGTCTAAGAGCTGCTCTTTCAAACTCGGAAATTTCATCAAACTTATAAGAAAAGTACATATTGATTAAAACCCGTTTTAAGTTACCTTGCGCAGGTGTAATTATAGCATAAAAATTAAAAAAAATCAATTACAGATTTTTCTTT
>JAAZZY010000160.1 GCA_014239035.1 Chlamydiia bacterium
CTCCATATAAACACCCCCTAAGACATGTACTCACTAATTGCACGCCAGCATTCTCTAGCTACAAAGCATAGCGGTCATAGATTCAGAGGATCGTAAAACTTCTCGAAGAAGATGTTTTATAACTGCGCAAATTAATCTAATGAATTAGAATATTTGTGATGATCCATGGGAAAAAGGCATGTTTCAAAACGTCGACGTCAAAATTCAGGTACGAACGTACCTGAATTTTGACGTCAACGTCTTGATACATGCCTTTTTCCTATGGATCATCACATTTTTGTTTACTCTTTTTCAAACTGCGTGACTAAAAGTTCTGTAATCGCCACTGGTTTCAATTCTTAAATGGTCCAATGAAACTTTTATTTCAAATGTTTAAAAATACTTTTGTATAGCTAGTCTACAAGTCTACAAGTCAGGCTAATGTTTTTCTCTCTTCTTTCAAAACAAAACAAATAATTCATCCCGGCTAGCCGGGATGAATTTCTCATAAAAATCGCCCCGGTTGACCGGGGGCCCCGGTCAGGCGGGATGAATTTTCTCAATATAAACATTCCCTAAGAAACTTTCACCTTTTGAAAACCTCGGGAATTATTACTTTCGCGAGTTTGTGAGTTTCCTAG
>JAAZZY010000161.1 GCA_014239035.1 Chlamydiia bacterium
GAGTTGCTACCTGTTTTATGTTTTATCATGCAAGGTATTCCACATTTTCTTACTTATGGAAAAATGCTTGCAGCTGAGCGTTTGGGGATTGAACTTGGGGGTGTCCGCAAACCTTGCTTGGATGTTACAGAATTTGGAGTAGAATGCATTAGGCGGTTTTCAGAAAAATTGGGTTCTTTTGAATATAAATAATCCTGATATTATACAAATGTAACTTATTTATATGGCTGGGGTATGAATGACCTAAGTGTCATAAGTGTCATATTCAAAATAAATAATAGTTTGGGCAACTTTTGGGCAAATAAACACACTTTTCCTCTTGCACAGTTTCAAAGTAGCCAGTAAAAAAAGGAGCGTTGGGGTGTAGCCAAGTGGTAAGGCAACGGTTTTTGGTAACTCAGGAAACCCTTATCAGGGTCCTCATGCTTCTCGTATATTCAATGAAATAAGGGATTAGCCTAATCACCTTTCTCATGCTTTATCTATGCTTTCAGTAATTTGGGCAACTTTTGGGCAACCTAGGAGCTTGCTTTCATAGATCGCTGTACCCTCTTGGGAAAAGATTAAAGTTCTTTCTTTC
>JAAZZY010000162.1 GCA_014239035.1 Chlamydiia bacterium
GATTATAACGAAGGCTGTCGGTTCATGGATCGTTGCCCGGCTCAAATGGAGATATGTAAAAATGAAAGCATATCTCACGTTTTAACTAAAGGACATCAGGTCACCTGTCATCTTTTGGATAAGAAAATTAATTTAAAGTGGAATTTAAATTCCCAGAAAAAAACTATTCCCAAAAATTATCCATCCTCTTTATCACTCGTCTCCGTTAAAAATCTCAAAACATATTTTCCCAGTGCAAAATGCGTCCGAAAGGTTTACGCAAAATTAATTTCTCAGATGCTTGGGCAACATGTATTTTGTCCGACATTTTTTTTTTGGGGGGGGGTCAGGGGGTTACTAAATCGGATTTAAGGGAAGTATGCGCTAGACGCTTGTGAAAATTTTGAAAAAAAAGTTTTTGGTATGGCCCAACCTTAAAGAAAATAGCTTAAGAACATGCCAAAAATAGCTTAAAAATTTTGAAAAAAATGATTTTTTTTCGATTTCTCAAAATGACTTCTAATGATGATCTGTCACCATAGAAGTGCTTCCAAGCACCCACCGGACTTCAGAGAGTTGTTTTCGAGCTATATTGAAGC
>JAAZZY010000163.1 GCA_014239035.1 Chlamydiia bacterium
CAATTAAAAATGGGGGGCTACATAATATGTATATAAATATTTGTTTCACTTTGTGGCGCACCGGAATTTTGTTGTTGCGATATTATGTTTTTTCTACAAAAACAATTGTTTTAAGTTTTTAGGGCATAAAGTGCTTTGAGAATATTTTTCTGCCCATGTCAGAGACAGACAAAAAAAATTTCTCCATCAATTAGCAGAAAATTTCCCCCTAATAGCCACTTCCTCCCCCCCCCCCCCTTCAAGTTAAATGGATGTTCCCTAACGTTCTTAGCTACATTTACGCAACTTTCTACTTTCGTTTTGCATGTACTTTACATTACAATATATTCCAATTTTGTGTCATTCGTACAATGTAAAAAGTTTAGCAATGGCAAGATACGTATATTCATTCATTCATTTCTTTACCTCCTTACAGGAGAGCTCATATATATTTACA
>JAAZZY010000164.1:0-227 GCA_014239035.1 Chlamydiia bacterium
TGAAGGAAATAATATTGCCGACAAAATAAATTCAATGCCAGGTGTCTTTAGATACTCTATTGATAATATCTTAAAAGAATTAGAAACAGCTGTTAAATTAAAAATACCAGCAATCGCATTATTTCCACAAATTGATAGTGCTTTAAAAGATGAAAAAGGTTCACAGGCAATAAACGAAAATAATTTAATTTGCCGAACAATAAAATCTATTAAAAAAAACTTTCCCG
>JAAZZY010000164.1:237-570 GCA_014239035.1 Chlamydiia bacterium
CATGGACACGATGGATTAATTGTTAATGATATTGTTGATAATGATGCAACATTAGAAATTTTAGAAAAGCAAGCTCTTGTTCAGGCAGTGTCAGGTTGTGATATTATTGCACCATCTGATATGATGGATGGAAGAGTAGCTAGAATAAGAAATATTCTTGATGAAAATAATTTTCAAAATACTTTAATACTCTCTTATGCTGCTAAATATGCATCAAAATTTTATGGTCCATTCAGAGATGCCATCAGTTCTTCAGGTAATTTAAAAGGTGGGAGCAAATCTTCCTACCAAATGGACGTCGCAAATAGTGATGAAGCTCTAAGGGAAGTTGCT
>JAAZZY010000165.1 GCA_014239035.1 Chlamydiia bacterium
GAATCGAAGGAGGGAATTGAAATATAGAATATCAAAAATGTATTATGTCAGCACTAACTTTTGGCAAAGTTATTGAAATTCATGTGTTCTATGAGGTGCTAATTTATTAAAATATTAATTTGTTCATTAAATTTAGGAAAGACAAATATCAACAAAAATACCATTGATCGGTAAAATATGATTGTGAATTTGAGATCTAAATATATGAATTACTCTGGATTCCAATTTTCTAAGCATTTACAAGCATTCAATATTTTTTTTTTACATTAACCACCCTGGATTCCAATTATATAAAATTTACTACATTCAATAATTTTAATTTATAATGTTTATGGGGCTATTGACAACAAAAATGTAAGGCGAAATCGTATTGGTCAAAATTTTGGTGAAGACAATGTGTCAATGGTATGCAGAACTGAGTTACTCAATCAGTTGGGAGTAACAGCATCAATTGAAACCCTCAAAAAGAAAAAAAAATTACTGGAGATATTGCTTAGATTTTTTGTCTTGCTCGTAGAAATAACATGTTCCACATGCATGCCTATGTATGCATGTATGTATGTGTGTT
>JAAZZY010000166.1:0-213 GCA_014239035.1 Chlamydiia bacterium
AATGGTTACCATGCAGAAGTATTTGAAAAGATAGGTCCGTATGTTGAGGGAGAGGTGTTGGAGTGGCTGGAGAGGGCGGTTAAATCTATATAATGGAATAAACCTATCCAAATTTGGCTATTATGAAGTTTGTCATTTGAAAGGTTTAATTTTAAAAAAACTATTTTTCTGATTCGTCTATCTAAGGATGGTAGACTCTACTTTTACTTTTTT
>JAAZZY010000166.1:223-564 GCA_014239035.1 Chlamydiia bacterium
ATCTCCACTTTTTATTAAAAATTTAGAAGTATGATGAGTTTCTCCTAAAATCATGGGCACTAAACGGGCACTAAAGCCTGTAAGTTCAACAATATCTATAGGAACTTTGGACTGAAAATCCTTGTGTCGCTGGTTCGATTTCGGACCGAGCCACAATCAAAAGCACGTCGAGAACGTGCTTTTTTGCTTCGCATGATTATCACTTCTCTGCTCTTACTTGATTTAAGAAAGGGCATTTGAAGTATAATTATATAAATTTCTTAAATTAAATTGAATAATTATATGTAGAGTTAAACTATCATGTTGACAATGTTACAAAAAAAACGTTAAAAAACAGAAAA
>JAAZZY010000167.1:0-332 GCA_014239035.1 Chlamydiia bacterium
GTCAATAGATAAATTTATTGGCAAAGAATATTCAAGAGTAAGAATTGGAATTGGAAAGCCAAAAACAAAGGCTAATGTGTCTGATCATGTTTTAAAAGACTTTGATAGCGATGAAATATTGGAATTAGAAAAAATTACAGAAGTTGTAATTAATTCAATATCTATGTTAATCGATAAAAAATTAGATTTATTCTCTAGTACAATAAATAATAAATAAATGAGCTTTAAGTGTGGAATTGTTGGCTTACCCAATGTTGGCAAATCTACATTGTTTAATGCTCTTACAAATTCAAGCAAAGCTCAAGCTGCTAACTTTCCATTCTGTACAATTG
>JAAZZY010000167.1:342-560 GCA_014239035.1 Chlamydiia bacterium
GTCCCAGATGAAAGATTAGATAAATTAGTTAAAATTTCAAAATCAAAAAAAAAGATAAGTACAACTATAGAATTTGTAGATATTGCAGGTCTTGTAAAAGGTGCTTCAAAAGGTGAGGGCTTAGGAAATAAATTTTTATCTCATATAAGAGAGGTCGATGCAATAATTCATATGATTAGATGTTTTGACTCTGACGATATCCAAAATGTAAACCCTAC
>JAAZZY010000168.1 GCA_014239035.1 Chlamydiia bacterium
CAAAGATCAGCAGCTTTAATAGTTTTATAGACCTCAATCTCACCGGTCATCGCGAGTCGCTCATACTCTGCGTAGGCCTCTTCGAATTCCTTGCCATGTTTGTCATGTAGGTCTGGCACATTATTCGGAGAGAACAAGGTCCAATCCTGCTCGTTAAAGACCCGTTTCATGAATAAGTCTGGTATCCAGTTGGCGGTATTCATGTCGTGAGCACGGCGTCGATCATCCCCAGTGTTCTTGCGCAATTCAAGAAACTCTTCGATGTCGAGATGCCAGGTTTCTAAATAAGAACACACTGCGCCTTTGCGTTTGCCGCCTTGATTTACAGCCACTGCGGTGTCGTTAACAACTTTGAGGAAAGGTACGACACCCTGGGATTTTCCGTTGGTACCCTTAATATGCGCACCAAGTGCGCGCACCGGCGTCCAATCATTACCTAGGCCGCCAGCCCATTTCGAAAGCATAGCGTTGTCGCGAATAGCAGAATAAATCCCGTGAAGATCATCAGGCACAGTGGTGAGGAAACAAGACGACAACTGCGGTC
>JAAZZY010000169.1 GCA_014239035.1 Chlamydiia bacterium
TTGAGTCTGCTCATTTAATGTAATTACTGTTTTGACATAACTTTAAATATGAAGAAATGGCGGCCATTTAGAATTTTTAAAATTAAAAACTTTAAAATTAACATATCTCCGTAACGAAAAAAGATTTTGATATTTGGTTTCCACCAAACTGTTTCTTATCTTAGTCTGCTCATTTAATGTAATTACATGCAGTTTTGACATAACTTCAAATATGAAAAAAAGGCGGCCATTTTAAATCTTTAAATTTAAAAACTTTAAAATTGACATAACTCCTTATTGAAAATTGATATGGAGATTGTGTCTTCGCCAAATGGTTCCTTATATGATTCTGCTCATTTCATGTAAATGCAGTTTTCATGTAGCTTAAAAAATAAAGAAATGGTGGCCATTTTGAAATTTAAATTTTTAAAATTCAAATTGAGATTGTGTCTTCAAAAAAATGTTTTTTGTGGGAGTTCAAATATTTAATGTAATTACCTTTACTCCTTTTCAGAAAGAAGAAGAAATTAGAAAATCAGAAAAATA
>JAAZZY010000016.1 GCA_014239035.1 Chlamydiia bacterium
AACGATGATGAAGTTTGTGAAGATTGTGGGAGGAAAACGAGTGATTTTAGCATGTGTTGGCCTGCTTGCTGTTGCTCTCACATCTTTTTTAATTATGACAGCAACGCATATTAACGTTCCCATTTGGTTTTTCTTGTCTTCTTGTTTAATGTATTTAGCAACATCTTGGGGTTTTTCTGTAGGATCACTTTTTGGGTCGAATGCTATTGCAAACAAAGCACTGGGCTCTTCTATCTTAAGCTTCATTAACATCTTCTGTGCTGTTATTGGCGTGATCGTACTGGGCTATCTTAATTTTGATGAGCTTATTGATTTTGTCATTGTCTGCTCCTTTTTCTTACTTGCTGCTATTTGCTGCTATGCTTGGCTGAGCCAAAAAGCGTCCTTTGAGCAGCCTTCTATAAAGAAGAAGTAGGCTAGATAGCGCAACGAATGCTGTCAGCAAGATGTAAAGAGATGGAATGGCCACCCATCTTGTTTTCTGAAACATCCAAAGTGAAATAGAAATAGCAGGGGCGCCTATCCAGCGCGATCCAATTGCTTTTCCTAGGGCAATGACTCTAAAGCGCTCATCTTTTGCAATTAAATCAATCATCCAATATTCATAAGGAGCTGCGATTGCAATGCCCCAAGTGACTAGAACCATGCGAACAATGAGCACATTAAAAAAAGTAGGGTGATTTAAAAGAGAGAATAAAGGGATGGCAAATATTGCTGCTGCAATGAGCGCTGTAAATATGATCTTTTCTTTTCCAATGCGCTTTGATAAGTAGCCAAATACTGGAAGCATTAGAAAGTCATAGAAAATTAGGTATGTGTGAACACTCATCATCTGCGAGCTTTTTAGTGAGCTGATAAGGGGGACATAGCCATTCATCAAAGAACTTAAAATAGCGTAGTTTGCACAAGAAAAGCCTGTAACTAATATTATAGAGATAAAAGGAAGAATATTTTCTTTGATTGCAAGGGGAGCGGGTTTGCTTTTTGGTTTTTCAAATTCAAAAATATTTTTTCTCATCAGGAATATGATAACTCCAAACAGTCCGCTAAAAATAAATAGAGCTCTCCAATGCGTAGAGATTTTATCTTGAAAAGTTAAAAAGGTGACAAGGCTTGATGCTATCAATACACCAAAAATTGAGCTCATCTCATATATACTGCTAAAGATGTCTTTATATTTTTTCTTCGTTTGTTCAATTAGTACTAAAGCTGCCGCTGTTCCTTCTCCTGCAGCAAAAAAGCAGATCATACCTCTTAGAAAATGTAGGATGAAAGCTGATGCAATTCCAACAGTTTTGTACGTAGGAACAAAACCAATAAAGAGTATCATAAAAGACATTCCCACAATAGAGAGATGTAATGCTCTTTTATTGCCGAACCTATCACCAAAATAACCAAAGAAAAGTGCGCCGATAGGACGAAAAATAAAGCTAACTGGTAGATATGCTAAAATAAGGGCTGTGATGGGATTAAACATGGGATAAAATAGGTGCGCAATAAAGGGAGCGATAAGAACATAAAGGGCTTTGTCATAATGTTCTAAAATGTTTCCCGATATTACTGCAAAGAGTGCTCCCTTCTTTATCTTTTGCATAGACATGTTCCTTTATTTAAAGGGAGAAGAGATCACCTGAAAAGATAGATCAAACTCTCTCCCTACGCTAGTATGACCTAGATCAGGTTATAAGGGTTAAACCACTTCGGTTTTCTCAGCTAAAAAGCACCCCTGGAATTTAAAGAAAGATAGTAGCATAGAGTTTAAAAAAATTAAATCTATTTAAAGTGAAAATGCAATCCAGAAGATTTTTCTAAAGTGGATATCGGGACTTGAAATTGCTCGAGTCTCTCCCCTGGGTCAATATTTTGATTGGGGATGATATAGGCAATCTTTTGATTTTTTGAATTAATTAGTTTAAAAAAATGAGTGGGCACAGCCACTTCGTTTTGGCCGATCACCTGGTATTTAACAAAACGTTTATTCCCTTCAGGCGATGATAAAAAAAGAGGGCCAGTAATAACTTCAACCTCCCGATTATTTCCTACCATCGCCCTTGTCTTTTGCTCAAGTTTTGCCCAGAGCCCTCTATTTAATGAAGCTGTTTGCGGGCAGATATTAGAGAGCAAAAAAGTTTTTTCTAGTGCTTCTCTTGATGACTGTTGGTCAGCAGCTGGTACCATGTGCCCTCTATCATAGCCGCTTTTAGAATAATCTTTTAAGGAGCTCTGATGATGGTGGTAAATAGAGGGGTCCTTGTGAAAATGCATGGATGAGCGAGAAGCTACTCGGTTTAAGGAGCTGGCGCTTATTTGTTCATAGGTCCAAAGAGGAATCTTATTGCGAGAATCATACTGAAGGCTAAAACCTGTGTAGTGTTGAATAGGAAATGCTTGGATTTGAGTCTGAGGTTTATTTTGAGTAAAACTTGCAAAAAGTGCTCCCGATAAAAAAATGGCAAGATACAACAAGAAAGCTTTGGAGCCTTTAGGAAGCCTAAATACCTTTTGTAATGTCTTTTTCATGGGTTGTAAAATTAAATATTGGAAACATATTTTTAATAGTAGGTGGAAAGTTTTTTAGCAATTAAAAATAGCTCTTTTAAATTGAGTACGCTATAAGGTACAATAGTTTCCTAATCTAATTAATATTCAGAGAATTATGAATCAAAAGCTCAAGGTGATTCAAGGAAAGTCTTGGTATGAAGATGGCCTCAATTTCAAGTGCACAGGCTGTGGAAAGTGCTGCTGTGGAGCACCTGGCTACATTTGGGTAACAGATGAAGAAATAGAAAAAATTAGTGAGAAATTAAAGCTTACGAGAAAAGAATTTCATATGAAATATCTTGTGCAAGTAGGAAATAGATTCTCAATTAAAGATCTCAAAAATAACAATCACAGCTGCGTTTTTCTAAGAGATAATAAATGCTCTATCTATGAAGAGCGTCCAAAGCAGTGCAGAACCTATCCCTTTTGGCCCTCTATTATGAAGTCTGAGAAAAATTGGGAAGAGGAATCATCTGCCTGTGAAGGAATTCGACCCTATCACCCCAAAGTATCTATTGAAGAGATAAAGTCTAAGCTCAAAAGTTAGCGATTTCGAAGAGCTTCTGTAACGATTTCAGAGAGCTCCATTTTTTCAGACTTGTCACTAGTTACTTTCTCAATAGCCTTCGATGCTGCTTTTTCAGAAAATCCTAAATTAACGAGTGCTCCCATGGCATCCATATGATGGTGAGCTGGGTGATGAGTTTGAGAGCTGCTATGAGGCATCTTTATAAGTTTTGACTTGAGTTCCAAGATGATTTTTTCAGCTGTTTTTTTCCCAAGGCCAGGAACTGAGGAGATGCGAGTTACATTGTCAGTGATAACAGCATCTCTAAAGCGATCTGGAGTAAACTGGCTTAAAATGCATAGACCAATTTTAGGTCCAATCCCAGAGACGTTGATAACTATTTCGAATAAATTTCTTGAGGGGGCATCTGCAAAGCCATAAAGTGCCTGAAAATTTTCACGTACGACAAAAGAGGTATATATAGTGCATTCTTGATTGAGTGGAAAAGCAATGGTTGATGGGGCAATCAACACTTTATATCCTACACCGTTAACATCAACAACAGCATGTGAGAGTCCATTTTCAATTAGTGTTCCTCTTAAATATTCAAACATATTATCTCCCGCATAAAGTTTGGATTTTAGAATTGAGCTGCAGCGTATGAATATGACATATGGCTATGGCCAGTGCATCGGCTGCATCTTCTTTTATTTCTGGATCGATGTTTAAAAGCATTGCAACCATTTTCTGCATCTGCTTTTTACTGGCATGGCCACGCCCAGTAACTGATTTTTTAGTCATTGTTGGCGTATACTCTTTAACATCTATCGATGCGCGAGCAGCAGCGAGAAGGCAGACTCCTCGAGCCATACCAAGCTTAATGGCACTTTGGACATTTTTACCTACAAACTGAGTCTCGACGACTAGATTCTGAGGTTTAAATTTCTCTATAAGATGTTCAATGGAAGTAAATATGGCCAAATATCTTTTTTCTAGAGGGGCATTGTATGGAGGACGTATGACACCGTAATCCAATAATTTATGTTGGTTATTGATAAATTCAATTATCCCAAATCCCGTAAATCTTGTCCCAGGGTCAATGCCAAGTATGATCATAACGTATAAGCCCCAGGGGGCGATTATTTATTTTTAGTGAAAAAAGTCAATTTAGCTTAAACTCTGTCCTCAAATCAAGGTAAGTTTAAAAAGGACTGTTGTGAGAGAGCCCAAAAGCATTGTTATTCGCCTGCCCAATTGGCTTGGAGATGCTGTAATGGCATCGCCCATCGCGAATCTTTTAAAGCAGGCTTATCCAAATGCTAAAATTACTCTCTATGGCACCAAAGCATCCCTTTCATTATTTGAGCATGACCCCTTTGTCGATCAGCATTTAGTTTTAGACAAGGATATTTCAAGTCAAAAAGAAGTGCTGAAGTTAAAAGAGCATAAATTTGATCTGGGGATAATGCTCACAAATTCTTTTTCATCTGCGTGGCTTTTTTATAGAGCAAGGATCCCTACAAGAGTTGGCTTTGCAAAAGATATGAGAAAATGGATGCTTACTCACAGTTTGCCATACCCAAAAGATAGAACTAAGATGCATCATATCTATCTCTATCAAGAGCTTTTGAAAAAAATGGGGATTAGTGCAAGTGCTGAGCCCAAGCTCTATTTAAGCAATGAAGAGAAAAAATGGGCAGAAAAATTTTTACTCGAAAATAACATTAAAAGTGACAGTCTTGTTATTGGGATAAACCCTTCGGCTGCTTTTGGATCGAGTAAATGCTGGCTCCAGGAGAGGTTTAGAGAGCTTTCGATGGAGCTTCTGAAGAATGACGGGGTGCATCTTCTTTTTTTTGGAGACGGCTCTGCAAAAGAGAAAAATGATTCTGTCAGCAAAGGTTTAGATCGTTGCATAAATTTAGCGGGCAAAACAACGATTAGGCAACTTTTGGCTTTAACATCTACTTGTGACTTATTTTTAACCAACGATAGCGGACCAATGCACATTGCTTGTGCTATTAACACGCCGGTCGTTGCCTTATTTGGTTCGACAAGCCCAGAAGCAACGGGCCCCTATGGGCGGGGGACCTACCTAAGGAAAAAAGTCTCATGCTCACCTTGTTTTAAAAGAGAATGCCCGATAGATTTTAGGTGTATGAAGGCCATCACCGTAGATGATGTGCGCCAAACAATTAATGATCAGCTAGAAAAATATAAGATACAGTATGCAAAAGAATCGACCTAAACTTGTTTTCATCGGCAGAGCTTATCATGAAAAAACTAAAAGTGATGAGCTGATTCTATCTCTATTACGCCAGCACTATGATATCACTATTATTCGGCGAGATGGGAAAGAAGATAAGGAAATTGTTCAAGAGGTTAATCGATTAAAACCATCTGCTGTACTCTTTTGGTGTTTGCCGCCATCTTTTACCTTTCACCTCTTAAAATTTCGATGTAAAAATATTATCTGGGCGCCCATGTGGGATGGCTTTAAGCCAATGTCCTGGAAAAAAAAGATGATCTTTACCCTATATAGAATCAAAGTCTTATGCTTTAGCAAAGTTTTGCATGACTACTTTAAGAAAACGCCGCTGCGCTGCGCTTACTGGAAATGCTTTTTAAAGCCCAAGCTAAAGGAGATTGAAAAGGCAAATGGGCCCTACACGTTCTTTTTTTGGCAAAGAGAAAAAGAGATTAGCGTCGATAAAATTGTTGCCATGATAGGACAAGACAAAATCAAAAAGCTGATTTATAAAACAGAGATTGGAGAGCAGCCATACCTTGAATATTCTTTTGAAATCGAAAAATTAGATCACTGGCTTACCAAAGAAGATTATCAAAGTAAAATGGATTCAGCAGACTTTTTTATTGCCCCGCGAAGAGCAGAAGGGATAGGTTTTAGTTTTTTAGAGCCTATGAGTCGAGGTCTTGTGATCTTAGCTTATGATAATGCGACAATGAATGAATATATTGAAGATGGAGTCAATGGATACTTGTTTGGAGAGGACTTTAAATTAAAGCATCCAATTGAACCACCTAAGTCACTATCTCAATCCATAGAGCGCTTTACTCATAAGTTTTATGAAGACTGGGAAGATCAAAAAGATACTATTATTCCGTTTATAAAAAGATAAGAGAGAACATAAAATGAGAGCCATTATTTTAGCAGGAGGACTTGGTACAAGACTACAATCTGCTGTTCCAGATCTTCCAAAGCCTCTTGCTCCCATTCATCAAAGACCTTTCTTAGAATACCAAATGGACTATTGGATTGGAAAGGGGGTTACAGAATTTTATTTGTCTGTTTGCTATCTAGCCCAAAAGATTAAAGACCACTTTCAAGAGAGCTATCGAGGATGTAAAATCTCTTATATTAGAGAGCCCCTGCCACTAGGGACGGGCGGGGCAATATTATATTGTCTGAGCAAACTCCCTAATAAAAATGAAGATGTTGTTATTTTAAATGGGGACACGTTTGTTGAACTAGATTTTGATAAAATGCTCGGATCTCATCAAAAAAATGCTTCTCACTTGTCAGTTGCTCTCAGAGAGGTAGAGCAAAATGATCGGTATAGCGCTGTTGTACTCGACAAAGAAAATAAGATTATAGAATTTTGTCAAAGAGAGCATAACTGTCCAACTCTCCTCATCAATGCGGGCGTCTACTTAGTTAAGCCAACAGCTGTGTGCAGCCAGAGGTGGCGGCCCTTGGATAAATTTTCTATAGAAGATGATTTTTTCCCGGAAGTAATTCAAACTCAGAATATTTATGGATTTATTACTAAGGGACGGTTTATAGATATTGGCGTCCCAAACGATTATGAAAAATCAAAGAGTTTTTTTAGGTATGCAAGGCAAGATCATTAAAAGTGTGAAGAGAATTTGGATTTCAAGTCCCCACAACTTAGGAGACTTTATTGCCAAAATCCCTTTAATTCGAATTTTAAAGGAGCAGTACCCTGACTGCCAAATCATAGTTGCTGCCCGCTCTTATGTAAAAGAGCTTATTAGCCAGGTTAGCGAAGTAGACCAATTTATTGATTTTGAACAATTTTTTGTACAAAGCCAAGAAGATATTATCAAAGTCTTAACGAACTTAAAAATTGATGTGCTGATTCATGTATTATCGCTTGAGCGCCACATTGGTCCTGATGTCATTAGCTTAGCCAAAAAAGCACATATCCCCAATAGAATTGGAAATATAAAAAGATCTTTGTTTTCTCTGTGGGTCAAAAAAGCAAAAGGTGATTTGACTCATAACATCTGTGAGAGAAGAATTGTCTCTGGGATGCATGAGTATCAGTGGAACCTACTTCCTTTAAAATTCTTTGGAATAGAGAAAAAATATACTCTAGATGAGATTTCAGATCTCCTGCAGACTTCTTCTGAGGCCTCTTTGCGAAATGAATTTCTAAAAGAAGATAAGTTTAATCTTGTTATCCATCCAGGATCACATGGCAATGCTAAAGAATGGCCAGAGAAGAGATTTCTTGAGCTTATTCAAATGCTAAAGAATGAAAAAATAAATGTCATTATTACAGGGTCAAAAGAAGAAGGTGATCGCTTTAAAGGACTAAGTGAGATAGATGATGTCACCTTTGCCATGGGCAGGTGCTCATTAAAGGACTTCATCGCCCTTATTAGTCAATGTGATGGTTTGGTGGCTGGAAGCACAGGTCCGGTTCATATCGCTTCGTTATTTAGCATTCCAACACTTGGTTTGTTTCCCAAACAAAAAGAGATAGGAGTAGAGGTCTGGCGCCCTTTAGGGAAAAATGCAACGCACTTATCAAGTTCTACAATCTGCTCTTCTTGCCAAAATAAGTTATCTGATTTTAATCCCAAGTTGTGCACCTGCATGCAAGATATAAAGGCTGAAAATGTCTATTCAATTATAACTAGGTGGAATACTCATGAAAGTACTATTTGATAGCACAGCGATGTCGCTAGCTCTTCTAGAGAATGTAGCCATGCATAAAACGGGCATCTTTCGTTATGCCGAAAATGTAGCTAAACATTTAAGCCTGCATCCAGATGTTGATCTTTCTTTTTATTCAACTCTTGATCGAAGAGAAAAAAACCTTTGGAAAAGAAAGTTAGATGAGCTCAAGCATTTAAAAAATGTTCCTCTCCTAAACCATTACCATCCTCTCAAGGGAAGGATGGATAGGCTTAAGCCCCGCATTATGGATGCTTCTCCTTTGAAAAAATTCTTTTTAAAGGGTCTTTGCGAGAGCCTTCGAGTACTTATGAATAGCTCACCAAAATTAGTAGGTAATATCACTGGGCAAGACATCTACTATTCTCCGTATCATCCCTTACCAAAGAGAGTAAGAGAAAAAAAAGATCTTATATGTTTTACAACTATTCATGATCTTATTCCCTTAAAATACCCGCATTTTTTTAAAGTAAACAAAAGAAGATTTTTCGATGATATCTTTAAAAAGTCAAAACCTAATCACTTCTTTATAGCGGCCTCTGAATCTACTAAAGCTGATATTTGCCACTACTACTCGATAAATCCTAATAAAATCACTGTGGCCTATGGTGCTCCTCAAAAAGAGCTCTTCTACCCTGTTGAAGACAAAGTAGAGCTACAATCTACCCTAGAAAAGTATCACATTCATAGGCCCTACATCTTAAGTGTAGCAACAGCCGAGCCTCGAAAAAATATTATGATGCTAATCGATGCCTATATAGATATTATCAAACAAAACCCGACTCTTGATCTTAATCTAGTTCTATGTGGAGCAAAAGGCTGGGGAATGAATAACCTAAAGTCTAAAATTGATCCTTACAAAGATAGAATTATCATCACAGGGTTTGCTAAAGATGAAGATCTCGCAGCCATTTATAGCGGAGCAACAGCTTTTGTCTATCCCTCACTATATGAGGGATTTGGAATTCCAGTTGTTGAAGCGATGAGCTGCAAGACTCCAGTAATTGTTTCAGATCGATCCTCCTTGCCTGAGGTTGCTCAAGATGCAGCGCTATATGTTGATCCAACAAATGTTGAGGATATCTCAGCTCAAATTTTTAAAGTTGTTCAAGATAAGAATTTGCAAAATCAACTCAAAGAAAAGGCTCTTTTGCAGGTGCAGAAATTTTCTTGGGAAAATAGTGCGCAAGTTATTTACCAGGCCTTTGAAACTAGCTTAGACCAAGTAAGATGAGCTTGCTGGTTTGTTTAGCCACTTTGCCTTGAAATCTTTTGTCGGATAATAAAACTGTGCACTAAGTTCGAACGATGTTTCTGGAGAGCTGCGTTGAGTGACCTCCTCGAATATTTTTTGTTCCTTTCTCATAAGTGCTTTTTGGACTTCTTGTGGAGAATGTTTGCCAGCATGGGCCTTTAAAGGATAAAAAATATCCTCTCGTGGATAGACCATAACAGCAGTTTTTTTTGTCTCAAAAAGGATATCAAAGAGATATGTTTCAAATTTCCATGCGTTTGGAGACTCAGGGATCACTACTTGTTTTGTTGATGGATCATAATAAGGAGTTTTTTTTCGCACTTTGTGGAGAGGAAGATTGTATTTCGACATTTTTTTAGCAAAACTTAAGGTGAGGGCAAGCATACTTAAATTTGCGCAAGGCTCTTCAGAAAAAGTGAGGTTATCTGGCACTTCATGATATTCTATGACAACAGGTCTATCTTGTGATTGTACAATAATACCTACATTTTCTTCGGGGCTTAGGCGTTTGCAACTTTTTAGGCAAATATCATTTTTAGAATGGGCTAAATGACCAATGAGCTCAAAGTCGATAGGATCAGCAAGCGGATTGTCGATCAGAATAATATTGAGGTATTCTATGCCATTTTCATTCCACTTCTTAGCAATACCGCTACTTTGAAAGGCCTCAAAAACACTTCCGTTTCCATTGGGCCCCACAGCTAGGTGTCTTTTATCACTTTGAAAGAGTTTTTTATTAAAATCTAAAAAAGGGAGTGTGGGTTGATTGAAAAAATCAACTTGGCTTTTGGATAAACTAAAATAAGAATTTTCTTCAAAATGAATTTTTGTTTCTTCATTATTTAAAGGTGAGGTCATAATAGCAAGCGGCAGCTCTTTATTGCACAGAGCTCCAGCAGCTATAATTTTTTCTGAAAAAATTTGAAAGAGACTCTTTTTTTTAACTAAAGAAATAGGAAAAGTGCCCTTGGGACCAGAATGGCCAAGACGTGAGCCTTGCCCTCCAGCAATAATAATACAGCCAACTTTTCCACTTTCCGTGAGGTTTCTCCCAAGCATATGCATATCTTTGCACCCAGACGAAACCCAATCACTATAAGGGGTCGTTTGGCACGTAGTAGACTTCTTAAAATCAAATAAAGAGCCCTGTTCTTCAAGGATCAAAAGATCTAAGTCTGAAACTTCTTGATCTATGCCCGTATAATCAGGTAGATTGGAGAAGAAACTCTTCAAATGAAGTTTTTTTTTCGATTTTAAATAGTTTATGAGGGAAAAATTGTTCATAATAAACTATTATGTGTACCTATACCTGTTAATAGAATGAAAATTATTTATCCTTACAATGAAATCCTTCCGTTAAAAAAAGCTCATGATGCTTACATCATTCGCAACTGTGCATCACTTGCAGAGGCTGGAGCTGATGTCACGCTCTTATGTGGGAAAGGATCTCTTAGTAAATCGGAACTGTTCACATTCTATAAAATTAGTCCAAATAATCCACTAAAAATTGTGCAGCTACCGATTTTAAGGAGAAATAATATTTTTCACCTTAACTGGAACTTTGTTTTTTTTCGGTCCACTCGGCGCTATATTGAACGTCATTGCCCGGATGTTGTCATGTTTTCTGTTCGCAAACAAGCCGACTTCTTACTTAAGAAAAAGATTAAAGACTGCAAATATGTTTATGAGACGCACCAATTGCAGTGGTATCCTTCAAATGGCCCACATTTAAATTTAAATAAGGTGAGATGGGAGCGTTCTATTTTTAATCGATGCGACCTAGTCACTGCAACCACACAAGCTCTCAAAAAAATATTGAGTATCTACCCCTATGATCTTCAAACTCAAATAGAGGTATTACCTCTTGCTTGTGATTTTTTGCCGCTTAATCCAAAAGTTCCTGAAGCTCTTTTTAAGCTCTACTATATTGGGCAACTCTATGCTAAACAAGGGTTGCATAATCTGCTTGATGCCCTAGATGATTTAGAGGGTATTGAGCTAAATGTAGTAGGGGGGGAAAGTGCACAAGTTACTCACTATCAGAACTATTGCAGGCAAAAGAAAATCTCAGAAAAAGTCGTTTTTAAAGGCTTTGTCCCACCAGATCATTTTCATAGCCAGCTTCAAGATGCCGATGCATTTGTGACGACATTTGATAATACAGAGCGCATGCCCTATGTTGCCCATACAAAGATATATGAATACCTGGCTCTTCAAAGGCCTATAGTTGCTCCAGATTTGGAAATAGTCAAAGAGCATGCCCCACATGGGGTTTTAACTTATGATACAAGCGAGAAAGAATCTCTAATCGAACATCTCAAAAAACTTTTGGATACAAAGATTTATCAAAGTCTTACAATTGATGTGAAAAAGAATAAAATATTCAACTGGAAAGAGAGAGGCCAAGCCTTAACAAGTATGTTGGAGAAAAAATTATTAATAAACCAAGAATAATAAGGAAATCTAGAAGATGAAAGTCGGATATCTCGGTGCTGGAACTTGGGGAGTGTGTTTGGCCGATCTATTGGCAAATAAAGGTTATGAGCTAGTAGTTTGGTGTCGCAAAAAAGAGCTTGCAGATCAGCTTAATCAGACAAAGAAACATCCTCACTTAGAAAATTTTAATATCAATCCCAATATTAAATTTACAACAGACTTATCTGAAGCATTAGATAGTATTGACTTTCTAGTAGAGAGTGTAACCTCTTCTGGAATACGCCCAGTATTCGAGCAAGTCAAAGCTATAAAACCAGATCTTGATTGTCCTATTGTTTTAACTTCTAAAGGCATTGAACAAAATTCAGGTCTTCTTCTCTTAGATGTAGTTATCGACGTTTTAGGTAAGCAGGTTCAATCAAACTTAGGGTTTTTAAGTGGACCAAGTCACGCAGAAGAAGTTATCCGTGGTGCTCCAACAACTGTTGTATGTGCAGCATTTGACCCAGAGACTACCCATAAGATTCAAGATCTATTTGTTACCGATAAATTTCGTGTTTATCCCAACCATGACATCAAAGGAGTTGAGTTTGGAGGGGCAATGAAAAATATTATTGCCATTGCGTGTGGTGCCTCAGATGGACTTGGTTTTGGAGTTAACTCTAAAGCAGCTCTTATGACACGAGGCCTGCATGAAATTAGAAAACTTGCCATTGCCAAACAATGCCGAGCAGAGACCATCAATGGGCTTGCAGGTATGGGTGATTTGTGTGTGACATGCTTTTCAAACTTTAGCCGTAACTATCGTTTTGGCCTACTTATTGCTCAAGGTTTGAGTATGCAAGAGGCTAAAGATAAAATTGGAATGGTTGTAGAAGGCGCCTATACGTGTGTGTCAGCACTGCAAATCAGTAAAGAAGTTGGGGTCCCCTTGCCCATAGCAGAAGCTGTACATAAAGTGCTATATGAGGGAGTCCATCCCAAAGAAGCAGTTCGTGCTCTTTTAGAACGTGAAGTAAAAGAGGAGCATCTCTAAGTGAAAGTTGTCACAGCATCTAAAATGGCTTTGATGGAGCAAAAGGCCATCGAAAATGGAGCAAACGCTGAAGAGTTTATGCTAGATGCTGCAGCGGGTATTGCAGAAATTGTAAGTATATATGCTGATAGACAGTCGATTGATAAGAAAGTAACTCTATTTGCAGGTAAGGGCAATAATGGGGGGGACGGATTTTGTGCAGCTCTATTACTTATGCGCAATGGTTTTGAAATAGAGGTCTATCAAACTGATCCACTTAGCGCTTGCAGCGAGCTTTGCAAAAAGTTCGGCTCTGCTTACAAAGAAGCTGGAGGGAAGATCAAAGTAGTGCAATCTGCCCAAGACATTGAGGAGCCTCCATGTGGCATTATTTTAGATGGCCTTTTGGGGACAGGATTCAAAGGGGAAGCTACAAAGCTTCTCTGTGAGATTTTTGATCTAGTAAATACTTTTTCCTTGCCTATCTTTTCGATAGATATCCCGTCTGGTCTAAGCGGCGATACGGGACAAATAGGTAAATGTGCAATTTGTGCTGACTATACTCTTTTTTTAGGCCTTCCTAAAAAAGGATTTTTTATTGGAGATGGCTGGGATCATATTGGAAAGCTTCTCTATGTGGATTTTGGTCTCGATCAAAGCTATCTTGATCAGGTCGATGCTGATTTTAGGATGGTTACTGCAAATAATTGCATGCATATTATCCCGCCAATTAGGCCGAGTCGACATAAATATGAAGCTGGTTTTGTGGTAGGTTTTAGTGGTTCAGCTTCAATGATGGGCGCATCAATTTTATCGGGGATGGGTGCTCTTAAATCTGGGTGCGGCATTGTAAAAGTAATTCATTTAGAAGAAGAGTTTTGTGACCCATCTCATTATCCAGAGCTGATTCATAAAACTTTTTCATTTAATCAAATTGAAGAGATCTCTCTCTACATTCAAAAGGCGAGTGCTGTATATGTTGGCCCTGGGCTTGGCCTGTCACAAGAGATGCAAAATTTTGTTAAGGATTTTGTTTTGAAAGTAGACAAGCCATTAATATTAGATGCTGATGCTCTGAATATTATGGCAATAAATGATATTGATCCTCCAAAAAATTCCCTCCTAACGCCTCATCGAGGAGAAGCTCTCAGGCTACTTAAGCTCTCTGATTGCAGTCTTGAAGAATTAATGGAAGCCTGTCAAAAATATGTTGAGCGTCATCATATTACGCTTATTTTAAAAGGTGGTCCCACATTTATTTTCACAAAAGGTAGCCAGCCAATTGTTTGCACAGTAGGAGACCCTGGAATGGCTACAGCTGGAAGTGGGGATGTCCTCACAGGCATCTTAGCATCTATCTTGGCACAGATTGGCCCAGAGATGAGCGAAGTCGCTGAGCTTGGTTTATATCTACATGGAAAATCTGGGGAATTTGCTGCAGAGGAAAAAACATCCTATGCAATGACTGCAACCGATTTACTTCAATCTATTCATCATGCTTGGCACTATTTGCTTAACCCGTCTTCCCTATAACAATCCTTATAGAAGAAATCTTGACAGTGGGAGAGCAACCCTATATATATTAAAATAAATATTTAATGAGGGCTGTTTTGACAGAGCCAGAACGCGCAAGTCCGTGGGTAACCATTTGGATACATCCCAAAGTGACCATGCGATCCATCTTAGACAATTTCCCAACTCGCTTCAATCATATCTTTGCGATTGGAGGAGCTTTTACACATGTAGTTGCCTACACCATTAGCTGGTATTCATGGTGGCTTACAGCAGTGGTCTGGGTGTGCCTTTCTATTTTTGCGGGTCTTTTTGCCCTGTATATTGTAGGTGGTTTGTTTAAATGGACGGGTAGCTGGCTAAAAGGTCAGGGATCTTTTCAAGACATGCGTTCAGCAATTGCTTGGTCCCAAATTCCTGTTTTAGTTTTCTTTGTGATCGAAATGATCATTTTGTGGGTTGCACAAGGAGATGGTAGCAACCTTTTCTATGCCTCAGTGCTTTTTCTCTTTAGCCTCTGGGCATCTATTATCTTTTTGTGTTGTCTAGCAGAAGCTCACAAATTTTCTTTTCTTAAGGCTTTAATAACGTACATTTTAACTGCGGTCATTCTCATTGCAGCGATAGTTATTCTGATGCTTGTAATTTCAGCTTTTTCCCCTGACAGCGCGGTGCAAACCACTGGATAAAATTAAGTAATCCCTCTTTTAAATCAGTGGACGGCTTGTACCCTAAAAGATTCTCACTTTTGGTAATATCTGCATAGGTAACAAGCATGTCCCCTTTAGCTTGCGGTAAGTAATTCTTGATAGCTTTTTGGCCAAGGACCTCTTCAAGAGTGGAGATAAAGTCATTTAAAAAAACTGGCTTGTTATTCCCAAAGTTAAAGACTTCAAAGTTATAGGAGGAGTCTAATGCTGACAAGATGCCGCTAACAATGTCATCAATATAAGTGAAATCGCGCTTTATGCCTTCTCCCTCAAATACATCAATGGGTCTTTTTTCTAAGATAGCCTTAGAAAAAAGGTAGTAAGCCATATCAGGTCTACCCCAAGGGCCGTAGACAGTGAAAAAGCGCATGCCTAAGAGCCTAAGATTATATAACGAATGATAGGAGTAGGCCATGAGCTCGTTAGCCTTCTTCGTCGCCCCATATAAGTTTGTGGGCTGATCAGTCAAGTCACTCTCTGAGAAAGGAACTTTTTGATTGTCTCCATACACTGAAGAAGAAGAAGCAAAAAGAGTGAGGATTTGAGGGTAATCTTTCAATATTTCTAGTAGATATGTAAACCCAACAAGGTTGCTCTGCACATAGGCATTAGGATTTTTTAGTGAGTAGCGTACGCCCGCTTGTGCAGCAAGATGTACAACATGGGTAGGCTCAAAATCCTCAAAGCTCTTCTTTAACTGGTTGAAATCAGCTAAATCAACATTTTCAACTGTGCAACCCATCTCTTTTAAGATTTGGGCTCGATTGCGCTTGAGTGCTACAGAATAATAGTCATTGAAATTATCAATACCAAAGACTTGGTGACCCCGAGCAATCAGGGTTTGGGATACATGAAAACCAATAAAGCCAGCAGCACCCGTTACAAAAACTTTCTTCATTTTAAAGTATTGACCTCTTCTAAGAGACGATAGTATGAATCAAATCTTAACTCAGAGACTTCTTTTTTCTCTATAGCCTCTTTGATATTGCAGCCTTTTTCACTTTGGTGGAGGCAATCAGAGAATTTGCATCCACAATCAATAAGTTCTGGGAAAAAGTTACGTATATCAACTGAAGAAACATTTTTAAATCCAAGGCTTTGTATCCCTGGGGTATCGACGCACCACCCTCCAAATTTTAATGGAAGGAGTTTAGATGAAGTAGTTGTGTGCATCCCTTTTTGGCTTTTTGTACTCACATGGCCAATCTTCAAGCTACTTTTTTCAATAGCATTGATAAGTGAAGACTTTCCAACGCCAGATTCACCAGAAAAAACAGAGGCTTTATCTCTCATCACTGATTGAAGTTCTTTAAATCCCTCTAGATTTTTAGCGCTAACTGTTATTAGGGGGATGTCAAGTGCTGCATACTGCTCTTTAAGCTCTTCAATAAACTTAAGCTTTTTCTTGGCGCTTTGAGGCTGCTTTTTACATTTGATGAGATCCACTTTATTGATCAGGATAATCGGAGTGAGGTTTGAGCGCTGCGCTGAGATGACATAAAGATCGATTAAGTAAGAGTTGAGCTCTGGCTCAAGAATTGATGAAGTGATGAGAAGCTGGTCAACATTTGTGGCCAAAATCTGCTCTTGGAATTTATGTGAGGGATTTTGGCGCATTAACGTGCTTGTTCTATCCCCAATTTTTTCAATGACCTTTTTCTCGATATCGAAGTAGGCAAGGTCTCCGCAGCAGATGCGATCTTTTTCTTCTTTGAGCTCTTTTTTAAAAGTTCCTTTTAAAGAGCACGGATAGTCTTTGTTTTCATAAGAGATGTGAACAGATTCAGGGGAGATGAAGGTGACGCGCCCCATCACTAAAGTCGTATTTGTTGAAGATTTCTTTTTGAATCTTTTAGATTTAATGGGTCTATCTTCAAATTCTTCAGCAAGTGCATCAATGTCTATTGGCATAGAGTCTCCGAGAGCTTGTGCATCAATAGGCTTCCAGCAATAGCGACATTTAATGAATCTACATTTTGTATGGGAATAGAGAGCATTTCATAACTTGAGAAGTTCTCTAAGTTTGATCCATTACCTTCATTGCCTAAAACTAGGGCAAAAGGCATTTTAACTTTAAATTCAGAGAGTGATGATCCAGATGCATCAGCGATAAAAGTTTGAAAAGATCTGGCCCTTAAGAGCTTTTCTAAGCCAGCATAGTCACCTTTGCAAATAGGGAGGTGAAGCACGGCGCCCATCGAAGAGCGGATTACTTTTGGGCTATAGGGGTCAACACTTTGATCCAGAATATAGACTCCATCAAAGCCAAAAGCTAGCGCTGAGCGAATTAGTGTCCCTAAATTTCCTGGATCTTGAATGTGATCTAAAATAAGCATCTTTTGGCAATTTAAGAGTTCACTATTTTTAGGATGCTCGATCTCTGCAAAGTAGCCGTCACAGGTTTTTAAAGAAGAGATCTTTTGGGCAATATCCTCTTTTAAATAGTAAGGATCGCTCTCCATTGAGCAACCAATAGGTATAGCTAAATTTTTAAAAGCATGCTTTTTCTGTGCTTCTAAAATAATTTTTTTACCTTCAACTAAGATGCTCTTGATCTCTCGCCTATAGGAGCCATCTTTTCGAAGCTTTGTCAAATGTTTGACAATCGGATTCTGTGAGCTAGTTACTAGTTTCATGAGAAAGATAATAACATATAAGAAATAATATAAGTATATATTTTTTTGTAAATTAAGTGTGTAAATAATTATTTTTATAGTGGCTAAAAGTTGAAGATAGTCGCTATTTAAAATAGAATGCTTTGTAAAGAAACGGCCTTGAATATACAATCCTTCTTTTAGATTCTTTAAAGATCATTTTTGAGTAAATGTATATATGGAAAAAATAGCAGATTCTGCTGCAGCTAAAAACTATTCTCAAACTGTTCAGCTTTTCTCAAGTTGTGCAACTGTTGGAATGAGCACAGTTGGCGGAGCTATTATTGGTGGGGTTCCTGGGGCCCTCATAGGGCTTACAACAAGTGATGTCCTTGGTCATGAAGAAAAAGTCACCATAGATGTATCAGTTAAGTCTAATATCTAATGTTCATTTGCACTTAAACCTAAGTCGCAAATAAACGCCTCTTGATTGGGGGCTCGGCCTAAGAAGTTCATAAGAAGTTCATTAGGATCACGGCCTCCACCTTTCTCTAAAACAGTTCTTCGGTAACGATCTCCAACTTGTGGGTTAAGTAGACCCTCTTTTTTGATCTGTGCAAAGACATCTGATGCAGAGACCAGAGAAAACATATACCCATAATAAGAAGGTCCATAACCTGTTAAGTGACCAAATGAAGCATACATCTTATTGTTAGGTGAAAATTCTGTATTAGGTCTGGTTTGTTTATGGAGCTTTCCGAAAAGTTGATCTACATTTTTGTTTTCACCTTCTAAGTAATAATTTAAAGCAAGATAGGAAAGGAAGCATTGCCTTTGAAGCATATTTCCTGAGTCTAGCTTCTTACATTGTATGAGCTTGGTTATTTGTGAATCGCTAAGGGCTTTTCCTGTTTGGTAGTGGCTACTTATCTTTTTCAATATTGAGGGTTCCCACATCCAATTTTCAAGCATTTGAGAAGGAAGCTCAACAAAGTCCATTTTTACAAAAGGTCCTATCCCACAAAAACATGCATATTCGTGATATGCAAAAAGATCGTGAATTGCGTGACCAAATTCATGAAATAAAGTTGTGACTTCTCGATGTTTTAGCAAAGAAGGAGTCTCTGTTGTGGGCTTTGTAAAATTGGCGATAACTACATCGAGCCCTGGAGATACTTTTCCTCTAGATTTGACTCTACTGGCAACACCTGGGCAATCACAGGCATGAGAATACTTATTTTCTCTGGGAAAAAGATCTAAGACGACATATCCAATTAGAGAGCCATTTTTTTCTTTAATAGCTAAAAGTTTGATATCTTCATGCCAAAGACCAGAAATCGGCATTTCTTTGATTTGAATATTAAAAAATTCTTCATAGATCTGCATTAGCCCATTAAAAGTATTTTCTAATGAAAAATATTGGGCTATTTCTTCAGCATCTAGTTGATAATTCTTTTTCTTATATTGGTCAAAAACGTAGGCATAATCATATGAGGCTAATTTCCCATCAGTTGTTAGTGTAACTCCCTTAGGAAGGTTTTCTGTGAGGGCTGTAAATTCTACAAATGCTTTGGGTGAGGAATTTGTCCAGAGCTCTTGTAAGAACAAGTTTGCTGATTCAGGGCTTTTGATCATATTTTCAGAAAGTGAGTAATGGGCATAGCTTTGATAGCCTAATAATTTGGCAAGACGATCTCTTTTTTCGATAAGCGTAGTTAAAACCTGTTCATTTTGAGGATAGGCTCTACGGTTAAAAAGCTCCGAGAGCTGTCTGCGAGTTTCTCTTACAGAGCATGTGGATAATACAGCTGATAAAGTGAGCTGGACTTCCATGAATAATGGATATTATACGACTCAATTTTATCATGTATCGATTGACCCTTCAAAAACAAAACCAGATTTAGTTATAGGTGGAATGCAGGATAATGGCACCTGGAAGTCTGAAATAAAAAATGAAAAAACAGTATGGGAAAGTGTTTTCAGTGGTGATGGCGCATACAATGCGATTGCTTTTAATGCCAACATTCTTACCTATTCATACCAAAATGGTAATGTATATCTCAGTGATTATCGAAA